>JADIMD010000020.1 GCA_017695015.1 Candidatus Cryptobacteroides faecigallinarum | reverse complement strand
TTTCTGGACCGACTATGAGCCTCTGATATTCTTTGCCAGGGATCATTCCCTGAAATTTGTGGCGACGAATGTTCCGCGGAGGTATGCGGCTTATGTAAAGGATAACGGTCTGGAGGCTTTGGATTCCCTCCCGGAAAGCGACAAGGCGTATATGGCTCCGCTTCCGATTCCTTTTGAGGCATCTGAGGAATCCGACCAGATGTTTGCCCTGATGAGGATGATGTCAGGCTCGCATTCCGACGGCCCGTCATATTATGCCGAGGCTCAGGCCCTGAAAGACGCCACCATGGCGTGGTCCATTGCAGAGGCATTTGCCGAAGGATGTCCTGACGGCTCTCCTGTCAGACAGTTCATCCACTATAACGGCAACTATCATTCAGACAACAGGGGCGGCATCGTGCCGTATCTTGAAGGTTATCTTCCCGGGAAACGGATAGTCACAGTCTGCTGTGTAAGACAGGATGACATATCGTCCCTCGATGAGGAGAATGCAGGCAGGGCCGACTTCATCATAGCTGTCCCTGTCGACATGACAATGACATTCTGATTCCAGGGCTGTATCATATCCCGTGAAAATCCCCATTTGTTGGGATTGACCTTGAGTCGGCAAACCTCTATTTTTGCCAACCGCAACAATGGAGGAAGATATGATGCAGAAAAAGAAAATACTTATTATTAGTATAGCAGCAGTGGCCATTGTCATGACCGCTGCTGCTTTTGGATGGTGTAGATGGGCCAGTGCTACCAGGGTGGCTCTTGTCAATTATAATGTCATTACGCAGATGCAGATGTCGGAAGCTAACACGTGCCCTTCCGTGTGTCTTGAGTCTGTGTCTCCTGAGGATTTCAGACGTCTACGCAGATTTGATATGGTCCTTGTCAACGGTATGGGGCTGAAGATAACTGAGGAGCAGCGTTCTATGCTTGTAAAGGCATCATTGTCAGTCCCTTTCCTTACGGTCATGTCGACCAACCCCGCCAACGAGATCACTACTCTTGATGACTCTATTTCAGGACCAGTATATGAGTATCTCGCTAATGGAGGTCAGTCAAATTACAGGAATCTTTTCCTGTATATAAGGAAATATGTGGACGGGAAACATTTCAGAACCAATGAACCTCAGCCTGCTTCGGAATTGGTGGAAGGGCTGCTTTATTCTCCTGAAGATGGCGGTCGGGAGTTCTTTTCGGTGAAAGGGTATCGGGAATGGCTGGAATCGCAAGGGAATCGGGACTCCGATTCTCCCCGTATCATACTTACAGGCAGGATGGGCGAACCGGGAGCCTTGTCTGATGCATTGGAAGAGAAAGGGTATCAGGTATATTGTGTCCGTGATTTCAGAACTCTTGTTGAAGGAGGTCATGTGGACAGTATCGCTCCGGCAGCCTTGATAAATATGGCTCACGGAAGGTTGGGGGATTATGCGGTGAAGTATCTTGAAAGAGCTGATATACCATATTTTGCACCGTTGAATGTCAATACTCTAAGGGAGGACTGGGAGGCATCTCCGAGAGGAATGACCGGAGGGTTTCTTTCCCAGAGTATCGTGATGCCTGAGATTGACGGCGCGATACGTCCATATTCTCTTTTCGCACATGTGCAGGGGAAGGACGGAATTCGCAAGGTGGGGGTCATGCCGGACCGTCTTCATGATTTTGTGGAGACGGTGGACAGGTATGTCTCGCTTGCAGTGAAACCGGAAAAAGACAAAAAGATAGCCATTTTCTATTACAAGGGGCCGGGACAGAATGCCTTGTCTGCAGGAGGAATGGAAGTGGTGCCGTCGCTCTTCAATCTGCTCTGCCGGCTCAGGGAGGAGGGGTATGATGTGAAGAATCTGCCCTCATCCGCAGATGAGTTCGGGCAGATATTGCAGGAGCGCGGACCCGTATTCGGAAATTATGCGGAGGGGGCGATCTCAAGATTCCTCAACAGTGGTTATCCTGTATTTATCAGTGAGAAAGAATATTCCGGGTGGGTTTCGTCTGCTCTTCTTCCTGAAAAATATGATGAAATTACGGCAGTTGACGGGAAATTTCCGGGGAAATATCTTGCGACGGAAGATGGGCGTCTTGCCGTTGCGGCCGTCCGTTTCGGAAATGTGGTTCTGTTGCCGCAGCCTGCAGCAGGGTACGGTGACAATGCATTCAAGGTAGTACACGGGACAGAGATGGCTCCTCCGCATGAATATGTGGCAGCATATCTCTGGGCAAGATATGGCTTCGGCGCAGATGCAGTTGTGCATTTCGGGTCACATGGGAGCCTCGAATTCACTCCGGGGAAGCAGGCTGCCCTTGCTTCAACTGACTGGCCTGACCGTCTCATAGGGCCTCTTCCACATGTGTATGTCTATTCTGTCTCCAATGTCGGGGAGGCTATGATAGCCAAGAGAAGGACATATGCGACAACAGTCTCTTACCTTACCCCTCCTTTCATGGAGAGTGGGGTGAAGTCTGCATACAGGGCTCTTGACAATGAACTGAAGAAATATTCGACAGCGATGATGGACGGGGACAGGGATGACATGACAAGATCTGCGGAGAGAATAAAGTCGGAGGTGGTCGGTCTTGGCATTCACAGGGATCTCGGTCTGGACAGTACGGCATCTGCGATATTCGGACCCGAAGAGATCGACCGCATATCCCGTTTCATAGATGAACTGGCAACGGAAAAGGTTACCGGACAGCTGTATGTCCTCGGTGAACCTTATTCTCAGGATAGGATTGAAAGTACCGTCAGGGCTGTCTCTTCTGCCAGACCAGGGGACAGTTCGTTTGCGGAAGAGGTCCGTGGCTTTCTGCTGTCCAGTCCGCAGAAAGAGATAGATGCTATCGTGAATGCCCTTGACGGAGGCTATGTCTCCCCGTCTCCAGGTGGAGATCCTGTCGCAAGTCCTAATGTCCTTCCTACAGGACGCAACCTCTTTGCAGTCAACGCTGAAGCAACTCCGTCGGAAGCGGCATGGGAGAGAGGTGTCAGGCTGGCGCGGAACACGATCGACATGTATCGGCGTCAGCATAATGACAGTATTCCCCGTAAGGTAAGCTATACATTCTGGAGCGGAGAGTTTGTCGAGACAGAAGGCGCCACGGTCGCCCAGGTGCTGTATATGCTTGGAGTAGAACCGGTGAGAGATGCTTTCGGAAGGGTTTCTGATCTGAAGCTCATCCCGTCGGAGGAACTCGGCAGACCGAGGATTGATGTGGTGGTCCAGACGAGCGGACAGTTCAGGGATATTGCGGCTTCCCGTCTTGCGCTGATACAGAGAGCCGTGAGGATGGCTGCCGCTGCCCAGGACGATGTGTATGAAAATGAGGTTGCCAAAGGAGTCGTCGAGTCGGAAAGGACATTGGTGGCCAAGGGTGTAGCTCCTGAACAGGCAAGGAAGATGGCCTCGTTCAGGGTGTTTGGTGGAGTTGACGGCAATTACGGGACAGGCATCACAGGCATGGTAGAATCGGGAGACAGCTGGGATCAGGAAAGCCAGCTTGCCCAAGCATACATGGAGAACATGGGGGCGTATTATGGTGATGAAGACCTGTGGCAGACCTATAGCGAATATGCGTTCGAGGCAGCTTTGTCGAGGACCGATGCCGTGGTGCAGCCAAGACAGAGCAATACATGGGGAGCGTTGAGCCTCGATCATGTCTATGAATTCATGGGAGGGCTCAGCCTGTCGGTGAGGAGTGTCACAGGCAAGGATCCGGACGCTTATCTGAGTGATTACCGCAACAGGAACAAAGTCAGGATGCAGGAGCTGCGCGAGGCTGTCGGTATAGAGAGCAGGACGACGATTTTCAATCCGGACTATATCAGGGAGAAAATGAAAGGTGGCTCAGGGGCGGCTAATACCTTTGCGGAGACAGTGAAGAATATCTATGGGTGGAATGTCATGAAGCCCGGGAGCATCGACAGGACTCTTTGGGACAGGACATATGATGTCTATGTCAAAGACAGCTACGGTCTTGGAATAAAGGATTATTTCACGAGGGAGAATCCTGCTGCGCTCGAAGAGATGACAGCTGTGATGCTCGAATCGGTCAGGAAAGGGCTGTGGACCCCGGATGACAGGACTGTTGGTGAGATAGCGGATCTGCATGCCTCTCTGATAGAGGAATATGCTCCTTCCTGTTCGGGTTTTGTATGTGACAACATCCCGTTGCAGAACTTTATTGCTTCCAGGACAGACAAGGCTGATGCTTCGTCATACAGGAAAAGCATATCGAGGATCAGGGAAGTGCATGAAGGTGACTTGTCCTCCGGTGTCGTGATGAAGAAGGAGCAGGTGGACAGGGGTGACAGTGCGTCCTCTCCTGATGCGCCTGGAATCAGCGGCCTTGCAGTGCTTATCGTAGCGGTGGCAGGTATAATTATGCTTGTCATATATGTCAGACTCAGAAAAAAGACTTGGGAATAATGGAGACGCTTGTGGTAGTG
>JADIMD010000019.1 GCA_017695015.1 Candidatus Cryptobacteroides faecigallinarum | reverse complement strand
GAAAAAAGGGAGCATAGCTCAGTTGGTTCAGAGCGTCTGCCTTACAAGCAGAGGGTCGGGGGTTCGACTCCCTCTGCTCCCACCACCCGAAAGAGCTGATTCAAAAGCAGTTGCAGAAATGTGACTGCTTTTTTTTGTTGCCCTTCGGGGGACTTCAGTATAATAAATCTACAGATTACTGATGGTCGGAATGTATTCTGCAATTTTAATGTTGGGAATGTTATTGCCAGCCTTAATGACATCTTGGATACATTGGTCGCACTCCGCTTCGGTAAGTATTTTGTTCTGCCATGCATACCATATCAGATCCAAAAAGGTAATGAATGTAATGCCGTTCTGTTCACAATAGGCCTTTGTGTCTCTTAGGTTGCAGCTGGCGAGAACATCATTATGTGTCTGGCAATAAGCCATGCAGGCGGATTCCCCTTTTCCCTTGGTCTTTAGCAGTTGGGCATATATTCGAAGCGTCTCTTGATCTGGCTTCCATTCGAGGATGGAAATGTTATGAGGCCCTTTGAACCATTCTATCTGCCGTTCGATATACTGTCTCGTTGCCGCGTGTTTCCCTAACTCCTGGTTCATAACTATGTCAAGTATGACAAAATCGTAGGCAGGGAGGATGTTGGGCAGGATGGAAAGCCGGCCCCCGTCAATAAAATCAATAACGACATCTGCATCAAGAATAATCTTCACTCTATTCATACCCGCCAAGTTTTATTTCATCCAGTAATTCTATAAGATGTCCTTTTGAAATAAGTCCTGACTCATATAAGGATTGAGCCTTAGATGAATAGTCTCCAATTACTTTCTCCTTTACTTTAGGTTTTTCAAAGACTTCGGTATCCAGTGAAAATGCCATGGCGGTGGGAATCGGCTGGACTGCATTCAAAATGTCATAGCGGTCCCGCGGTAGGCCAAGTATTTTGTCAAGGCGGATGAGCATTGCCTTGTATGATACTCCGAAGTAATTGCACATCATGATTATGTGGGCTGCATTGATGGTCTTTTTGTTACATTCTATTCGCTCCATAACCTCAACGATGCCTGCTTGAGGAAGAAGGAAGTAGGATGCAAATGTGTTTGCGTGTCTCTCGATAGGGGACTGTGGATTTGTTACATCGCAGGAATGGACCTTGAAGTCATTGTCGTCCTGGACGAACAGATGGTATAGTTCATGCGCAATTGTGAAATTCTGCCGGCCCAATACGATGTCGGAATTAATCAGGATGAAATTGGTATCCTTGCTATACTTAAGGCACATTCCGCTAAAATCCGTACTCATTTTGGTGAATACGGTCAGGATGCCTTGTTTTATAAGTAAGCCCTCGATGTCGACAGGAAGCCTGTTGCCTAAAAAAAATCTGTCCCTCAGGTCATTGGCTTCACCTTCAATAATATACTCTGCAGTTCTAGCCATTATCCTTCAATCCTCTGCATTTTAATATAATTCTTGACAATTGATTTGAACTTCGTGATCTTACGGAGATCCTCAACGGATAACCCGTCTGTCCTGAAGGCGCATACAAGCGCATCTCTTAACTGGTCATCATTTTCAGCGAAAAAAGAGGCGAGCTCAACACCGAAAAAGTCGCTGAGCTTTTCGAGGGTGTCAAAAGGAATGTCGATGTCTTTGGTCTCGTACTCGGTATAGGTGGGCCGGGCTATGCCAAGGACATCTGCAACTGTTTCTTGAGTGTACCCTAGTTTCTTTCTAATTGCTTTGATGTTGTTTTGAATTGTGCCCATAATCCTGTGTTTGTGTGCGTTCCACGTGCTGTATCCTTAATGTTCAGTCTGTTTTATTCCGACAAATATATTGATAATTTGAATATTTTCAAAATTTGTATATAGCTTATAGAGCTTTAATTTACTAAAAATCAGTTATTTTATTGTTTGTATGTCTTCGACATTTTTAAAGTTAATTTATATTACGTCATGATGCTGATAGATATGGATTCCTGTATTGTCGTTCCGTGGGACGCCAATGGCGGTTTCCCGAATCCCAAAAATCCAAATCCCTCCGTAGAAAAATATGATAAAAAACCGTACATTTGTATTTTGCCATTAAACGGATTATTATGGGATTTAATTTCAGCTTTTTCGGAACGCCGGAGCACAGGGTATTCAATTACAGGCCCCGGTATTATGATCCAGAGAAGGAGGCTTTGAAAGAGAAGTTCGGCAAGGTGGACGGGCGGCTCGAGAAGGAGAAGTACGTTCCCGGGACATATATCAAGGGTAGTTTCCGTGACGGTAACTACCAGAAGATGCGCGGGGCCAGCAAGGCGCAGAAAATCATCGGGGCCATCGGCCTGGTGGTGTTTTTCATAGTGCTTATCTACATAGCCAAGTTCTATTCACTGCTCTGGTAGTTGCTGAGGGGTGCGCGCGAGGAGAAGAAGGATGGATATAAGGATATTGCCAGGCAATATAGCCAATATGATCGCTGCAGGGGAGGTCGTCCAGAGGCCCGCTTCTGTGGTGAAGGAGCTTATGGAGAATGCCATAGATGCCGGCGCAGACCATGTGTCGGTGGTCATCAGGGATGCGGGAAAGACCCTTATCCAGGTGATAGACAACGGTTGCGGCATGTCTCCGGATGATGCTGTCGTATGCTTCGAGAGGCATGCGACATCCAAGATTTCCTCCAAGGAGGACCTCATGAGGATAGTGACTTTCGGCTTCAGGGGAGAGGCGCTCGCCTCTATCGCCGCAGTTGCCGAGGTCACGCTAAAGACACGCCGGGACGGCGACGAGCTCGGGTGTGAAGTCGTGTTTGCCGACTCCAGACATGTCTCCACCAATGAAATATCTGCCCCGAAAGGTGCCAATTTCGCGGTACGCAATCTTTTCTACAATGTGCCGGCACGCCGCAAGTTCCTCAAGTCAGACAATGTGGAGTTCAAACATATAGTCTCCGAGTTCACACACGTGGCCCTCACCCGTTATGACAGGGAGTTCGACCTGGTTCACAATGACAGGGAGGTCTATGTCCTCAAGCCTGCCAAGTCCCTCAAGTTCAGAATACAGGATATGTTCGGCAAGGGCGTGGCGCAGAGCCTGGTAGACATCTCCGCAAAGACTTCGGTGGTCGAGGCCCGCGGCTATGTCGCCCGTCCGGACACGGCGACCAAGTCACAGAGCCACCAGTATTTTTTCATAAACGGCAGGTATTTCCGCAGCCCGTATTTCCACAAGGCCGTGATGCGCGCCTACGAGAACCTGCTGCCTGAGGGCTGCAGCCCGTCGTATTTCATCTATCTTGAGACCGCCCCGGACGCCGTGGACGTGAATATCAGCCCGACCAAGACTGAAATCAAGTTCGAGGACGACAGCGTCATTTTCCAGATACTGTATGCATGCATAAAGGAGGCGCCCGGCAAGAACTCCTTCGGGGCGAGCATAGATTTCGATGTCGAGGGCACTCCGGAGATACCTGTGTTCGGACGGCATTTCGATGACCTGTACCATTCCGGGGAGCCGGAGGTGGGCACGGATTCAGGATACAATCCTTTCGACAATGACGGCTTCCCTTCCGAGGAGCAGCA
>JADIMD010000018.1 GCA_017695015.1 Candidatus Cryptobacteroides faecigallinarum | reverse complement strand
TTTGTACCGCACATTTTGATATTCAAGAAATTACACTTACTTTTACTTTCTAAAATGGAGGTACAAGCCGAGAATGGTGCTAAAAATCACTAACTTACACATTCTCAGATACTTGCCAACCCGCTGGTTGTACCTTTTAGAGCGCTATACTATTGATAATCAGCGATGTACACATACTGCATCGGAAAAACAATTCAAACATAAAGTGTTATTGAATTATTTTATATAGATTTGTTTAGATAAAAATCTATATAAATCACATATTCTAAAAATGCAAGGAGAAAAATTCACAACATATCCGCTAAGTATCAGCGCTATACTGGGTCTTATTTAAGCCAATGACATTGCTATTCCTGAAATCCAGCGCCCATTTGTATGGAAAAACAAACAGGTCCGCGATCTGATGGATTCCTTATATAAGGGATATCCTGTCGGATATATTATTCTATGGAAGAATCCTAATGTCAAGCTCAAGGATGGTACAATATCAGCCGGCAAGAAGGTTCTTATAGATGGGCAACAGCGAGTAACTGCATTGATGACGGCTTTGGCTGGTCAGAATATTATCAACGAAGACTATAAAACAACCAGAATTAAGATTGCCTTTGATCCTTTTGCGGCGCTGACAGGAGATGATGAGGCTGAAATTTTTGCAGTGCAAACTCCTGCTCACATCAAAAGTTCGCGCTGGATTCCTGATATTGCGGAAATATTCAGCGATGACTTTAGTCGTTTCAAGTTTATCAACAATTACTGCGCAGCCAATCCCGACATGAAGGATGAATCTCTGGACTCTATCATCAGCAAGCTGAAGGGACTGGTGAATCAATCCATAGGTATCATCGAATTGTCAGACTCGCTCCAAATAGACATTGTTACTGATATTTTCGTCCGCATCAACTCAAAAGGAACGACACTCAATCAAGGAGACTTCGTGATGTCAAAGATTGCGGCTGATGAGGATCACGGAGGAAATACCCTGAAAAAGATAATAGACTACTTCAGTCATTTGACTGTGGAGCCCGCTTATTACGACTACATGGTCACTCACGACCTTGATTTCTGTAATAAGGAAAACGGTTTATACAGGGAGAAACTTAAATGGCTTCGTAACGATACAGAATCGATATACGACCCTACATGTGATGATGTCATTCGTGTTGCATTTATGCATAAGTTTCAGCGATCAAAGTTAGCTGATTTGGTAAGCCTTCTCTCCGGAAGAAATTTTGAGACTCGTGACTACAATGTGGAAATCATCGACAATACATACGAAGAAATGTACAAAGGTGTACTTAATGTGATCAGCGAGCACAACTTTAAGCAGTTCATGATCGCAATGAAATCTGCCGGATTTATATCACGCAAACTGATCAACTCAATTATGGCGGTAGATTTCGCATATACTTTGTATCTGATACTTAGAGAAAGTAAAGAAGTCTCAGTTTCCGAAATCAAACATTATATACAGAAATGGTATGTTCTATCTGTACTTACCGGCCGTTATACCACTTCGCCGGAGTCCTCATTCTACAAAGACTTGAAATCAATTAAGGAAAATGGAGTTGTTGTTACTCTCCAAGCTATTGAAGATGCGACATTATCCGAGACATTCTGGAATGTCCAACTGGTCCAGAATCTCGAATCTACCTCGACAATCAACCCTACTTATCAGATTTATCTTGCAGCACAGGTCTATTTTAATGATACCTCTCTGCTATCCAACAATATAGGAGTTAAAGAGCTAATCGACTTAGGTGGAGATGTGCATCACATATTCCCAAAACAATATTTGAAGGAACAAGGATTTGAGAAAAATCAATACAATCAAAACGCAAATTATGTTTACCTGGACAGACCGGTCAATGAGTCGATTGGGAAACTGCCGCCTTACGAGTATTTCTCGGCCGCAAAACGTCAATGCTCGGAAGATGTCACAAAACCTATTGGCTCAATAAACGATATAGACCTGCTGGAAAGTAATATGACTATGAACTGCATACCGAAAGACATCTTCAATATGGATTCAGAATCATACTACAGATTCCTTCAGGAGCGCAGGATGCTGATGGCGCATAAGATAAAAGAATACTATTATAATTTATAAAAATAATCCGGGCAATATCCATAAATTCACATCTTTGTTCCTTATCAATCATAACCGAACCTGAATATTCATTTCCAGCATCTCCATCACGGTGTCCGCATTCACTGTTGCTGTTGTGGAAATGCGCAAGGGGCGTAAGCCGAATCTTGTCAGGATTCTGTCTTTGAGGGCGTCGCGTGACTGCTGGGTTTCGCTTGCGTTATGGAAGTGCCAGCCATCGACTTCGATTGTCTGCAAAGGCTGCTTGGTGAGAGTGTTATAGAGCAGGAAGTCCACATGCGAGAGCGGACTTGACGCAAATGCCCTTTCCTGTTCGTCTAAAAAAGACCAGTCAGCAATCAGCCTTGACAATGGATAGTGGCACAAGATATCCACATTCGTCCTGCCTGTCTTGATTATGGCCTGATGAAGCATGTCATACATAATATTCTCGGACAGGTATGACGATACAGACGGGTGAGACTTCTGGTATGCCAGTCTCTCTGCAGTATATTGTTTGTAAAGCAGGTCAAACACGGAATGCAGCTTGCTGTCTTTAACTTCAAAGTTGTTATACCGGATATAGGAGATCAGTTGCGCCAGATTGGAGTCCAGCGGCATATCGTTCCCGTTCGTCACGACACAGAAATGAGACTTGGCCCGTGAAATGGCAACATTGAGAAGATTGGGATTATCCGAGAACTCCGTCGGAGCATTATCAACTGTAGTTAAAATGATTGTATCGCATTCTCTTCCCTGATATTTGTGTACCGTACTTGCGATATTCTTTCCCAAAACAGCATTGATTTTTTCCGCCTGGGCTTTATATGGCGTGATGATGCCAACACTGCCCTCCCCGGCAAATTCCGGCATCACTTCCTGTACTATGACATCTATTTCCCTCTGGTTGAAATATCCGCGCGAATGATTTCCCTTGACTGTCCTCACTGCCTGCAGCACCTTCTCCTCTGCACGGTCGTCAGTCATTGCTATCAATTCACCACCGTAAAACCTTTCATTGCAGAACCCTATGATTTTAGGGTGACAACGGTAATGTTCCCTGAGCAATGTTACAGGAGCTGTCGTGAACACTTCCATACATGATTTCAGGAAGCTATGGGTAACAGCATTATACCTGTCATCAACACCATATGCTGATTGAATTGCATTCAACACCCGTTCGTCTTCCTTGCTGACAACATTAGGAAGCTGTTTGTCATCGCCTACGATTACGGCATTCATTGCGCAGGACAAAGCCAGTGCACCCGTCTTAATATCCACCTGGGAGGCTTCATCCATAATCACATAGTCGAAAACCATATCATGGCTGATACAATTCTTGGCAGAATAGGTCGTGCTTAGTACAACGGGATATTCTTTCAGGAAACTTTCGCTCCTCGTCTTGATATCTCCGAACATGAACTTCTGCCGTTCAGTATTTTTATAGCGTCTGGCAATCCTGCTCTTCAACAAGCGAAGTGAGGATGTACGCAATTCTTTGGTGCAGTGGTCGATATCAATTGATTGCAGTGTTGTCGCAATGGAGTCCAGCTCCTGCTCGATTTCCTTCTTCTTAGAAGAATAACAGGCCGTCTCCAGACTGGAAATTACATGCTCCGGCGCATGATTAAGAAAAGAAAACATTCTCACATCCATCACAAATGCCCACTTCAGCCGGAACCACCACCCTGGCATGCGACCATTCTCTATTCTCATCCGATAGACATTGAGGAGCTTCATAAGCGCGGAAGATCTCTTTCTGCTCAACCATTCATGACAGGCAAATCCTTTCTGAAGCATATCGTTATACTTCGTTTCTTTCATCAACGCGCCGTACTCACTTTTCAATTGAGCCTGCCGCATTTGCGCATCAAATGCCTTAGAAATTGTATGGAGCATGTCCATTGCACGCTGTTTCAAAGGCTCTTCTTCAACCGCCCATCCTGTCATATCAGGATATCCGCGCTGGTTGGCAATGAACGCTTCCTTGTTCTTTTTGTTTCCCAATTTGGCAACAATAAAGCCTAAACCCTCTCCATCCAACTTTTCCAGAACATTCTCAACGGCAGAATTGTTGTGGGAGACAACGAGGACTGTTTTATCAGCCATCAGCAAATTGGCAATGATATTCAGGATCGTCTGCGTCTTGCCCGTCCCTGGAGGACCTTGGATAATGCTAACCTGATGAGTCAAAGCGGTCTCCACAGCTTTTTTCTGGCTTGCATTGCACCCGAAGGGATAATATATCCGGGCCGGGCCGCGATAGACCGCCAACTTCCTATTGTCACCAAGATATTGAGCCAATGGGACATTGTCGCGTTTGACATCTACACAATTATATAGCCGGGAAAGGATGTTTTCATCCTCATCTGAGAGCAGACCTGTTTCGTCAGCCAATTTCCGGAGATATTTCCATATCGAACCTCCTGTTTTATCAATCGGAGTACGCGTAATATAGACATCCGTACCTTCGAGATTTGCAGTATAACCATTCCCAAAAGTCACTCTATAGAAAACATGCTTTCCATCTGTAAAGCGGAGCAATTCCCACACATGCGGAATATGGCGGTTTTTGATGTAGAGTCCTTTTTCTCCAAGGCAAATCGTCTCAGGATGCGTAAGATACAGCAGCCGTGAATGATTGTAGTTGAACACGCGCGGAGATGACAAGAATCGCACTGTCCAGAGCCCATTTACATTCTCCTTTATCGAAGCGACCTGCTCGGTGATAAACATCCTGCTCTCCCCTCGCCACTCCATATCAACAATCATACACAGTCTTGTATCCATAATTTTCGTCAGTTCAATCTTGTCATTGATTCATATAAATTGAAAATGATATTATTCATAATGTGGGCATTACGCGCTACAGACAAGATGTTATTTCCATAAAGTATTTTATTATCCTGTTTTAGTTTAAATTTTTTATGTCCATATATCTGGCATAAGATTGTATATACATCTTATCATACGAAAGACAAAGTTATTAAATTCAACACAACTTTGCCCGAATCTGCATGACAATCGTCTCACGAGATTCCCCCTACCACTGCCTATATCGTCTGTTGGAGGTCGTGGGCGACACTCGGCTTCTGCTTAATTTGGCATGCGCCATATAAACGGTTGCGCCTCGGCAATTGCAAACAAGCTTGCATTGCTCTCGGCTTCTGCTTATATTTGCTGCGATTTACGGGACAGGAAATGGCGTATAAAGTTATAGACCTTTTTGCAGGAGTAGGAGGATTAAGCTACGGTTTTGCTCAAGACGATGATTTTGAGATTATTGCAGCTAATGAAATACTCGGGTCCATGGCAGATGCATACAGCCGCAACCCGCCTTCCTGTCAATAGCAATCAAGGATTCAGTGAAATCGTATCTCCGGAACACGAAAAAAGGCGATTCAAAATCAGCTGATTGAATCGCCCACCACTTTACCCAATGTTTCGCAAGCACAGGTCCTATTTCTCGGGTTTCAACTGTTTGTTGAGGAATTTCTTGAATGCCTCCGCTGCTTCTTCAAATCCGTCACCTTGAAGGTTGGAAAAAGATCCGAATGTGCCTCCGTCTCCTGTCTGATACGCAGTGCCGAGCACCTCTCCTGTCGCATTGTCAACAAGAGAATAATTGATAATGTATTTCCCGTCAATATTCATCATCGCAGGAGATACCCTTATTGAGAAGTCGGTCTCACTTTCACCAGTAAAGAAAACCATGCCTTCCACAAATTTGTAAGTATCGGAATTTATTCCTGCCAGAAACCTCCTTTTGATGAAATTCACAAAATCATTCCAGTCCTTGAAATCATCATCAACCACACCAAGCTCGAGAAAATTCTCCAAAGTCATCCCGTCAATCATGACATCCGAGAAATCGAAATCCACGCGCACCCGTTCCTGACCTGCAAGTGCGGCAAATGACCCTGTTTTCAGGTCAATCGCGTATGCTGAAACCGCGAGAGAAAATACAGCAAAAAACAAAAATAACTTTTTCATAATGACAATTATTTAATAAAATATGACCTATTTCCTGGTAAAAATGTATTTTATCGTGCCTGAAGTCTGCGGCTCAGCATCCGGATTATAAGAAAATCTCGTTTTCAGGGCTGCCTCCTTGCATCTGTACCGAACTTCTTCATCGCTGATCGTAGTACCCGACCCTACCTCCGCTCCTGTCACTATACCCAACCTGTCCACCGTAATGTCGACCACCACTACACCCTCACTGTCACATTCAACATCAGGAAGGACGACACCGCCCGTAGCATAACGGTCTTCAATCCTTTCCTTGGCTTTCACCTGCATCCTGTCCTGAACAGCCGGAACTGCCTTCTCCCCGTCAGAAGCAAAAGCAGAGGCGGACACAGAAGCTGGCGCAGACTGCCGTGATCCGAAAATCTTCGAAAGATCAGGGAGGGCAGGCGAATTTCCTGCAGACCTGCTTTCTGGAACATCTTTTATTTGAGATGAAGCTTCCTCTGGAGAATCACCTTGTATAGACACTTCCTCCGTATCTTTGACATCATCTGCCTCAATCCCCCCTTCTGACGCTGATGGAGACTCTATCGCCTCCGCTGCATCACGCGCGACCTCTTTGAGTTCAGAGACAGCATATGAAATCTCATTCAACTGATTGCCAACCATATATGTACAATAAATATTGAATCCCGCCAATGCAATCAGGATTATGACGAGAATATTTGACATGCATCCCCTGTTGTCTTCCATATCATGACACATTTTCTGCTAATTTACATATAATTTTGACATTTGATGCATTTAAATGTTTAACTTCGCATACAACACATTCGAAGACAAATATGATGAAACATTTCTTATACATTCTGCTTGCACTGGCGACGGGCTCATGCTCTGAAAGCAAAACAGGACCTTACATGGCTGCAGCACCTGACTATTCTGACGCACAGATGTGGTACATCTCGGAAGCGGAGGCAGAAGCTGAAGCCGATGTATTCTACATACTTCCAACATGCGTATGGGACTGGACAGACAGCGAGGGCAGGACATGCCATTATGCCGATGTATACAACCCCGAACATATCGCAGCCCTGCTCCCGTCCAATCAGCTTGCAGACGAGATCTTCGGGGAATACGCCGACTTCTATTCACCGTATTACAGGCAGATAACTCTCGACTCTTGGACAGACGAAGAGACGGTTAACGAAAGGTTCCCTCACGCAATGGACGATGTGTTCAGGGCATTCGAGCATTATATGGACAACATGAATGAAGGGAAGCCATTCGTCATAGCAGGCTTCAGCCAAGGGGCGAAATGCGTGGTGGAGCTCGTCAAGTCTTTGGATGAAAAGGAGATGCAAAGGCTTGTGGCTGCTTATGTGATAGGCTACAAAGTGACAGAGGAAGACCTCCAGAGCGGAAAAATCAAGCCTGCGCAAAGTTGCAGCGACACGGGGGTCACGATCTGCTACAATTCCGTGGAATCCCCTGAATGCGCCAACCCCGGACTGTCACCTTCAGAGATATGCATAAACCCCGTCAACTGGAGATGCGACCCGGAGCCTGCTACTGTGCAGGACACTGTGAGCGTCTCCGTCGACACAGCACACAAACTGCTTATTGTCAAGGGGCTCGACAGCGACAAATACTACCACCCTTCCCTCGGCAATCTGTTCGTAAAAGGTAACTACCACCTCCTGGAGCTGGAGCTCTACAAAGACTCCCTCAAGGAAAATGTCAGACAAAGGATAGAAAACCTGTCCAGATAAAAGTTTACAGGGTAATAGCGTCGCCTTCGTGGGAAATGGACCAGAAGGGGACGGAAAGCACATCGGTGAATTCTTTCATTCGCCATGCGGAAGCGAATCCTCCGGATGAAAAATGCATGGGGATGAAAAGTCCTGTCCGGAAACGGGAGATGAACTGCCGAGCCCCTTTTGTATAGCCGTTCCCAGTCCTGCTGTCCACAGGAAACATCACCACATCGAAGCTGTCGGTTATTTTCAGGATATCCTTCAATTCCCCGAGATACAGCTTCTCCTCCCTGAGAGGATCCACCATATCCCCTGTCTCCGTGCTCCTGACAAGACCTCCCTTGAAATCATCGGTCAGGAAACGCGAGTACCAGTTGTTGAGATCGCCTGCATGGAAAAGCCGCCTGCCGTCAGTCTCCACGATCCAGCTGACCCCGCTGTCATTGCTTCCTGCAGCAGCCACCCTGACATTGGCATCTTCCCAGTGACCGCCTTTGGCCAGCCACACATCCGCCTCTTCCCTGCGGGCCCTCCTGTGTCTGAGTATATCCTTTGACAGTATATACCTGATGTCCGCTCCCCTGGTCTCCTCCACTGCATTCCTCCAAGAGAAAATCTCCCTGTTGAAATGATCTTCATGGAAATGGCTGGAAAACACATATACCGGTTTCCTGCACGCAAGCAATGCCGGAACAACACCTGCAGGGTCTTTCCAGAAATCGAATATCAGCACACACGAGCCGGTCTCTACGGCAAAACCGCTATGATATATGAATGTTATTTTCATTGTCGTCAAAACACCTGTCAAAGATAGTGAAAAGTTCCTCATCATATTTTCCATGAAATCAAAAACAAGTTCTTATCTTTGGCGACAGATTCAGCAACAGATATGGCAAACGACTAACACTGACCTGCATGACACTACGGACTATAACCATTGCCGCTGTATTTGTCCTGTGCTGTCCGATCGTATCCGGACACGAGGACTCCCTGTTCATTTCACCACCTGACAGTCTGTCCACGGCTGACAGCATCACCAATGATAAACCGGATGACGGCACCCCTGACAGAGAAAAGGCATTTTTCCCTGTGAAGAATGTGGATATGCAATTCCAGATGAGGGGCTCGTTCAGGGCCGATTTTCCACATGGAGACAATGCCTCCGCCAGATTCAGGATGGATGACATCAGGATGAACATCGAAGGCAGGGCCGGAGACAAGGTGTATTACAGATTCAGACAGACTTTCACCAAAGACTTCAACACCCTGAATTTCGAAAATGTAGTCTCCTCTGTCAACTACGCGTTCGTGAAATGGAAAGCTACCCGTGACGCATCCTTCACTTTCGGAAAACATGTGCTGACTCTCGGAGGGCACGAATTCGATGCCGTACCCGTGTATGTCATCCAGTTCAGCGATTTCGGGAGCAGCCTGTCGTCATACCAGATGGGAGTCAGTGCAGAATGGCACATGAATCCGCATCACGACCTCGTATTCCAGGTCAGCAACTTCAGAGGGGTATCGGACAGTGAATTCTACTACGGAGGTCTGCCGGATGGAGTTTCAGCCACTGATTTCCCGTTCATCGGCACCGTCAACTGGAACGGGGACTTCCTTGACAAGAGGCTCAAACTCAGATATTCTGCATCCTACGGTCACCAGGCCACTGACAAGGGAGTATGGATAGTTGCTCTCGGCCATTCCTACAGGGTCAGGAAATGGGGAGGATACCTGGACCTGATGTGGTCCCGCCAGGGTCTGGATGTGAGCAGCATCATGAGTTCATCCGCCGCCTATACTGACGGACTGCACAGGACAATGCAGAATACGGAATATCTTACAGCCGTGGGTTATCTCCACTTCTTTTTCAGTCCTAGCTTCTCCGCCTTTTTCAAAGGGGCATGGGAATGCGGCGGCATCTACAATGGCTACGACAGCATGGAGAAAGGCATATACAGGACCAACTGGAACGCCCAGGCATGCCTGCAGTACATGCCGGTGAAAGACAGCGACTTCATCCTGTTCGCCCACTATAATTTCTACAACATGAGCCCTACATCGCTCGGGCGGACAATCGGCATGGCTGGAATCAGCGAGCACAGGGTGTCACTGGGAATTATCTACATCATGAATGTGCTTTAAAACTTTAAATTTATTAACTATTGTACACATAAAAACATTATTTTTGCAGCCAAATTCATACAAAAAATGGAAAAGTTAAACAAACCGGCTATTCTGGTCGTTGACATGCTCAACGATTTCGTCACAGGCTCACTCGCTTGCGACCGAGGCAAGGCAATCGTCCCTGCCACTGCACAACTTCTCGATGCTGCCCGCAAGGCAGGAGTACCTGTAATATTCTGCAACGATGCCCATATAGCAGGCATCGACAGGGAGCTCACAATCTGGGGCGACCATGCAATCGCAGGCACAGAAGGGGCAAAGGTCATTCCTGAGCTCAAAGTCTCTGAAAAGGACTATATAGTACCTAAACGCCGTTACAGCGGTTTCTTCCAGACCGACCTGGACATCCTGCTCAAGGAGCTCGGAGTGAAGACAGTGGTAATGACAGGACTTCACACTCACATGTGCGTACGCCACACTTCAGCAGATGCATTCTGCCTCGGATATGATGTCGTAGTTGCAAAAGAGGCAACCGACTCTTTCACCGAAGAGGACTACAAGGCAGGGCTCGCATATCTGAAGACTTGCTACGGAGCTGACGCTTACACCAATGAAGAACTCATAGCTGCATTCTGACAGTAGAGAAATACAGACAAATCCCCGGGGCACTTCAAAATAGGCTTCCGGGGATTTTTATATTACTGGCTACCGTTAAATGGGGAACCAGACAAAAACAGCGGCATCCCACAGTGCGTGGGAAATGATGATTGCCGCAAATCTTTCAGGGAAAAGACGGTACATAAGTCCCCAGACAACCCCTGCCACAAAGGCAGCCATCACAAGCATGAAATTGAAGGACGCCACATGCACAAGGGCATACAGGATGACAGCCACGACAAGCCCCCTGTTCTTGCCGAGCCTCGACGAAAGGCTCCCCTGCACATAACCCCTCCAGAAAATCTCTTCAGCAGGACCGATGAGGAAAAGCATCAGCACCGAAAGAAGCCATGGAGAAGCGCCGTCGCGGATCCCATAGATTGCATCCACCTGAGGCCGTGCGAAATCGAAAAGCCACGCAGACACCTTGTCTCCTGTCCAGAACACTCCCCACAGGAAGGCCGCAAGCCCCACTCCGATGACAACATCCTTGAAAGACCACCTGACCTGTCTCCACCACCCCGGATTGAAAAGGCTTGACACAATGCACAGCGCGGCTGCAGAGCATGACATCGCCACCCAGAAATTCACATGCGGAGCTGTCCACGGAGAGAACATCACCGTCCACAGGACAAATGCCAGGACTATTGAAAACACCAATTTTTTCATGTCTGGAATCAGTCTAAAGGCATGGCATCAGGAAAACAGGCCTGCAAGGATGAAAGACAGGGTGAGCACCAAGCTGAACACGAGCTGCAGCTTGGCCGTAGCCTCGTCAAGTCCGGCTATTGCATCAGCCCCCTGCTTGAAATAACTGACAGCAATCCTGGAATTCATCAACGCCGGCACTACGACAATCCAGGACAGCAGACACCAGACGGGCAGCACTCCGGCAATTACGCAGCCGCTGATCCAGAAAAACGGGAAAAGGACCTCGAAACAGTACAGCCACACCGAAGCCTTAGCCCCCATATTCATCGCGATGGTGGTTATGTGCGCCCTGTCGTCGGTCCTGATGTCGCGTGTGTTGTTGGCGTGCAGGATTGCCACTGTGATAAGCCCGACAGGAACTGCAATGTAGAGCACATGCCAGTCCACAGTCAAGGATGCTGCATATGCGGTGCCCAAAGTGGGAAGAAAGGCATATGCCGCGAATATCACGAAATCTCCGAGAGAATGATATTTCAGGAAAGGATACAGCAGGGAGCACGCAGCCCCGGCAAGACCTATATACAGCAAAGGCATTCCCGTCCTGAGCCACAGCATGATTCCTCCTGCAACTGCCACAGCAAGCAGGGAAATGGAAAGAATCATAATCTCCTTGCAGGTAAACATTCCTGAAGTCAAGGTCCTGACTCCGAAAGTGTCCTCGGCATCCACCTTCTTCCGATAATCGAAATAATCACTCCATGTATTACCTGCAGCATGGAATACGATGATATTCAACAGTGCCCAGATGCCGTTCACCCAGTTTACAGCCTGGTGGAATGCAAACAGATATCCCAAAGTAGCCACGACGGGCATCGCAGAAGCCGGAAATGACCACGGCCGCACTGCAATCATCCATTCCTTGAAAGTGTGTCTCTTCTGTTCCATATGACATTACATTTTTCGCTGTACAGGCTGATTCCTGAACGGCGGCAAAAGTACGAATATTTTACAGAAGATAATGTCCGCTTCCGTCAGGCCTTCACCTGGGATGAAGGACTGTCCATGTGTTTCAGGACTTTAGCGTCAATAAAAAATACAATGTCCTCGGCAATATTGGACAGATGGTCCCCTGTCCTCTCCAACTTGCGGAACACACCGCCGAGTCCCATGCAGAGCGGCATGGCATCGATATTCTTCCTGGCGTAATCGACAAGTATACCTGTCGATGCTGCCTTGATGCTGTCCAGCGTATCATCCATGGCTATCACTGATGTCGCCCTGGAGGCATCCTCATCCATAAGAGCCTGCTTGAGGTCGTCCATCATGATAAGCAGTGTGGAAAACATTTTCTCAATCTGGAGTGCCTCCACCAGCCCTGCGTCGATGCTGTCAGCGTCAGAATCCTTGACAAACCTGGCAATGCCGTCAGCATAGTCACCGATCCTTTCCAGGTCGTTGTTGATCTTGAACATCGCAAGCACAAACCTGAGATCCACCGCCACAGGTGTATAGAGGGCGATGAAATCTTCCACTTCGCTGTCAATCTTGAGCTCCATGGCATCCACCCTGCGTTCCCTGACTATCACCTGCTGGGCGATATTGCGGTCCATAGAAAGCACCGCCTGTCTTGCAAGCTCCATCTGGCTGTTGACCAGTGTCCACATGTCATATACCTCGTTGCGGAGCTGCTGAAGTTCTGATTCTACGAATTTAACCATATTCCAATTGTCTATATCCTAACCGAATCGTCCTGTTATATAATTCTGGGTGGCTTCCATATGAGGATTGGTGAATATCACTTTGGTGTCGTCATACTCGACCATCTCACCCATATAGAAGAACGCTGTCTTGTCACTGACCCTGGAAGCCTGCTGCATATTGTGAGTCACAATGACTATGGTAACCTGGCTGCGGAGTTCACATATCAGTTCCTCCACCTTGGCTGTTGAAATCGGATCGAGTGCAGAGGCAGGCTCGTCCATCAGGAGAACCGACGGGGCAACAGCCATTGCCCTCGCTATGCACAGACGCTGCTGCTGTCCTCCGGACAAGGCATATGCAGACGCAGTCAGCTTGTCCTTGACTTCATTCCACAGGGCTGCTCCCTTCAAGGATTCCTCCACACGCTGCGCAATGAATTTCTTGTCCTTTATCCCGTTTACCCTCAATCCATAGGCCACATTGTCGAAAATACTCTTAGGGAATGGGTTGGGCCTCTGGAAGACCATCCCGACATTCTTCCTGAGTTCATCGACATGGATTCCCGGGGCATAGATGTCCTGTCCGTCTATCTTGATGCTGCCTTCAAGCCTTGCTCCCGGAATCAGGTCGTTCATCCTGTTGAAAAGCCTGAGGAAAGTGGACTTGCCGCAGCCAGACGGGCCGATGAATGCAACGACCTTGTTCTGCGGTATGTCCATCGAGATACCCTTCAGGGCATGGAAATCCCCGTAATAGAAATTTACATCTCTTGCTTCTATCTTTTCCATCTGTTCCTGTTGTCTATAGTGATACGATTCCTGTCTTGATGTCATTTCATTTTCAGCCGTTTCTCGAAATATTTCCTCAGCATTCCTGCAAGAAGATTGATAATCAGCACTATGATTATCAGCACCAGCGCCGTGCCATATGCTATCGGCTGTTGCGCCTCGATGTCTGTCCCGCTCGTGGATATGACATACAGATGATAAGGCAGAGCCATGCACTGGTCAAAAATCGATGTCGGCAGCTGAGGGAAAAAGTATGCGGCGCATGTAAAGAGGATAGGGGCAGTCTCCCCGGAAACTCTTCCGAGAGACAGGATCAGCCCGGTAATGATTCTCGGCATGCCCATGGGAAGCACCACCTTCCATATTGTCTGGAGCTTGGTGGCACCGAGAGCAAGACTTCCTTCCCTTATGCCGTCAGGTATGTCCTTCAACGCCTCTTCTGTTGTTCTTATGACAAGCGGAAGGGAGAGCAGACCCAATGTCAGGGAGCCTGCAAGAATACTGTCCCCAAAACCGAGATATTTCACGAAAAGGGCCATCCCGAAAAGACCGAAGACAATCGACGGCACTCCGCTGAGATTGTTTGTCATGAGACGGATGAATTTCACTGCCCATCCGGTCTTCGAGGCGTATTCATTCATGTATATTCCGCTCATAATGCCCACCGGGAATGCCACGACAGCACTTCCGAGCATAAGCAGAAGAGTTCCCACTATAGCCGGCAGGATTCCTCCTGAAGTCAT
Source organism: Candidatus Cryptobacteroides faecigallinarum (assembly GCA_017695015.1). GTDB lineage: Bacteria > Bacteroidota > Bacteroidia > Bacteroidales > UBA932 > Cryptobacteroides > Cryptobacteroides faecigallinarum. The sequence continues at coordinate 3,016 of JADIMD010000018.1, read as the reverse complement.
CCCGTCCGCCGGAGCCTTGGAAAGGAAATCCCAGCTGAGAACCCCGGCTCCCTTGTAAATGATGAACCCGAGAATGGCAAAGAGGATCAGCACGATGAATATGCTCAACATTCTGAAAAGGTCGAACATGAGCATTTGCGAGCGTCGCTTCCTGGCATTGTATCCTTGTGGAAATATAGGTGTTAGCATACTGTCAGCTGTTTTTAGCACGGTTGCGGGAAGAAATGTATTCTACGCAAAGGTTGATGAAGAATGTAATGAAGAACAGAATCACTCCAAGAAGGAAAAGCGACTGGTAATGCGCCCCGCCTGCCGGAGCTTCACCGAGCTCGGCGGCTATCGTGGCAGGTATGGTCCTAAGCGGCTCCAGAATGGAATGCGGAATGACAGCGGCATTTCCGGTGACCATCAGGACAGCCATAGTCTCGCCCACCGCCCTGCCGATTCCGAGCACGACACCTGACGCGATTCCTGACATGGAAGAAGGTATCACCACCTTCGCCACTGTCTGCCATCTCGTCGCTCCGAGAGCGAGACTCGCCTCCCTTAGAGACCTGGGACAGTTGCGCATCGCATCCTCGGCGACTGTGACTATCGTAGGCAGCGCCATAATGGCAAGCACAATGCTGCCGGCAAGTCCGCTTTCACCCACAGGAAGCCCGAAGACCTGCTGCAGAAGAGGGACAATGATGATGAGCCCGAAAAAGCCGTAAACCACAGACGGGATGCCGTTAAGCAGCTCAATTACCGGCTTCAGGAATCCTCTGACGCGCTCCGACGCCACTTCTGACATGTATACCGCTATGCTTATCCCGAAAGGCAGTGCAAACAGTATGGCAAACAAGCTCACCCACAATGTGCCTGCAAGAAGAGGCCACATTCCGAACAGAGGGGCCGGAGTAGCAGTAGGAAACCATTCCGAGCCTGCAAACACCTCTTTCGGAGAAATGCTCCTATCCTCTATCAATGCCAGAGGGGCATCGTCAGGAATCATGGATTCCGGGACAAATGCAACCATACCAGGATGCGAACTGACAAGACCTGCTATGAGTGGTCCTGCATTCCCGTAATCGGGACCAAGCTGCTCCTCGGTGAAATATTCGTCCATATCTTCCAGACGGAATGTCTCAATCCGCAGATCGGGACCTCCGACTTCACTCCAGTTGGTGACATCTTCGTCGAATATCGCCTTTATCTGGGCCGCATCCATTTCCCTGACAGGATTTTCCCTGTTGAGAGCAAGCACATAGCCCTCCTCGATCACTTTTTCACCAAAAAGCCCGGCTCCTTCCGTAAAAAGGAAGCCTATTATCAGCAAAATCACGACACTTGTCACGAAGCCGCTGGCCGTCAGGATCCATTTTACTGCCTTTTCCAATATCTTTTTCATAATGAGATCTTTCCTGCAGACATCGAATAATCTACTCTTTTACATCTTCCATGTTGACAGGGACAAATCCCTGCTCCAGAACGGACTTCTGCCCCTGCGGAGAGAGGGCGAACGAGATGAACCTGCCCACAGTCTCCTCTTTCCTTGTATCATAATAATAATACAGCGGCCTCACAACCGGATAAGACCCGTCTGCAGCAGTCTCGACAGACGGCATGGCATAATTCACACCTCCGTCATACGATACGGCAACAGGCTTGACATAAGGGTTAAGATACGCAAGTCCTATATAGCCTATCGCCCCTTTGGTCTGTCTTACGGACTGGATGATTGCCCCTGTTGCAGGCATGGAAAGCACGCTGCTCATGTAGTTCTTGTTGTCAAGCACACTCTCCTTGAAGAATTCATATGTACCTGAAGAAGTCTCCCTGGAATATACAACAATCTTGCGGTCTTCGCCGCCCACATCTTTCCAGTTCGCGATTTTACCTCTGAAAATTGCCTCAAGCTGCTCCCTTGTCAGGCTGTCTACCGGATTTGACGGATTCACTACTACAGCAAGGGCATCATATGCGACCACAACTTCTGCTTCTTGCAGATTCTCGGACGCGAATTTCATCTTCTCTCCGAACTTGATGCGTCTGGACGCCATGGCTATGTCTGTCGTATTCTCGATAAGGGCAGCCATGCCTACCCCTGTTCCTCCTCCGGTCACAACCACATCCCCGTCCGGATATACAGCAAGATACTCCTCTGCAAGTTCCTGTGTAAGGGGAAGAAGTGTGTCACTGCCCTTTATGCGTTGAGCGCTGGCTGCGGTGCAGAACATCATGGACGCAATAAAGACGAAAGCGGTGTATTTTCTGTGCATATGTGTTTCCTCCGGCGGCAAAGGTAAGACAGCAGAGGTGACCTTGCAAATCTAAACCGCACTTTTGACTGCCCGGCAAGCGGATTTAACAGAGGGGAAACTTTAATGTAACATTTCCGTAATAAGTAAGGCTCGGAAATGTCATTTATTGTCGATGTTGCGGAAATCGGATGGGGATATTCCCGTATGCTTGCGGAAGAAACTGCTCATATATGTCCTGTCCGAGAAATGCATGTCGTCGGCAAAGCTTTTCACATCCTTTAAGCGGATACATGAACGCTGCCATTTCCTTAGGGTCGTAACATTCCATGGAATAATAGAAAAGTTCCCTCCTTTTCATCTGCTGATAATATTCCGAGGTAAACCCCGTCTCAATCGCGTACTTCATGCCGAGAATATATTTCTCTACTATCGGCACTATCTGCACGGTGTTGAAATCGTATTCGAAATCTTCAGGGAGCTCTTCGGAAAGGCTATGCAGATACGGTCTGTCACGCTCCTCGAACTCATCCGGAATCTCACATAGGAGGTACTCGCTGTCAGTCAACGACATGCCATAAACGCACGCATGCTTAGGGATCAGGAAAGCCATTCCTTCCGACAGTTTCTTGATCCTGGAATTATTGCTGACGGACATGGTATGACCTTACAGATAAAACACTATATACAACATGTCTGTCGCCTGCCTGCCAACGCGTTGACCGGCCGCGACATTCAGTATCCCGAACATGCTGGAAGATGGAGAGGAATCCCTT
>JADIMD010000001.1 GCA_017695015.1 Candidatus Cryptobacteroides faecigallinarum | reverse complement strand
CTGCAGGGTAAGCACACCACCACTTTCTATGAGATGTACCGTCTGGCTTCGGGAGGTTTTATCATCGACACCCCCGGCATCAGGGGATTCGGCCTTGTGGACCTCGGCAGGGAAGAGATTGCCCTGTATTTTCCGGAAATGCTGAAGGCTTCCGAAAATTGCCGTTTCACGCCATGTACGCACACTCATGAGCCAGGCTGCGCAGTCAAGGCTGCGGTCGAGGACGGCACAATCAGTTACGAGCGTTATTCCTCCTATCTCGGGATGCTTGAAGACGAGACCAAATACCGTTGATCATCTGAACAGCTCCCTGAGCACCTGGAGGGATTTGACATTGACGGAAGATTCGCTGTGGAACTCTATGTACCTCAGCAGATCTTCCGCTATTTCATTTCGTACAGCCCCTGTCAGAGGTATCATCATGGCTTCTTCGAACGATGCCTTCAGGAATCTGTCCATTGTCTCCATCCTGTCTCCTGCAAACGGGGCGAGTCCCTGGCTGTCAGGAGAAAAGCCGAGTATTATACACAGCTCCATCAGGAACCTGATATGGAAATTGTTGAATCCTGCGCCCATGTCGTCGAGGATCAGGATTTCTTTCTCGCACCAGTCAAACAGCCCCTGTTCGTTCGTCCCGTCTTTTATGACCCTGTAGAGCACCTCGCTGATGAACATGGTGATGGCGTTCTTGAGGATGTTGTTGCGGATTCCGATCAGGGAGTGCTTGGGTGTGAGGTCCCGTATGGTATACAGGGTGGACCTGGAGCTTTCATTGATATTGGCTTCCAGGACATTCATCGGCAGAAAAAAAGAAGCCGGCATCCTTTTCCCGAGACTTCTGACGAGAAATCCCCGTCTTCCGTATTCTCTGCTCAGGGTATGGATTACCAGCGAGTTTTCACCGACCTTTGTCGTGTGCAGAATGATGATGTCCGTGTTGACTGTCATGGCTGCCGTCAGGCTTGGCTTGCCTCCTGACTGGCTGCCAGCCATTCCGCCATTGCCCTGAGAGCCTTGCCCCTGTGGGAAATGGCATTCTTTTCATCTTCGCTTATCTCGGAAAGGGTTTTGTCCGGGTATTCGTCAGGGATGAACACAGGGTCATAGCCGAATCCTCCGTTGCCTGAACGGGTATGTGCTATCTTCCCTTCCAATGTCCCTTCGAAATAATGTTTCTCTCCGTCAAGAATGAGAGTGACTACGCATCTGAACCTTGCTCTCCTGCCGAGTTTCTTCAGAGAAATGCCGTAGGAGGCTGCCATGCTGGCTTCCATTTCGCGGATAGCGATGTTCTGCAGCAGCAGGTCGATGTTCTTGTTGAAGTCCTTGTCATCACCGGCATATCTGGCGGTATGTACTCCCGGAGCTCCTCCGAGAATGTCAACTTCAAGTCCGGAATCATCTGAAAAACAGTTGCATCCGCATTTGTTCCAGATGTACTCTGCCTTTTGCCTTGAGTTGGCTGTCAATGAGTTGCCGGTCTCTGGAATCTCTTCTGTGATTCCCATGTCTGCCGGGGTAACGAGCTCGAACCCCCTGCCAAGGATTTCCCTTGCTTCACGCAGTTTTCCGCCATTGCCCGTTGCAAATACGATTTTCATAAATAAACTGCTTGTTATACACTACTGATAAAAACGTTGCAAAGGTATAAATTCTGCATATAACTCAATCAACTTTTTATAAAATTTCAAAACAGTTTCTTAATTTTGTAATCTGATATTTTTGCGTATGAGAAGATTTTGCGTCATATTGGTGATGCTTTTGACTGTGCCTGCGCTTCTGCAGGAGGCCGGGGCCCAGAGCCGAAGTTTCAAGCTCGGGCAGTGGACCGAGATACACAATTCCATATTGAAACAGCTCAACCGCTCTTATGTGGATTCCTTGCCGTTGGACAGGATAATGAGGTCCGGAATAGACGAGATGTTAGGCAGTCTCGATCCGTATACGATATATGTTCCCGAAGAGGAGAACGAGGATTTCCAGATGCTCCTGTCCAAGACTTATGGAGGAATAGGGGCTATCATCTATAAGAAGAAAGGGGAGAATGTGGTCATCAACGAACCGTATTACGGCTCGCCTGCGCAAAAGGCCGGGCTTGTGTGCGGAGATGAGATCATCGAGATAGACGGGTATCCGACCAAAGAGCTCGAAGCGGCCCAGAGCAGCGACAGGATGAAGGGGCGTCCCGGAACGACAGTGGTGTTCAAGGTGAAGAAAGTCCGTACCGGGGATACCCTGGATGTCCCGATTGTGAGGGAGAGGATACACCTTCCGGATGTGGAATATGTGGGCATGCTTGATGACACCACAGGGTATCTTGTCCTGACAGGATTTACTGAAGGTGCCTCGAAAGAGGTGAAGGAGGGATTCCTGAAGCTGAAGGACATGGGAATGAAGCGTTTTGTGCTGGATCTTCGCGGCAATGGGGGCGGTCTTATGAACGAGGCGATTGAAATCGTGTCTCTCTTTGTCCCTAAGGGCTCTCTTGTGGTTTCTGCCAAGGGTCTCGATCCTGCATCCTGCAGGGAGTACCATACTTCTTCCGAACCTGTAGATACCCTGATGCCGCTGATAGTGATGGTGGATTCAGGTTCTGCTTCTTCTTCCGAAATCGTCGCCGGGGCGATACAGGACAGGGACAGGGGGACTGTCATGGGTACGAGGACTTTCGGGAAAGGGCTTGTGCAGTCGATCCGTCCTGTGGCATATAACGGCCAGCTCAAGGTGACTACTGCCAAATATTACACTCCGAGCGGAAGATGCGTCCAGGCTATCGACTACAGCCACCGCAACGAGGACGGAAGTGTAGGGCATATTCCTGATTCTCTCACGAAAGAGTTCCGTACCTTGCACGGCAGGGTGGTGAAAGACGGCGGAGGAATAACACCTGATGTGAAGATAGATTCCCCGACATACAGCCGTTTAGTCTATTCATTAGTCCTGTCTGGTGTCATAGACAATTTCGTGATTGATTATGTGAGACATCATGACAGCATTCCGCCTGTCGGCGAGTTCAGCCTTTCCGACGCGGATTTTGAAGAGTTCATCGAATTTGCCGGGACGCAGGATTTCGATTGCCGTAGCAGTGCTGAAACCCTGTTCGACCAGATGAAGGAAGAGCTGGAAAAGGATGGCCTGTCTGACAGCCTCAAGGAGGAGCTTGATGCCCTCGAAAAGGGTATAGAGCTTGACAAGGCTGAGTTCATAAGGCTGAAGAAGGATGAAATAGTGCCGTTTATCGAGGAGGAGTTAGCTGTCAGGTACTATTACCAGGAGGCAGGAGTGCAGGTGCGGCTGAAATATGACAGCCAGCTGCATGAGGCTCTTACGAAACCGGTGGTTGAAATCTGAAATTATATCAAACGACAATATCGTAGCTATGGTCAATGAAAATCAGATAGAAGAGGTCCTTGCCGACCTTTTCGAGAAAATGGAATTCGCTCAGGAGCCTGCGGGGCTTTATGACCCGTTGCGCTACATGATGAGCATTGGGGGGAAAAGGGTGCGCCCGAGACTGTGCCTTACAGTGTATTCTCTGTTCAAGGATTCTTTCCCTGATGAAATTCTGCTGCCGGCTGCGGCGCTGGAAGTGTTCCACAGCTTCACCCTTATCCATGACGATATCATGGACAAGGCGGACATGAGGAGGGGGCAGCCAACCGTATGCCGCAAATGGGACGACAACACAGCCATCCTTTCGGGAGATGTGATGTCGATAGAAAGCTACAGGATGATAGCCAAAGCTCCGGTAGAAGTTCTTCCTAAGGTCCTGGAGCTTTTTACGACGACAGCCGCCCAGGTATGCGAGGGACAGCAGTATGACATGGATTTCGAGTCTGTGGAGGAGATTTCCATGGCTGATTACATGAAGATGATAGGGCTGAAGACGGCTGTACTGATAGCATGCTCTGCCAAGATGGGTGCTCTGATAGCAGGCGCCGACGAGAGGACCTGCGACTATTTCTACAAATTCGGCTACGACCTCGGGCTGGCCTTCCAGATTGCCGATGACTATCTGGATGCGTTCGGAGATTCTTCCGTCTTTGGCAAGACTATAGGTGGAGACATCGTGAACAACAAGAAGAGCTGGCTTCTTACCAGGGCGCTCGAAAAGAGCGGCGAGATGGAGAAATCAGGCGTGCTGAATCCTGCCTATGGCAAGACAGCCCTGCTTGCCGCGATGCACATGAAGACTGCAACCGAGGCTGACAGGGCGGAAAAGATAGCAAAGGTCAAGGGGATATATGAGGAGATAGGAGTCGACGAGGATGCCAAGTACGAGATCATCAAGCTCCATGCAAAGGCTATGGATTATGCCGGCATGATCGGGCTCGGGAAAATCCGTTACGAGGTTGTCCACCGTTATGCGGACAGGCTCATAGGACGCAATAAATAACATATGTCAGGGAAAAACAGAATCGAGGTGATGGCGCCTGCGGGCAATTTTGAATGTCTGCAGGCGGCAATCCAGGGAGGGGCTGATTCGGTCTATTTCGGGGTAGAGCGTCTGAACATGCGTTCCCATTCGGCGAACAATTTCAAGATGACCGATCTCGATGAAATATGCAGGATATGTTCCGATGCGGGTGTCAGGACATACCTGACTCTCAACATTGTCCTCTATCAGGAGGATCTTGAGGATATGCGGAGAACGCTCGATGCGGCCAAGGCGGCAGGCATTACAGCAGTCATAGCTTCGGATATGGCGGCTATATCATATGCCCGGAGCATAGGTCTCGAAGTCCATATTTCCACCCAGCTCAGCATATCCAATTCTGAAGCGTTGAGGTTTTATGCGCAGTTCGCAGATGTGATCGTGCTAGCCCGCGAGCTCAATCTGCATCAGGTCAGGGAAATCAAGGACATCATCGACAGGGAAGGCATCAAAGGTCCGTCCGGGCGTCCCGTTGAGATAGAGATGTTCGTGCATGGAGCCTTGTGCATGGCCATTTCTGGGAAATGTTACCTCAGCCTGCACGAATACGGGGCTTCCGCCAACAGGGGGGCTTGCTATCAGATATGCAGACGCGGTTATGAAGTGACCGATCTTGAGACGGGCAACAAGCTGGAGGTGGACAATAAATATATCATGTCTCCCAAGGATTTGTGTACAATCGAGTTCCTTGACAAAATCATAGCTGCCGGAGTGTCCGTGATGAAGATAGAAGGACGGGCGAGGTCTGCGGAGTATGTGAAGACTGTGGTCTCATGCTACCGCAGGGCTGCGGACGCCGTGAGTGACGGGACTTTTTCGCAGGAGCTTGCCTTGTCTTTGAAGACGGAGCTGTCGGAAGTGTTCAACCGGGGTTTCTGGGATGGATATTATCAGGGAGCGAGACTCGGTGAATGGAGCGAGGTCTACGGGAGCAAGGCCACAAGGGAGAAAGTATATTGCGGAAAGGTGACCAACTGGTTTGCAAAGCTCGGTGTTGCGGAAATCCTTGTAGAGTCCGCTTCTTTGAAGAAAGGAGACGATATATTGATAATAGGCCCGTCCACCGGCGTCATAGAGACGGTGGCAGAGGAGATAAGGGTCGATCTGAAGCCGGCTGAAGAGGCTGCCAAAGGCGTCTATTGCTCGATTCCGTGCAAAGAGAAGCTCCGCCGTTCCGACAAGGTCTATCTCTGGAGGGAGAAGGCAAGGTAAAATCCGTTTTCTGGATGGAGCCCTATTCCTGCAGCAAGTCAAGTACGGCTGTTTCCATGTCCTCGTATGTGGGGACGGGGCTGTCCGTGAAGATGGTCCTGATGATGCTGTCTGCATCTGAAATATGGATTCTCGGCACTGCAAATGTGGCGAACAGGTTGTATATTTCCCTGCCTTCCTGGGCGGACCATGGCAATGTGAATCCGTTTTCCTGCCAGTATGCCCTTATTGTTTCCGCACCCTCTTCTCTGCTTATACAGACGAATTTCACTTCTTCCCCGTAGTTTTCGTACAGTTTCTGCACCCTTGGCATTGCCTGCTGGCAGTCAGGACAGCTGGAATGGAAAAACATTATGCATGAGACATTTCCGACAAGGTCTTCCGTGCCTGTCGTGGTCCCGTCGTCCAGGACTACTGAAAATTCTGGCAGACGGTCTCCCAATGTCAGGTCTGCGCCTTGTGGTATCCTGTCCCTGATGCAGGATACGGCTGCCGCCAGGGCGAGGACGGCGGCGATATGGCGGATATGTCTTGCTGTTTCTTTTATCATGGCGTAAAAATACTATAATTTTAATAAACTTTTATACCTTTGCCACGCTATCGCCTGAAGCGTTGTATTTAGATAACAAACGGCATGTGAGATGGGACTATATTCGTTCTACAGGATAAGCAAGCCTTCGGCGGACAAGGTGCCTGAGGCAAAAGTGCATTCCAGATACATTACGCTGCGCAGACAGACATTCTGGGCTACGGTCATCGCATACAGCCTCTATTATGTGTGCAGGATGAGTTTGAGTGTGGTGAAGCAGCCTATCATTGACAGTGGAGTCCTTACTCCCGGAGAGCTCGGGCTGATAGGCTCGGCGTTCCTGTTTGTCTATGCTGCAGGCAAATTCACCAACGGGTTCATAGCAGATTACTGCAATATCCGCAGGTTCATGGCCACAGGTCTGCTTGTGTCGTCGGTGATAAATCTGCTTATGGGTATTTCCGGGCTTCTCGACGGGGCGGCAGGCGTTGTGTCGGTTGTCCTTTTCCTGCTGTTCGCCATCTTGTGGGGGATTAACGGATGGGCCCAGTCGATGGGTTCCCCTCCTGGAGTGATACAGCTTTCGAGATGGTTCCCGATGTCAAAGCGTGGCACCTATTACAGCATTTTCAGTTCCACCCCATATATCGGAGAATTCCTTGCATTCATAATAGTGGGAGCCGTGGTTGGCTCTTTCGGATGGCAGTTCGGGTTTGTGTTTGCTGCAGTGGCAGGGTTTATAGGGTCGGCAGTCATCCTTCTGTTCGTGTCGGATACGCCTGAAAGCAAGGGCTTGCCGTCCATACAGTCTCTTTCCGGGGAAGCTCCTCGCGAAGAGGACTCCATGCCTACCGTGAAGCTGCAGAAGATGATTCTTTCCCATCCCGGGATTTGGATAATTGCGGCTTCCAGCGCATTTGTCTATATCACGAAATATGCTGTCGCAGGGTGGGGCGTGCTGTTCCTTCAGAAGGCGAAGGATTTCTCGCTTGAAAACGCTACACAGATAATAGCGTTCTCTGCAGCTTTCGGAGTGCTCGGGACTGTCATTGCGGGGTGGTTGTCCGATACCGTGTTCAAGGGGGACAGAATCCGTCCTGCAATCCTTTCCGGGCTCCTGAGTTTCGTGTTTCTCGGACTTTTCCTGTTTACCGAAGGCAGCTATATAGTCAATATCGCGTATGTCTCGATGTTCAGCCTCTTCATTGGCGTGCTGTATTGCATCGTGGCAGGACTGATGGCCATAGACATTGTGCCGAGAAAGGCCACAGGGGCGGCTCTCGGGGTTGTGGGTATATCCAGTTATGCGGCGGCAGGGCTGCAGGACATTACCAGCGGATATCTGATACAGGGATTTTCGGAGGCTCCAGAGGTTATCGAGGGCATGACAGAAGCCGAGATTCTGGCTGCAACATCATATGATTTCGGACCGGTGTCTGTGTTCTGGCTTGTGGCTTCTCTGGTGGCGTTTCTGCTTCCTGTGCTGATGTGGAAAAAGATGAAGGTCACAGCGTGATCCATCTGATTGACTTGTCCCGTCCCCAATAGGAGATCTGTCTCTTGGCGTAGTGGCGCGTGTTGCGCTGGATCAGGCTGACTGCCCTTTCGAGAGATGTCACTGGGCCGTCGCCTTTGGTGTTCGGCTTTACGGGGGCTTTATTGTCCACCTTCCCGTCCATGTAGTCGAACCATGCGAACAGTTCCTTGTACCCTACTGTCTGGAGGGCAGGGAGTTCACGGTATTTTTCAAGCGAGCGGACTTCCTCCACGAGGCCTTCGTCCATCATGTCTATGACGCGCCTGTCGATTCTGCCGTACAGCTCTTCCCCTGGGCGGATCAGCCCTATTTTCTCTATCTCGAAATCCCGTTTCTTGCGTGGGGAAGTCTTGAACGAGGAGAACGGGCGGCCTGTCATCAGGCATACTTCAAGAGCCCGGATCACTCTCTGTCCGTTCGCTATGTCTATCGTCCTGTATGATTCTGGGTCAAGCCGTTTCAGCTCGAAGCGCAGGGATTCCACCCCTTCTGTCCTGAGTCTTGCAGAGAGGGCAGCCCTGAGTTCCGGGTCTGTTTCAGGGAAATCGTCCAGCCCGTTGCATACGGCATCGATGTAGAATCCGGAACCTCCTGCCATTACAAGGGTGTCGTGCCCTTCGGCAAACAGCTTGTTGATCAGAGATATGGCGTCCAGTTCATATTTCCCGGCGGTGTATGTTTCAGTCACCGGTATGGAATGTATGAAATAATGCTTCACGGCAGAGAGCTGTGAAGCAGTCGGGACAGCAGTCCCTATGGACATTTCCTTGTATATCTGTCTTGAATCGCATGAAATGACCGGAGAGCCGTACGATATCGCGGTCTGGATGCTGTAGTCGGTTTTCCCTACAGCAGTCGGTCCGAGGATGACGAGAAGTTTCTTCACAGGCTATTCGTTGCCTTCGTCTTCGTCATACACTTCTTTTCCGTCCTCGTCGTCATCTGCCTCTTCATCGTCGTCCCAGTCGTCGTCTTCCGTCTCAGGGGCTTTCTTCTTGTCGTCAGGCAGGTCTTCGAATGCCACATATCCGTTTTCGAACTCTATCGGATCCGGGCCTTTGGCCTCCACGAGGACAGGATAGACCACTCCCGGACGAGGCTCTGCTTCTCCTTCGTATGTCACGATGACGCTCTTGGCGTTGGTGGTGTCATAGAAAAACAAGAATGAAACCTCTCCCTTTTTCAGGGTCTGCTCCATTGTCACAGAATCGATTGTCCCGGCCCCGAGATCGAATATCCCGTATCTTGCCGATACTGCACCGTCTTCTGTCATGGCTTTGAAAAGCACCATCTGGTCCTGTGGGAAGCTCATGTCCGCCCTCATCTGTTTGGCGAAGGTATATAGGGATGAACATGCCTTCAGTTCATATACTCTTGCAAATCCTTTGATTCCCGGGAGGGAAACTCTGTATCTCAAAATCATGTCTGAATAGATTTATCTATAAGTTATGCTTTTCGGACTACCTCTTCCGCAAAAGCCCTCCAAAGGTACAAAATATTTCGGTGCGGTTGCAGAATAATATAAAAAATGCTAAATTTGGACTCTGTATGAATGAAGTTCGCGGTCAGATGCAGGATTCTTTCAGGAGCATATCTTCTCCTGCGCGTGGGCTTTTTAAGGACAACGGCAGCAGATTCATCGCCTGTGCATATCCTGTGGAGACGGAAGCGGAAGTCAGGGAGATCGTTGATTCATTGAAGAAGGAATACCACGATGCGCGGCATCATTGTTATGCCTACCGTCTCGGATATCTCGGAGACCGTTTCCGTGCCAATGATGATGGTGAACCTTCAGGTTCTGCAGGCCGTCCCATTTTAGGGCAGATAGATTCCAATGAGTTGAGTGACATACTGATAGTTGTGGTCCGGTATTTCGGGGGCATCAAGCTCGGCATACCGGGGCTTATCCGTGCGTACAGGACTTCTTCGGCTGATGCCATAGCGAATGCGGAGATTGTGGAGAAGGTGGCGGCGAAAAGATTCCGCCTTTCGTTCGGGTATATGGCGATGAATGATGTGATGAAGGCGGTAAAGGATATGGGACTGCAGCCGTCAGGGCAGGATTTCGGGATGGCGTGCTCCTTGACTGTCTCCGTGAGGCTCTCTCTTGTGGACAGTTTTCTCGACAGGATATCCGGAGTTGAAGGCTGCGAAGCCGTAGAAGTCTGACAATGATGAAACGGAGAATAACGGCGAAGCAGGGCATGACAGTATATAATAGTTGACATAGAAACGAAGACATATTAACAGACATTAGATATGAAAAGTCTTATATCGATCCGGGACTTCTCGAAAGAGGAGATTCTTCATGTTCTGGAAGTGGCGAAAGGATTTGAAAGCAACCGCTCCCAGAGAATTCTCGAAGGGAAAGTTGTCGGAAGCCTTTTCTTCGAGCCCTCCACAAGGACAAGGTTGAGCTTTGAAACGGCCGTCAACAGGCTCGGGGCAAGAGTCATCGGTTTTTCCGACGCCACCAATACCAGTGTCAGCAAAGGCGAGACCCTGAAAGATACCATCAAGATGGTTTCCAACTATGTGGATCTGATTGTCATGAGGCACCCGTTGGAAGGCAGCTCCAGATATGCATCCGAAGTCGCATCCGTCCTGGTGGTCAATGCCGGTGACGGCGCCAACCAGCACCCTTCCCAGACTCTTCTGGACCTTTATACCATCATGCAGACCCAGGGGAGGCTTGAAGGTCTGACCATCAACATGGTGGGCGACCTCAAATACGGCAGGACGACCCATTCCCTGCTTCAGGCGATGTCCCATTTCAACCCTACATTCATTTTCACCGCTCCCGAAGAGCTGAAGATGCCGTCCGAATACAAGAGTTTCCTTGACAGCAAAGGCATTGCATACAAGGAGACATCATCATTGGAGGAGCATCTGAACGACTGCGACATTCTCTATATGACCAGGGTGCAGCAGGAGAGGTTCAACGACCCTATGGAATACGAGAAGGTGAAGGATGTCTACCGTCTCACGGCGTCCATGCTTTCCGGTGTAAAGCCGAACATGAAAATCCTCCATCCGCTCCCTCGTGTCAATGAGATAGACCAGGATGTGGATGACACTCCTTATGCATATTATTTCAAGCAGGCTGAGAACGGTCTGTATGTCCGCATGGCAATCATTTCTTATCTTCTCGGTTACAGATAAAACAGATTACAATGGAAACAAATGACAAACACCTTATAGTCAGCGCCCTCGAAAACGGGACAGTTCTTGACCACATTCCTGCAGACCAGGTCTACAAAGCCCTCGACATACTTGACCTCAAAGGGGCGGAGCATCAGATCACCATAGGTATCAATCTGAAGAGCAAGCAGTTCGGGCGCAAGGGCATCATCAAGATTGCCGATAAGTTCTTTGCTGACGAGGAGCTCAACAAGCTCGCCCTGATCGCTCCCAAGGCGACAGTCAATATCATAAGGAATTTCAAGGTTGTCGAAAAGAAAAAGCTGGAGATGCCTGAGGTTGTGGAGGGCATAGCGAGATGCATGAATCCGAAATGTATCACCAATCATCAGCCTGTCAGGACGAGATTTACCACGATAGACAACGGGACGAGCATTTCGCTTCTCTGCCATTATTGCGAAAAAATAACGGATTCCAAAGGAATATTTTAAAATTATTTCTAAATTTACGGAAAATATTAGAAATCGTTAGCAATAATAGAAAATAACTATAAAACAATAAGTCAAAACATTTAATTTGATCTAAAATGAAAAAGGTGCATAATTTCAATGCCGGACCATGCGTCCTGCCTGATCAGGCAATCCAGAAATCCATCGAGGCTCTGAAAGATTTTGCAGGGACAGGTATGGCTGTCATCGAGGTGTCACACAGGTCCAAGGAGTGGGGCGAAGTGATGGATGAATGCCGCTCCCTCTGGAAAGAACTGCTCAATATTCCTGATACTCATGAGGTGCTTTTCCTCGGTGGCGGAGCGAGCCTGCAGTTCCTTTATGTGGCGATGAATTTCCTTGAGAAGAAGGCTGCATACCTTGAGACAGGAGTGTGGGCAAAGAAGGCTCTGAAAGAAGCAAAAGGCATTGGAGATGCGTATGCGCTGGCATCTTCTGCAGACAAGACATACAGCTACATACCTAAGGGCTATGTAATTCCTGAGGATATCGACTATTTCCACATCACCACCAACAACACTATCTACGGAACAGAGATCCGTTATGACATGGACTGCCCTGTTCCGCTCATCGCTGACATGTCTTCAGACATCATGTCACGCCCTGTGGATGTCAGCAAATATGTCCTCATCTATGGCGGAGCACAGAAGAATGTAGGCCCTGCAGGTGTCACATTTGCAATTGTCCGCAAGGATGCTCTCGGCAAGGTGAGCAGGTACATCCCTACAATGCTCGATTACCGCACACATGTGGACGGTGCTTCCATGTTCAACACTCCTCCTGTGTTCTCTATTTTCGTGATGAACGAGACTTTGAAATGGCTCAAGGGAATAGGCGGAGTCGAGGCAATCAACAAGATCAATGTAGGCAAGGCGGAACTCCTTTACAACGAGATCGACCGCAACCCTCTGTTCGTAGGAACAGCTGCCAAGGAAGACAGGTCAATCATGAATGTATGCTTCGTGATGGCTCCTGGCTATGAGGCTCTTCAGGATGAATTCATGGCATATGCCAAGGAGCATGGCATGGTAGGCATCAAGGGTCACAGGTCAGTCGGTGGCTTCAGGGCATCCATCTACAACGCCTGCCCTGTAGAGAGCGTTGAGGCCCTTGTCTCATGCATGCAGGAATTTGCTGCCAAAAAAGCTTGATAAACAACCACAAACACCAATAAGTACGATGAAAATATTAGTTGCAACCGAGAAGCCGTTTGCAGCGGTGGCAGTGAACGGCATAAAGGAAATAGCTGCTGAGGCGGGCCATGAGGTGGTTCTGCTCGAAAAATATACCGACAAGTCACAGCTTCTGGAGGCAGTGGCTGATGTGGACGCCCTTATTGTCCGTTCCGACAAGGTTACGGCAGAGGTGGTCGAAGCTGCGAAGAACCTCAAGATAGTTGTCCGTGCAGGTGCAGGTTACGACAATCTCGACCTGCAGGCTTGTACTCAGCACAATGTGGTGGCTATGAATACGCCTGGCCAGAATTCCAACGCTGTTGCAGAACTTGCCATTGCGATGATGATATACATGTCCCGCAACCAGTTCACCCCTGGTACAGGCAGCGAACTGAGCGGCAAAAAGGTCGGGATTCAGGCGTATGGCAATGTCGGAAAACTTGTCGCTAAAAAGGCGGCTGCTCTCGGGATGCAGGTGATGGCATTCGACCCGTTCGTGGATGCGTCCGTGATGGAAGCAGACGGAGTTGTGCCTGCCGCTTCTCTCGAACAGATGTATTCTGAATGCAATTTCATATCTCTCCATATCCCGGCAACACCGGCTACTGTAGGTTCCATCGGATATGACCTCGTTTCGCGCATGCCTGCAGGAGGATGCCTTCTCAATACGGCGCGCAAGGAGATTATCAACGAGGCTGAGCTCGTGAAGGTCCTGACTGACCGTCCTGACCTGAAATATATTACCGATATCGCTGCAGGATGCCAGGCCGAGCTGAACGAGAAGTTCGGCAAGAGGGTGTTCGCGACCCCTAAGAAAATGGGGGCAGAGACAATGGAGGCCAATGTAAATGCAGGTCTTGCAGCTGCACGCCAGATATGCAAGTTCTTCGCGACAGGATGCACGACCTTCCAGGTCAACAAATAATGGCACGGGGAGACAATCAGATAATATTCGAACTATGGTAAGAATCAAACCGTTTGCGGCGGTCAGACCCCCTAAGGAGCTCGTGGAGGAAGTGGCTGCGCGTCCGTATGATGTCCTCAATTCACAGGAAGCCAAGGCGGAAGCCGGTGAAAAGTCGCTTCTGCATATCACGAAGCCGGAGATAGATTTTGACCCTATCATCGACGAGCACAGCCAGCAGGCATATGACAAGGCTGTAGAAAATTTCAAGAAATGGCAGTCGGCCGGATGGCTGCGTCAAGACGGTAAGCCTTGTTATTACATCTATGCCCAGACTATGGACGGCAGGACGCAGTATGGTCTGGTGCTCTGTGCCCATACCGATGACTATGCTGAGGGCAAGATCAAGAAGCACGAGCTGACCAGAAAGGAGAAGGAAGACGACAGGATGATCCATGTGAGGATTCAGAATGCCAACATCGAGCCTGTATTCTTCGCTTATCCCGACAATGACGAAGTCAATTCGATAGTCAGCAGATATACTGCAGGTGCTCCTGAATATGACTTTGTTGCGGAAGATGGCTTCGGACATCATTTCTGGGTGATAGACGACCAGAAAGACATAGACAGGCTCACCGAGATATTCAAAGGGATACCTGCGTTCTATGTGGCTGACGGCCACCACCGTACTGCCGCTGCAGCAAGGGTAGGCGCAGAGAAGAGACAGCAGAATCCTTCCCATACTGGAGAGGAGGAATACAATTATTTCATGGCCGTGGCGTTTCCTGACAGCCAGCTGAAGATAATAGACTACAACCGCGTGGTGAAGGATCTCAACGGTCTTTCTCCTGAGGAGTTCCTTGCTGCATTGGATAAGGACTTCGTGGTCAAGGAAGAGGGGACAGAGCCGTACAGACCTGACCATCTCCACAATTTCTCCATGTATCTCGGAGGGAAGTGGTATTCTCTTGAAGCCAAAGAGGGCAGATACGATGATTCAGACCCTATCGGAGTCCTCGATGTCACTCTGCTGTCAAACCTGGTTTTAGACAGGATTCTTGGTATAAAGGATCTCCGTACCGACAAGAGGATAGATTTCGTAGGAGGTATCAGAGGTCTCGGCGAGCTGAGCCGCAGGGTGGATTCGGGAGAGATGGCAGTTGCATTCGCCCTTTACCCTGTCTCCATGAAGCAGCTTGTGGACATTGCGGATTCAGGCAAGATCATGCCTCCTAAGACCACATGGTTCGAGCCGAAGCTACGCAGCGGACTCGCAATCCATCTGCTTGACTGATATTCCATGCCCCAGTGGTTCTACAGTCCGAGCTCTACCTGGAAGCGGAGACTCCAGCGGTCGGACGGAGCCACAGGGGCATTCTGGAGATGATTATAGGAGATGTCCAGCTGCACTTTCAGGCTGTGCCCTATGATGTAGCGGGTCAGCCCGATGGTGCTCTGGTTCCACATGCTGTATCCTGCAAGCGGCTGAATCTCCTTGTCGGGGAACATTGTGGAATTCCTGACCGCGAGCTCCCATTTCTTGTCGAAAAGATAGCTGCCCTGTACATTCAGTCCCGAGCCGGTGTAGATGAACTGGTTTCCGGAAATGGCAGCCGGCTGGTTGAACAGATGCCTTCCGATGTAATCTGCCGCAAGTGCGAATCCCTTGTATTTCACCACCAGGTCTGCATAATATGAGCCGATGTCCCTTGTCTGGTCATCGTAGATGATGCCACCTTTCCAGCCCTGTACCCTCTGTGCCTTGTTGTTGAAGGTGTATCCGAGACCTATCATCAGTTTCGGGGTCTCTTCCATTTCTACATCTCCCTCGATGTATTCCCCTTTCCCGTGCAGTCGTCCGAGAGGGTACAGTTCGAGTCTTCCTGTGTATGCGAAACCTCCGGCTGCGAGTCCCGAGGTGTTCCAGTTGCGCCCTTCTCCGAGGGTGACAGACCCTTTCGCGGCGAGGGCGAATGAATCATGGTCCCCATAGTAGTATTCTCCGAAGAATCCCACATCCCTGTCTCCTCCGAATTCGCTGTTGACGATGCTTCGGTCCACAAACTGCAGGGCGCTTGAGGAATTCACCCTTGCCCTGTTGGCTTTCACCTTGGTCTGTCCGAAGCCTATGTTCCATGAGGAGTTCGGAACGAAATACACTATTGCGTCCCGGATGATGTTCATATTCCCGTTTGGAATCATCTCCGCATCGTAACTGGAGAATCCGAGCTGGATGGAATAGACGAATTTCGGGGAGAAGATATAGCCGTCGAATCTGAGCCTCAGCCTTTTGATCTGGGCTTCTGCTTCGGAAAGGCTGAATCTGTCGTTGAAATGAAGACCGACCATATTCTGCATCCTGAAGCGCAGCGTCAGTTCATACGAGTCGTTTTTCGGGCGGAATGTAATACCTTTCCCGACCTCGATGTTGGGCATGTTGGCGAGCTGTTCCAGGATTTCTTCCCTGTGGTCGAGAGAATCGGTCAGGAAAGCTTCCATCCGGTCTACAGCTCGTGTCTGACCCCAGACTGATGAGACGGTTATGGCTGCCGCGCAGACAGTTGTTAATAATCGTTTCATATGTCAGAAATTAAATCGCCCAAAGGTAAGAAATTTTTATATTTGTCTTCGCTGCGCATTGCCCATGGCAACGGCATAATTGTTAAAAATCTGTTAAATCCGCATTATGATAGAAGATATGTTGTCAGGACTCGTTCCTGAAAAGTTCATTATGGATGAAAGATACAGGACGGGTCATGTCAGGATTATCAATGCCCTTCCGGGTAGGAGGATAATGGGAGTCCATATCCCCGAGATGACGGCCTTGGCTGATGAACTGGTCAGGAGGGAAGATGCCCTGTCCATGATAGAGGCTTTTGTGAGGGCGGCAGAGGAAGAATCCGCCACAGGGAGGAGGGATATCCTGACTCATGAGGAGATGATGGTGTGGGGAATGATGATCAACCGCCTTAAACCGTCCTGCCTTGCTTTGCCTGAAGCAGAGAGGCTCGTGGGTAGCTTGAAAGTGTCGCAGCCGGTTTCCAGAACAGACTTGAATGACCGTCTTCTGGACCTGCAGCTGGAACTGATGAGGCAATATGTGCCGCATATCGACAACTGGGCTGTCTGTGACCATGTCTCAAGCGCAGCGAAATGGTTTACCAAAGCTGTGTCCCGGTCCCTCAAACCATCGCTGTCAGGTTCTTTAGGAAAGAAGCCAACTGGTTCTCCCGAATCTCTGGCGTCTGGGAAGGGCTTGTCTGTGGTCTCGTCCAGGAATGCTTCAGCGGGGGAGCTGACGGAAAGATTGTGGCAGTTCCTGTGCGGCTATTTCGCTTCGAACAGGGAGTTTGAAGTCCGTTTTGCCGTGGTGATGTCGATGTGCCATTTTATGAATGAGGAATATCTTCCGCGGATTTTCTTCCGTTTCGATGCTCTGGATTTCGGAAAGATACAGTCTGAATATCAGTCCCCGTATTATGTGCGTATGGGGGTTGCATGGTGTCTCGCCACAGCCTTGGCGAAATTCCCTGACGAAACCCGTGCGTACCTCAGGCATTCCAGACTGCCTCAGGATGTCATACGCCTGTATGTTCGCAAGGCCCGGGAATCATTCCGCACACGCGACATTTCTCCTTTCTGACTGCAACATTCTTCCATACAAGTCAGTCTAATTGATAAACATTAAAATTATTGATATGGAATGGTTCAATTTAATGGAGGATGTCCTTATCCCGATTTGCGTCTGCTGTGTATTGCCGATCAGCATTGTTTTGATTGTTTTTATTTACAGGAACCGCGCTCTTGCGCAGAAAACGGAAGTGATAAAGCTTGCCATCGAAAAAGGGGCGAAAATTGATCCGGATACACTCATGGACGCGTTGTCTGGACGGAACTCCAAATCCAAGACAGTCATGAAATCCAAGACAGTCATGTCAAGGCTGTTGAACAGGCTCACATGGGGTATTCTCCTTTTATTGACGGGGATTGTGTCAGGAATCGTGTTGTTGTGTCAAGGTCCGGATGCAATGCCTGACAGCAAGTATGTAGTGGTGAGTATCGTGTCATTAAGCGTCGGGGTTGCCTTGCTCGTTTCGTATTTTGTGGGCAGGAAAATGCTGGGAAAGGAGGTTGCTGCGGAAGAAGACAAGCAGACGGATAATGAATAGAGACCAGTTTATTGAGCTTGTGAAAGAAACGCAGGAACCTTTGCGGCGTTTTCTGCTTATCCTGTGCGAATGGGACAGGTCCTCGGCAGATGACCTTGCACAGGAAACTTTACTCAAGGCCTACCTTTCTTTCGACAGGTTTGAGGGTCGTTCCAGGTTTTCCACATGGCTTTTCAGGATTGCCTACAATTGCTTTTATGACAGGAAAAACAACAGAGGGGATCAGACAGTAGGACTGGACACTCTGACACTTGCAGATACTGGTCAGGACAGTGATTCTCAAGAGATTGGACATGAAGCATCTGAAATGTTCTCGGATGACGAATCCGACAGAAGTTTCAGATATGAACGGCTTTATTCCGCAATTAAATCCTTGTCGGACAAGGAGAAGACTGTGGTGCTGCTCTTTTATATGGAAGAGAAATCCATAAAGGAGATAGTGTCCATCACGGGGATGCCGTCAGTGACTGTGCGGTCGCATCTTTTCAGGGCAAGAGCTCATCTCAAAGCTTTTTTACGGGATAAAAGTATATAAATCAATTCGATATTATGAAAAGGGACAAGGAAATATATGATTTCATTCAGGCTGAAAAGCCGGAGATTACCGACGCCGACCGGTTTGTCGAGGAGTTTGTGCGGCTGTCATCATTGCTGCCGCTCCCGTCTTCGCTGAATTGTGACGAAGATATCGACAAGGTGGAAATGATACAGAAAGTTTCAGCGTTTTTAAAGAAAGAAAGGCATAACAATATCCGCTGGGCATTTGTGACCTTGGCCTGCAGTATTGCAGTTGCCCTTGTTCTGTTTTTTGCATTACGGTACGATTCTCTTCCGGTCACATCCATTGCACCGGCAGAAGGAGGGAATGTGTATGGGCGGTTGCTGTCATTCATAGCTGCATTCCCGTCTTTGAATATAATTCTTGCCTCCCTGTCAGCTGTTGCCCTGGTCATCGCCCTCTCTTTCCGTCGCCCTGGCACACTCTGAATACTCCCTGTTCTGTGTAGTGTTTTCGTACCGCGAACACGCCCTTTTTGTAAATGATTGAAATATAGGATAATACTCCAAAGCTCTGTTCGTACACCGTAGTTTATTTGCAGGTGTACGAACAGAGTGATTTTGCAATGTATTGAGTAGCAGTGAGATACGAGAACTTGATGTTCGTGGTCCGTTGAGGTGGATTATACCATTACTTCATGAAGAATATTGGGATCGATCCCTGTCAACCTGGCAAATTGCTTGTACGATATCCCATAGCGTTTCTTCATCAGTATGGCAATTTTTAATTTGCGGCCGATATCCAGATCATCAAAATTTTTAGTCCTGTATTCATTGAGAGAGGTTTTATATAAGATTTCGCGCAACTGTCCGTAACTGTATGATATTTTACTTATGATGCCTTGCGAAATTTCGAATTCTCCATCGTCATTTTTTGACAGATAATAAAGAAATTGCTTTGGTGAACCGAAAATCCGTTCTGCAATTTTAGGATTGATATAATTTTCAGGAAGTATTACACCTTCATTGTCTATGGTATAATTTTCAGGCAATTCTGATCGCACACCCGTATATTCCCATATCTTTCTTCTTGTCAGCTCGCCAAGCCGTTGTGTCCGGTTTGTGCAGAGTGTAATTTCACTTTGGCGGAAATATAGATAGCCGGAACCCCATCTGTATGTGTTAGGAAGGCAGACCATATTAGCTGCCAATGGATTCCTCAATACATATGCTATAGCAGTCTTCAGATAATCTTCAGAGTCGATGTCCTTGATGAGGGTGCCGAGCCTTGACAGAGAATGGGGCTCATTGTATTTCCTCATTAACCTGCCGGAAAGCCGTTTCTTGTAGTTCTCGATGAATCTTTTGGCATTTTCAGCTGATGTGTGCACTATAAAATGGACATGGTTGGGCATAAGTGAAAAGCAGATAATTTCTCCCTCAATCAGTTGCAAACATGCAGGAATATCATTCATGCCATATATATAGTCATTTCTGTCTCTGAAAAGAAGCTTCCTGCTCAACCCGTCAGTGCAAATGTGATAATACCCCTCATGATCATTCATACCGCAATCCTTTATTATCCACTACAAATGTGACAATATATTTCAATACAAACAAATCTTTTCGGACCACGAACATACTATTTCTGTAAGTGCCAGAAACACAGTATAATACGAAAGTTCTTTGTTCGTACACCGTAGTTTATTTGCAGGTGTACGGACGGAGTGATTTTGCAATGTATTGAGTAGCAGTAAGATGTGAAAACTTCGTGTTCGTGGTCCGTTTAGGGGGCGGCTATTGGAGGGAGTGGGTGAGGGAGATGAAGTCTTCGACACCGAGGCGTTCTGGGCGGAGGTCGAAGACGGGCTGGCTGAGGAAGGCGGAGACCTGTTCCTCATTCCAGCCTTCGCGTGAGGCCTTTGCCGAGACTATCGGGCGCAGAGAGTTGCGCATTGTCTTGCGCCTCTGGTTGAAGGATGTCTTTACCACGGCCTTGAACAGGCTTTCATCGCAGCCGAGCTCTTTCCTGGAGTTCCGCACTAACCTGATGACTGCAGACTTGACCTTTGGAGGTGGATTGAAGGCCCCTTCTCCGACAGTGAACAGATATTCGATGTCATACCATGCCTGAAGCAGGACTGACAGGATGCCGTAGGTCTTGCTCCCGGGCTTTTCAGCGATTCTTTCCGCCACTTCCTTCTGTATCATGCACACGACCTGGGGCACGGATTCCTTGTAATCCAATATCTTGAAAAAAATCTGCGAAGAAATGTTGTACGGGAAATTGCCTATTATGCAGAACTGCCCCTTGAAGAAAGTCTCCAGCCTGAGTTTCAGGAAGTCGGCTTCTATCAGAGCCCCGTTTACCTGAGGGAAATGGACCAGCAGATAATCCACCGATTCCCTATCTATTTCCACCATTTTCAGGTTCAGTTCCGGTCTCTGGAGCAGAAACTGTGTCAGCACTCCCATTCCCGGCCCGACTTCCAGGACATCGGTCTGTCCAGCACCGTCTTTGCCCGATGAGGTACTGCTGCCTGTGTCTCCGGTGCAGTCACTGGGAGTGACAGGCGCAGTCAGCGAATCCGCAATGCGCTGTGCAATCGAAAGGTCTGTGAGAAAATGCTGTCCAAGAGATTTCTTCGCCCTGACTTCCATTCTTCTGAATTTTAGAAATTTCTGCAAAAATAGTCAGATTATGGTAAAAATCAGATATGCCGGCATGGTAGAATGTGAAAAATGAACACAGTGGCAAGAAAAATAGTATCTTTGCAGATTTGGTACGGGATGTCTCAAGGCAGACCCTGACTACAGGAAACAATTAAATTAAAAGATAATGTACAGGACACACACCTGCGGGGAACTCCGCATAGAGAATGCCGGCCAGACAGTCACTCTGGCAGGCTGGGTACAGAGGTCAAGAAGGCTCGGTGGCATGACTTTCATCGATCTGCGCGACAGATACGGCATCACTCAGCTGGTTGTAGATGATTCCGCTGCGGCAGAACTGAAGGATGCAGCCGATTCGCTGGGAAGAGAATATGTCATTCAGGTGACGGGAACAGTCATCGAGAGGCAGAGCAAGAATCCCAAAATGCCGACAGGAGACATAGAAATCAGCCTTACGGGCATCAATATTCTCAACAAGGCCCAGACTCCTCCTTTTACAATCGAAGATGTCAGCGACGGCGGAGAGGAACTCAGGGCAAAGTACCGCTATCTTGACCTACGCCGCAACCCTCTCAGAAAGGCACTGGAGCTCAGGCACAGGCTCGCCCACGAGGTGCGCAACTATCTTGACAGCAAAGGTTTTCTTGAAATAGAGACTCCATATCTCATCAAGTCCACCCCTGAAGGAGCAAGGGATTTTGTCGTGCCTTCAAGGATGAATCCGGGACAGTTCTATGCCCTTCCGCAGTCTCCGCAGACATTCAAGCAGCTGCTGATGGTGGCCGGGTATGACCGTTATTTCCAGATAGTGCGCTGTTTCCGTGACGAGGACCTGAGGGCTGACCGCCAGCCGGAGTTCACCCAGATTGACTGCGAAATGTCTTTCGTGGAGCAGGAAGATGTACTTGACACATTCGAGGGAATGATGAGGACGCTCTTCAAGAATGTCCTCAATGTGGATATCCCGAACCCGCTTCCGAGAATGAGCTGGTACGATGCAATGGACAATTACGGTTCTGACAAGCCGGATATCCGTTTCGGCATGAAAATCCACGAGATTACCGGCAAGGTGCAGGGCAAAGGCTTCTCTGTATTCGACAGCGTGGAATATGTCGGTGCAATCAGTGTGGACGGAGCGGCAGAATACACCAGAAAACAGATAGACGAGCTCACGGAATGGGTTAAGAGACCTCAGGTCGGCGCCAAAGGTCTTGTCTATATCAAGTACAACCAGGACGGAACATTCAAGTCCTCTGTCGACAAGTTCTATTCTCAGGACGAACTCAAAGGAATAGCTGAATATATGGGCTCCAAGCCAGGCGACATGATTCTGGTGCTTTGCGGAAGCAAACGCAAGACACAGACCATGCTGGGAGTGCTTCGTATCGAGATGGGCAACCGTCTCGGTTTGCGTGACCCGTATAATTTCGCCCCTCTGTGGATTGTGGACTTCCCTCTTCTGGAGTGGGACGACGAGACACAGAGATTCTATGCTATGCATCATCCATTCACCGCTCCTAAGCCGGAGCATATGGACCTGTTCTACAGCGACAGGAAAGAGGATCTCGAAAAGGTATGCGCCAATGCGTATGATTTCGTGCTCAACGGAACGGAACTCGGAGGAGGCTCCATCAGAATCCACAATGCGGAAGTGCAGCAGAGGATGTTCGAAGTGCTCGGCATCTCAAGAGAGGATGCCGAATACAAGTTCGGGTTCATCATCAACGCCTTCAAGTTCGGTGCTCCGCCTCACGGAGGTCTTGCATTCGGCTTCGACAGGGTTTGCGCCCTGTTCGGAGGCCAGGAGACCATCAGGGATTACATCGCTTTCCCTAAGAACAACCAGGGCCGCGATGTGATGATAGACTCTCCGTCATATATTGACCAGGAGCAGATGGATGAACTCTTCCTTTCATCTACGGCACCAAAGGAATAAGGAAATTCCGGATCCTGCCTGAATATGGTCATGTGCAGGATCATAACAGCATAATGTCGGGCTTGTCCAGGAATCTGTAGCCGATGGCTTCGGAAAGGTGGGCAAGCCCTATTTCATGTACCCCTTCCATGTCGGCAATTGTCCTCGCAAGTTTGAGGATTCTTGTGCAAGCCCTTGCAGACAAACCCGTCCGGTCTATCGTCTTTTCGAGGAAATCCCTGCATACAGGCGAGAGACGGCAATATTTTTCTATCTGCTTGTTTCCCATGGCGGAGTTTGTGAATATGCCGTCTTCCATGAACCTTTCATGCTGGATAGACCTTGCCTTCATCACCCTTTCTGCGATTTCACGGCTGCTTTCGGAGCGGCTTCTCCGGACAAGGCTGCTTGCCTTCACCGGGTTTATCCAGATATGGATGTCAATCCTGTCCATGATAGGTCCTGAAAGTCTGGACAGGTATGCCGACCTTCGTGCAGGAGTGCAGGTACATTTGTCCCCGTCTCCGTAATAACCGCACGGGCACGGATTGGTGGCGGCTATCATCATGAAATTGGCAGGGTACTCGATTTTGGACCGCAGTCTGGAGATGATGACTTTCCTGTCTTCAACAGGTCCTCTCAGGGCCTCCACAGTTTTCTTAGGGATCTCGCAGAATTCGTCAAGAAAAAGCACCCCGTTATGTGCCAAGGAGATTTCTCCAGGCATAATGTTGTCCGACCCTCCTCCGATCAGGGCAGAGACAGAGGCGCTGTAATGTGGACTGCGGAAAGGCCTGTCCCATGTCTTCCCGTTTCTCAGGCTGCTTTTACCTGCAACTGAATATATCTTGCTGGTCTGCAGGGCCTCTTCAGGGGTCATTGGCGGCAGTATCCTGGAGGCCGCCTTGGCAAGGGAGCTCTTCCCTGAGCCCGGAGGACCGATAAGAAGGACATTGTGTCCTCCCGCTGCGGCTATCTCTAATCCCCGTTTAGCATTTTCCTGACCTGCTATATCGGCAAAGTCCATGATGTCAGCGACTCCGGGACCTCCTTCTGATACGGTATGGCAAGAGTATTCTCCTGATGCATATGTCAGCCATCTGTCCCTGTCCTCCCCTTTGAGTATGTGTATCACATCCTCCAAGGAATCCACTCCGTATATCCGGCCGAGATGATATTCCGCAGCCTCTATGGCTGATTCCTTGGGCAGTATGCAGCCCGAGAACCCTTTTCTGGCAGACAGCTCGGCTGTCGGAAGCGCTCCTGATACGGCTCTTATTGTTCCGTCCAGCCCGAGTTCCCCCATCATCAGGAACCTGTCTGCTGCATCCAGCTCTTCCTGACCGGAAGCCGCGATGATGCCTACCGCTATGGGCAGGTCGTATCCGCTCCCGTTCTTGTGCATGTCGGCCGGGGCAAGGTTTATCACAATCTTTTTGCCCGGGATTCTATACCCGATGGACTGCAGTGCGGTGACAGTCCTGAGCAGGCTCTCCTTGACTGCGGCATCGGCCAGCCCGACAAGGTGGATTCCTATGCCGTTGGTGATGTCTACCTCTACCGTGACAGGCACGGCTTCTATTCCTATGCATTTAGCTCCGAAAACAGTTGTAAGCATGTCTTTTTCTTCAAATATCACAATGGCGGGGCAGAACGGACTGCGAAAACAGAAAAAAGTGGTGAAATTCTCACATATGTAGAAAAAACAGTAAATTTGTACGATGACCGGATTTGTTTTGGCATGGTAAAGATTTTTTTAGAGGCAGTAGGAAAATATTTTCTGTTCCTCAGAATGGTTTTCCGCAAGCCTGAAAAATGGAAGATATTCTGGAAGCAGTTTGTCCTTGAGGCGGACAAGCTCATCCTTTCCTCCATATTGATTGTAGGGGTGATTTCGGTGTTCATCGGCGGCGTGCTTGTGATCCAGACAGCGTCCAACATGCAGAATCCTATGCTTGACAGGATGTATGTCGGGTATATGGTGAGGGAAAGTCTCGTGCTGGAGTTCTGTTCCACCATGGTCGCCCTTATGCTGGCAGGAAAGATGGGCTCCAACATTGCTTCCGAGATAGGCAGCATGAGGATTTCGGAGCAGATTGACGCCATGGATATGATGGGTGTCAATTCCGCATGCTATCTTGTGCTTCCCAAGGTGATGTCATCCGTGCTTCTGAGCCCTTTCCTGATGCTTCTGAGCCTGGCTCTGGGTATTCTCGGAGGCTATGCGGTGGTGGAGATGACGGACATTATTCCGACGGCGAAATATATTTCCGGACTCAGATATTCGTTCAACGGCTTCTATATTTTCTACAGCTGCTTCAAGATGTCCCTCTTCTGTTTCTTCATTTCATCCATCTCGGCATTCAACGGCTACTATGCCAGGGGCGGCTCTCTCGGAGTGGGATATTCCAGCACAAGGGCAATCGTGGTTTCCAGCATAATGATTCTGATGTTCGACCTGATAGTGACGCAGCTTATGCTCTATTGATGTGATGTAAAGGGAAAGGTTATGATACGGGTAGAAAATCTAAACAAGAGTTTCGGAAGTCTTCAGGTCCTCAAGGATATATCAGCCGAATACGAGCCGGGGAAATGCAATATGATCATAGGCAAAAGCGGTTCCGGAAAGACTGTCCTTCTGAAAAACATAATGGGGCTTATGATTCCGGATTCAGGCGAAGTCTGGTATGGGGACCGCAAGCTCTCCTCCCTTTCCTATGAAGAGAAAATGGCTCTCCGTCAGAAGATAGGTGTCCTTTTTCAAGGCAGCGCGATATTCGATTTCGCTACCGTCATCGAGAATGTGATGTTTCCGATGCAGTTCTTCACCGACTGGAGCAGGGACAGGATGATTGAAAGGGCGAGATTCTGTCTCGACAGGGTTGAGGTCATGGATTCTGATGACAAGTACCCGAGCGAATTGAGCGGAGGAATGCAGAAAAGGGTGGGCATAGCAAGGGCCATTGCGCTCAACCCGTCCTATCTGTTTTGTGACGAGCCCAATTCTGGACTTGACCCGCATACTTCCATCCTTATCGACCAGCTCATATCCGAGCTCACCAGGGAGTATAACATGACCACGATTGTGAATACCCATGACATGAACTCCATTCTGGAAATAGGGGACAGGATAAGCTTCATCGATGAAGGGAAGCTGCTGTGGCAGGGGACCAAGGACAATCTTCTTGACACGGATTGCGAGGAGCTGAAGGAGTTCCTCTGCTCAAATACTCTTGTAAGGAATATCATAAGGAAATAATCAGAGCCGTACCCTGAATCCGACTTCGAAGCCCAAGGAGAGTGGCTGTACTGTCCTGATGCTCTTAGGTTGGCGGCTGTCAGGGAAATAATACCTTACGCTCGGGTCTACATAGATGCCGAGCATGTCAGCTATTATGAATTCGACACCGATGCCGGCATTGGCGGAGAACTGGAATCCTGCGACCTTTTCCTTGTATGTGGCTTCAGTGTTGCCCATCCTGTACCCATTGAACACGCATTTTTCAGCTGTCCCTCCTGCGTATGCATAGAAGTCCACGGTCCTGTTCCTGACGATGCTGAAGTATACATTCACAGGTATTCCTATGTAGCTCTGGCTGTTGCGTATTTTGGAATAATGTACAGGCTCCGGGTCGCCTTTGGCGTTGTATTTTGTGTATGTCCCGGAGAATGTCCTGTTGAGCAGGGAGTAGTTGATTCCGATTCCGAGAGACCACCTGTCTGTGAAAATGATCTTTGTCCCTAAACCGAATGAAAGAGGAATCCCGTAGGTGCAGGAATTCTTGTCCTCATCTATTGCATTCTGTGAATTCCTGTCAGGGCGCATCACGCTCATTATCGGCCGTCCTCCCGACCTTGTGTTCCCTGATGCTGAATTGCCGGCTGCGTTTCCTGATATTGTCAGCGAGGTCCTGATTCCTTTTTTCGGGGACTGCTCTTTTTCCATGAAATCAGTCTCGTCCCACGGCTCTTCATTCTGTGCCAATGCCTCTTTGGCAGCCGCCTCTTCTATCTGGCGAGAGATGCTTCCCGCCCTGTTTTCATCCTGAGTGTCTTGTGGGATAGCAGGTTCGCCTTCTGGTGCAGCAGGCTGTTCCGCAGCGGCATTCCCGTCCTTGTCAGGGGTGATCTCTGCCGCGGATGAAACCCTCCCGTCCCTGTCGGGGGTGATTTCTGCCGCGTATGAAACCATTATGTCGTCGGCGATGGATGACGGCTTCTGTGCCGGAGCGCTTTCCTGTTGAGGAATGTCTGTTGTCAAAGTCTCCTGACCGGTGATTTCCTCATCAGCAGGGGATGTGATGTTGTCGGCTATTGCAGATTCGACAGCCTGGCTTGACTTCTGGAGAGGAGATGTTGCCCTGTCGGCGGTGTTGACGCTGAAGAATATGCCGAGAGCTATGGCCGCTGCAGCAGAGACGAGCCCGGTGTACCGCAGCCATGGAAGGACTTTTCTCCTCCTTTGTGCGGCATCAGCCTTGTCGAGACGGCCGGAAATGGCTTCCCAGACTCTGTCCGGGACTTTCTCTTCCGCGTCTTCGAGCATCGACCGTATCTGCAGGTCGAATTTATTTTCTTCAAGGTCAGACATTTCCTTTGTTCTTTATTCTGCTTTGCAGCCAGGTCCTTGCCCTGCTTAGCTGCGTTCTTGAAGTCACCTCCGTAATATCCAGCATTTCAGCTATTTCCTTGTGGGAATACCCTTCGAGCACATACAGGTTGAACACCGTTCTGAAACCTGTGGGCAGGGAAGTTATGAGCTTCATGAGTTCCTTGTAGCCTACATCCTGTATCTGTGAGGAATATTCGGAAACGATGTTTCTCGCATTGTCGATGTCGTCGCTCATCTTCAGAGCGTCCTTTTTCCTCAGATACATCAGCGCCGTGTTGATGAATATCTTCCGTGCCCAGCCTTCGAAGGAGCCTTCTCCTTTATAGCTGTCCAGTCTGGAGAACAGTGTTACGAATCCGTCCTGAAGCAGGTCTTCAGCTACTGTACGGTCTCCGGCATAGCGGATGCATACGGGAAACATCTTGGGAGCCAGCTGGTCATACAAGACCTTCTGGGCCGCTCTGTCCCCTTTTATGCACAGGCGTATCAGTTTCTGTTCTGCAGTTTCTCCCACAGTATCCTACAATTCTGTTCTCCGTCCTATGCGTCACAAAAGATGCATGCCGTAGAGATTTTGTTGCATTGCTTTCTGAAAATTCCATGTCATGGAACACAAGACTGCAAAAATAACTATTTTTTGTACTATTTTTGCACTGTTTTCCCGGAGGTTTTATGAAGAGAAAATATTTATTGCCTTTGATTTCAGTTTTTCTGCTGACAGCCATGTATTATGCACCGGCTGACGCCCAGTCATATGCGGCTGAAAAACAGAGGGAGAACATGTTGCTTGATGCAGTATCCGATTTTGCGGAGGGCAGATATTCCATGGCCGAGGAAAGGCTTGCTCCAGTGATTGCCTCAGACCCTGACAACGATGCGGCGCATTATTATATGGCGATGGCGAAGTTCATGCAGGAGGATTATCAGGCAGCGGAAGAGGAGTTCGAAAAGGCTGTGGCCCTTGATTCTTCCAATTTCTGGTATCGTTACAGGTTGGCAGCGGTATATGCTGCGACCGGCAGGCAGGAGCTTACAGCGGAAATCTACAACGGGCTTCTGGAGGATTTCCCGAAAAAGAGCGAGCTGTATTACGGCTTGATAGACCTTTATCTTTCCATGGGCAAAATGGAGGAGGCGCTTTCCACCCTTGACCAGATTGATACCGTGTTCGGGAAAAGCGACATATCATCCATAACAAGATTCGATATTCTGCGCAATCTTGGCAGGATTGAGGAGGCCTATGCCGTGCTGGAGGAGTACAACAGGGAATATTCTTCTCCGCAGGTGCTTGCGATGCTCGGAGACTATCAGATGTCGATGTATGAGGATTCTGTGGCGATGGCATATTATGATGAAGCCCTCTCTCTCGCTCCGGATTATGCTCCGGCAATGCTCGGCAAGGCGGAAGTCTACAGGATGACAAGGAAATACGACGATTATTTCAAGACTCTGGACATATTCATGGAGGACAAAGAAATCCCTTCCGAAGGGAAATGCGACTACTTCAAGGCTCTGGTCCAGCATTCCGACCCTAATTTTCTGAAAATTTTCCAGCCTCGGCTGGATTCTGTAATGACGGCATGCCTTTCCGCTCATCCTGGTGACAGTTCTGCCACAGCGCTTGCAGGGATATATTATTACGGGACTGGAAGAGAGGAAAAGTCCAAGGAATATTTCAGGGCAAATGCGGAGAACTGGCCGGAGAGCCTCGGGGCAGCGGCAAATTATATGGAAGTCCTGATATACACGGGAGACTGGAAGGAGCTTTCCTCATATACCAAACTCGCGTATGAACGGTTTCCGGAAGAATTGAGATTTCTGGAGATGTCCACACTTGCGGACTACAATCTGAAAGCGTACGACGATGTGATAGCCACATGCAGCAGGATAATCTCCATCGCCCCTCAGGACAGCGCAAGAGTGCTTGCCGCCTATACGACTTTGGGCGATGTATACTATCATCTCGGGGAAAAGAGCCGAGCATACAAGGCTTATGACGAGGCGCTCAAGGTCAATCCGGAATATCTGCCTGTGCTCAACAACTATGCATATTTCCTAAGCCTTGACGGCAAAAAGCTCAAGAAAGCATGCTCAATGAGCAAGAGGACAGTGGACAAGGATCCCGATAATCCTGTCTATCTGGATACTTACGGGTGGATTCTCTATCTTCAGGGCAAGCCGGCTGAAGCCAAGCCATATTTCAAGCATGCCATGCTTTACGGTGGCAAGGACAGTGCTGTCACCCTGGACCATTATGCCGAGGTGCTGTTTGATCTTGGGGAGTACAGTCTTGCGTTTGTCTACTGGAACCAGGCTCTTGCAAAGGACAGGGACGGGGAGATTCCGGGGCTGGAGGAGAAGATAAGACAGAGAAAGTCTGAAATGAACAGGGATAAAAAATGAGAGGTTTTCTGAGCGGAATATCTGTACTTGCTGTGGTTTTCTTCTGTTGTGCCGTCTCGGTGTCGGCGCAGGATATCCGCAGGCAGGAAGAGGCAAAGGCCAGGCTGGAAAAGGAGATTGCGATTCTGGACCAGCAGCTGGCAGCTAATGCCGACCGCTCCAAAGATGCCCTCACCCAGCTTAGCCTGATACAGAAGAAGATTTCCAACAGAAAGGCTCTGATAAGACAAAGTGACCGTCAGATAAGAATTTATTCGGATGAGATTTATTCTACCCAGAGGCAGATCAACAGGCTTCAGGCGAGGGAGGATACTCTTACGGATTACTATGCCCGTTTAGTCAGGAGCGCCTATAAGAACCGTGACGCCAAGATATGGTATATGTATATCATAGCCAGTGAGAATTTGGGACAGGCGTTCAGGCGCTTCAGCTATTTCAAAGGGCTTTCTGCCCAGATGAAGGAGCAGGCAAAGGAAATCAGGGCGGTCCAGGCTGAGCTCGAAGCCGAAAGGAGCAGACTTCAGGACCTGAAGAAGGAGGCGGAGGCCATAAGGCAGCAGAGAAAGACGGAGCTTGCGTCCCTTCAGAGTGAAGAGGCGCAGTCAGCCAAGGTTGTGACCCAGTTGCGGAAGAACCGGACCAGATACCAGAAAGAGCTCAACGCCAAGAAGCGGCAGGTGGAAGCCCTTGACAAGGAAATCAGAAGGCTTGTGGAGGCCGCGATGAAGGCGTCGTCCAAAGGCAAGACAGGGCAGCAGATAGATTACAAGCTTGCAGAAGAGTTCTCTGCAAACAAAGGTAGACTTCCGTGGCCTGCGGAAGGTCCTGTAATTGACCATTTCGGACAGCATTTCCATCCTGTGTTCACGAGGCTGAAGCTACCGTTCAATAACGGAGTGACCATAGCCTTGCAGAAAAATGCCCCTGTCAAGGCTGTCTTTGACGGTGTGGTCAAGCAGATTGTCGTCATGCCGGGATATAACCAGTGCGTCCTTGTGCAGCATGGAAATTATTTCTCGTTTTATTGCAAGCTCAAGACGACGACTGTAAGGGTGGGGGACAAGATAAAGACAGGGCAGACGATTGGCGAAGTGGATACGATCAATGGGGAGACGCAGCTGCATTTCCAGATATGGAAGAACCAGACTCCGCAGGATCCCGAGAAATGGCTCCGCTGA
>JADIMD010000017.1 GCA_017695015.1 Candidatus Cryptobacteroides faecigallinarum | reverse complement strand
AGTTCAGTCTTGCCCACCCCGGTAGTACCCATGAACAGGAATGAACCTATCGGCCTCTTCTCGTTCTGCAGCCCTGCACGGCTCCGGCGCACGGCATCGGATACGGCGGCAATGGCCTGATCCTGCCCCACGACCCTCTTGTGCAGCTCGGTCTCCATCCTCAGAAGCTTCTCCCTCTCGCTTTCAAGCATCCTTTTCACAGGGATGCCGGTCCATTTCGCCACGACCTCTGCGATATCCTCAGGCGTCACAGCCTCGGTAATGATAGGGTCCTTGATGCCCGCCTGCTTTGCCGTCAGTTCATCTATCTTCTTCTTGGTCTCGGCCATCTTGCCATATCTGATCTCGGCAACCTTGCCATAGTCGCCAGCCCTCTCGGCATTCTGCGCCTCTATCCTGTAGTCCTCAATCTTCTGGCGCGCCTCCTGAAGTCCTGAAAGGATTTTCTTCTCCTCCTCCCACTTCTTCATCAGCACATCCCTCTGCTCATTGAGAGACTTCAGGTCTTCATTGATCTTGTCCATCTTCATGGACACTCCCTCACGCTTGATGGCTTCCCTTTCTATCTCCAACTGACGGATCTTGCTGTTGAGGTCATCGATAGGCTCTGGCACGGAATTCATCTCCAGCCTCAGCTTTGAAGCAGCCTCGTCCACAAGGTCTATCGCCTTGTCAGGAAGGAACCTGTTGGTAATGTACCTGTGGGAAAGCTCTACGGCCGCAATCAGGGCATCATCCTCGATACGCACCTTGTGGTGGTTCTCATACCTTTCCTTCAGACCTCTCATGATGGATATGGATTCTGCCGGGGTCGGCTCGTCCACCATCACCATCTGGAACCTCCTTTCGAGAGCCTTGTCCGTCTCGAAATATTTCTGGTACTCGTCCAGAGTAGTCGAACCGATAGTCCTCAGCTCACCACGAGCCAATGCAGGCTTCAGGATGTTGGATGCATCCATCGCCCCGGATGTCCTGCCGGCCCCGACAAGCGTATGGATCTCATCTATGAACAGTATGATCTCCCCGTCGCTGTCCACGACCTCTTTCACGACACCTTTCAGCCTTTCCTCGAACTCTCCCTGATATTTCGCACCCGCAATCAGAGCGCCGAGATCGAGCGAATATATTTTCTTTGATTTCAGGTTTTCCGGGACCTGACCGTCCACGATTTTCTGTGCTATACCCTCGGATATAGCAGTCTTACCCACACCTGGCTCTCCCACCAGGATAGGATTGTTCTTAGTCCTCCTGCTCAGGATCTGAAGCACCCTACGGATCTCTTCATCCCTTCCTATCACAGGATCCAGTTTGCCCTGTGCAGCCCGTTCATTGAGGTTCACTGCAAACTTTTCAAGATTTTCCAATTTGTTTTCTGCCATATTCATAATCCTCCGTTGTCTCCGGAAACAGCTGCATACAGCAGAACCACAATGCACTTACATCAGGACGCAACACAAACGCTGCCCGTTCCGAAGAACAGACAGCGTATGGTCAAATTATATTCCATCCCGTCAAGACATGACATTTTGTCAGTCTGACGAAAAGCATCAGTTCTGAGGTGCTGCCTCCCCTGCTTCAGGATTCTCTGAAGGAAGCGGTGCTGAAGGGAATTCAGGAGCCTGGTCAGTGGTGATGCTCTCCACCTGGTCAGTGATGTCCACCCCTGTCTTGCCTGAACCTCCTGTCGTGAATGTAGTGACTATCGACACTACAAAGATGAAAGCCACAAGCCCCCATGTGATCTTCTCGAGCATGTCTGCAGTCTGACGCACACCGAAAGTCTGGTTGCCTGCCGCGAAGTTGCTTGCAAGTCCACCGCCTTTGCCGTTCTGGAGAAGGACCACAATAGTCACAAGCACGCTTGCAAGGATTACGAGCACTACCAGAATTGTAAATACTACATTCATATTGTACTAATTTTTAATTTCTGCGTTTAATTTTTCAATAAGGGCTGCAAAGTAAGCATTTTTTTCTGGATATGCCAAAATTAGTTTGGAATAAATGTCCTTTGCCTGCTGATAATAACCCTGTTCCTCATATATCTGGGCCAGAGTCTCGGTGCAGAAGTCCATCCCGAGATCATTGATGAGTTCGACAGGAGCGCTTTCGTCGTCGGATGACCTGAAATTGCGGAACGCATCGTCATCGGCCTTTTTCACCATGGCATACTGCTCGGAAGAGAAATAATCGCCCACTCCCCTGAAACTGCTGTTGACAACCGGCTCAGGCTCCACAGCCGCTGATTTTGAAGGCACCGCCGAAATATATTTCCTGATTATGGATGCAACCATTTCCTCGGAAGCCTCGAACTCCTTCCGCAGCAAAGAGGAAATCCTCCTTCTCGACGCCACATGCATGGCAGCCTCCGCAAACTGCGCAGTCCCCCAGTCCCTGCCACCGATCTCTATCATCCTCTCGCAAAGTATCTTCTGCGCCGCCCCGAACCACGGGAAACGGGACACGATCTCCGCAAGGGATTCGAAAGGCATGTTCTTGAGCTCCGTAAACCTGTCCATATTACCAGTTTGCAACAGTTGCATTGAAAATGTCATCAACCAGCTTTTCCACTATCTCCTCGCAAAGCTGGGATTCCATCGCATCAAGGGTATAATCGGAAGAATAGTCTGCGTAGGAAGAAAACGACTTCTCAAAATCGTCTTC
Organism: Candidatus Cryptobacteroides faecigallinarum; assembly: GCA_017695015.1. Taxonomy (GTDB): domain Bacteria; phylum Bacteroidota; class Bacteroidia; order Bacteroidales; family UBA932; genus Cryptobacteroides; species Cryptobacteroides faecigallinarum. Next base: position 18,884 of record JADIMD010000017.1, on the reverse strand, counting down.
AGGATATTTTCTGTTGGTGAAATATATCTTCACATTGACAGTCAGCCTGTTCTGGGCTGCCACCTCGTCTGCCGTGACAGCAGCTGCCCTCACATCATATCCCGTAATCTCACCCGAAATCTCAAGGTCGCCTTCCTCCGGGACCTCTTCGAGACGCGTCAGCCTCTGGAACTGGTCCCTCAGGGCCTCTGTCAGCTGGTTACTCAACGAAGGGTTCACCCTCAATGCCTTATACTCGAAATAATTTATAGTCACCGTGTACACGTCCGGCTGGATGGATGTCCCTGAAAACGAATAGATTCCGCACGAATGTACCAAAAGGGCAGTCCCTGCCAGAGCCATCACCGCACACACGCCTGCCAATATTTTCTTTCCCAACACTGTCATCTGTCCAATTCTTTTAATTTCCTGTATAATGTCCTTTCCGAAATTCCGAGTTCTGCCGCAGCCTGCTTCCTGTTGCCCTTGTACTTTTCAAGGGCCTTGCGGATGAGATCCTCCCCTGCCTTCTGGAGAGAAAGATCTGCATTCTCCTGCTCATCAGGCTCCTGCTCATGAGAATAATACCTGTCCTGCACCTGCTCTTTCGGGGCATAAGTCATGGCGCCTATCACCGGCTCCACGCTTGAAGCATCGATTATCGGGTCATCCTGCATAGCATCAGTCCCGTTGCTGAAATCATGTTCCCGTGGAGAAGCCGCAGCCGAATGATGGGGCAGCTGCCGCATGGACGGATTCCCGGTGACAATCTCCTTCAGATAATTCACCTCCTGACGCAGCTGATAAATCATACGCACTATGGCCTCCTTCTCGCTGCTGCTCATCGCATCATCAGGGGAAGACGCCATCTTGACCGGCAACATGCTCGCGTCATCCTTAGGGATATATTCAGCCAGCACTTCCGCCGTGATCTCCCTCTTTGCCGCAATTCTCTGCGACTCGAGGGCACAGACTGTCTCCGCCACATTCTTGAGCTGCCTGATGTTGCCCGGCCAGCGATAGCTCTTCAGGAGCTCTACGGCATCCGGGGACAGCACAGCCCTTCCCATTCCGTATTTCTCAGAGAAATCCGAGGCGAACTTTCTGAACAGCAGATGAATATCTTCCTTTCTCTCCCTAAGCGGCGGCATGTAGATGGACACCGCATTGAGCCTGTAATAGAGATCTTCCCTGAACTTGCCCTTCGCCACGGCATATTTCAGGTTGACATTGGTTGCAGCCACCACCCTCACATCTGTCTTCAGCACCTTCGACGAGCCTACCCTGATGAACTCACCAGACTGCAGTACCCTCAGCAGTTTCGCCTGCGAAGCAAGAGGCAGTTCTCCCACCTCGTCCAGGAACAGGGTGCCGCCGTCCGCCTCTTCGAAATATCCTTTCCTCATTTCGTTTGCGCCTGTAAATGAGCCTTTCTCATGTCCGAAAAGTTCCGAATCGATAGTTCCTTCCGGAATCGCCCCACAGTTGACTGCAAAATATTTTCCTGTCCTGCGGCGGCTGTACTGATGTATTATCTTGGGGATATTCTCCTTGCCGACACCGCTCTCGCCGCTGATCAGGACGGTAAGGTCCGTAGAAGCGACCGCGACCGCTATCTCCAGAGCCCTGTTGAGAAGGTGGTCGTTGCCTATAATGTCGAATTTATTTTTTAATGCCTGTAATTCCTGAGCTGTCATAATGCGACAAAGTTAAAAAAAGCGGCTGAAATAAATATAATGGAGGGTAAAAATATGCGTAAAATTAAGGATTGATTAAAATATATGATTATATTTGCATGGATTCTGTCTTACATTTTGACAGAACTGGGATGAATAAAATTATAAACCATTTAATTTTTTTAATAATGAACAGAGGTATCAAATTTTTAACCGCTGCCGTGCTGGGACTCGCTGCCGTAGCCTGCAGCTCTCCTAAGAAAATGGCAGAGCAGGCAGAAAATGTCACTGTCAACAGCGACCCTGCCGTTCTTGAAGTAGTAGCCGGCAAGATCGACGCCAATGTGACCGTCACCTATCCGGAAAAATACTTCCATCCTAAGGCTATCCTCGAAGTCACTCCTGTCATCGTATACGAGGGAGGCGAAGCCAAGATGGAGCCTTACTATTTCCAGGGAGAAAAGGTAAAGGACAACTACGAAGTGATTTCTTCAGAAGGAGCAACCATCACCAAGCCTGTTCATTTCGAATATGCTGAAGGCATGGAGAAATGCTACCTTGAACTCCGCGGCACAGTCAAGTTCGGAGACAAAGTCACAGAACTTCCTACAAAGAAGGTCGCTGACGGAGCCAACACAACCTACATGCTCGTATGCGACAACGGCAAAGTTGACTACAAGGCTGACGCTTACCAGGAGATCATCAAACAGACCGCTGAAGGACAGGTTCTCTACACCATCAACAGCTCTGTAGTGCGCAACAGCCAGCTCAAGGGCGAATCAGTGAAGAATTTCCTCGCTGCACTCGAAGAGATCCAGGCAAACGAGCGCAAGGAACTCGTAAGCACCGAAGTGATTGCATACGCTTCTCCTGACGGTGGCGAAAAGCTCAACACCAAACTTTCCGACAACCGCTCAAAGACTGCTGAAAAGGCATTCAACAAGATCACCAAGGACGAGGAGCTCGGAGCACCGGTAAATGTAAAGAGCATCGGACAGGACTGGGAAGGCTTCCAGGAGCTTGTTGCAGAGTCTGACATCGAAGACAAGGATCTGATCATCCGCGTTCTTTCAATGTACAGCGATCCTGCTGTCCGCGAACAGGAGATCAAGAACATGTCTGCTGTCTACAAGGAGCTTGCAAAGGAAATCCTGCCTGAACTCCGCCGCGCAAGGTTCATCGCCAATGTAGAGTACACCAACTACAGCAGCGAAGAGCTTCTCCAGCTGATCAACGACAACATCGATGTTCTCGATGAGGAGGCACTTCTCCGTGCTGCCACCCTCGTAAAGGATCTCAAGGGCAAAGTTGCCGTATATGAGAAAGCAGTCGAGAAATATGGAAGCACACGCGCACAGTACAATCTTGCTGCAGCATACCTCAACGCAGGCAAGACAGCTGAAGGCAAGGCGGCTCTTGCAAAAGTTTCCGAGAAAGATGCTGACTACCAGAACGCAATGGGAGTCGTAGCTCTCCAGGAAGGCAATCTTGCTGAGGCAGCCAAGTATTTCAATGCAGCAAACAATGCCACTGCAAAGGAAAACCTCGCAGTTGTGGACATCCTCAACGGCAAATATGCTGATGCTGCAAGCAAACTCGCAGAGAGCGGAAAGAGCCTCAACAAGGCACTGTCACTCATCCTCACCAACGACCTCGCAGGTGCTTCCCAGGCTATCTGCTGCGACTGCCCTAAGGGTGCATACCTCAAGGCTGTCATCGCCGCTCGCCAGGGCAATGCAGAGGAAGTGAAGGCTAATCTCGAAAAAGCAGGCAAGGATTCAGGCCTCGCAGCTCGTGCAGCCAAGGACATCGAGTTCGTACAGTTCCAGTAAGATTCCGGTCAGGCTACAGCTTCTGTCCTGACAGATGGAACAGCAACCGAAAGACCGTCACACGATATGTGGCGGTCTTTTTATTTCCACTTCCCATGGCACTAAAATTCTGCAATTCCGTCCCGGAATATTTGGGCATACGGAGATAATTGCTTTAAATTGTATTGATTATATGACCACAATAGCCAAATAAATGATTATTGCCCCAAAACTATATGGTTCTGGTAAGATACGACATTACTTTAGACGATTTGAACCGCACTAACTGGACATTACATTTCCCTCCCACTCCAGACATGAAAAGTATTCACATGTACCCTCCATACGAGGAAGTACTCGAGAAGTATAGGCAGATGACCGGGAAGACAGGAATTTGAAACAAATTGCCTCCCGTTAGAAACAAACCTTAATTTAAGTGTTATGAAGATAAACCAAATCCGTTCATTATATCGATTTTTTCCTTTATTTTGTAGAAGATATGGACTTTTGAACGAATTATCATGAAACCCATTCTCCTTTCAAGCTTGAAGACGGCTCTCTGTCTTGCCATTGCGTTGATGTCAATCTCATGCGGGCAACGGAAAGCCGTTTCTCCTGACACTGAATTCTCCACATGGATCAGCGCCTATTCAGGAGGGATGCTCGGTACAGATGCAACCATCAGGATAGTTTTCGGCTCTCCACTGTCAAGCCTTACCGATGCTGACGGCAATCCGGTCACCGACATGGACAGGAAAGACCTTGACAGGCTCTTCTCCTTTTCTCCTGCCTTGAAAGGGACCGCGAGAATCGTCGGAGATGACACAGTAGAATTCATCCCTGATGACGGGCAGCTTAAACCGGGGACAGTATACAAAGCCAATTTCAGGCTCGGGGATGCCGTGAACACAGGAGACAGCAGACTCGACAATTTCCGTTTCTCTTTCGCCACAGCACCTAAGGAAGTACAGATGGAAGTGGACTGGATGATGATAAGCGAGAAGTCCATCGACAAGGCGAGAGTCATCGGTACACTGTATTTCAGTGAACCTCCCGTTCCTGACGCCGAAATGAGAATGCTTTCTTGTTCCTATCCTGACAAAAGCTACCGGATGACTTTCAAGAGAAGCGAGGACGGGCTGTCATCCCGTTTCCAGATTGCCGGGCTTGCAAGAGGAGACGAGGACAGGACTCTGACACTCTTGGTAGACGGCTCATCAGACGGATTCGGGTCGAGGCAGGAGGAAAAAGTCATCATTCCTGCAAAGACGGGCTTCAAAGTGGCTGGAGCCGAACTGGTCGAAGCGACCAACCCTTATGTAGACATCACATTTTCACAGCCTGTGGACAAGAAATCCAATCTTTCCGGAATGTTCAGAATCGACAGGGCCGGCAGGACATGGACAGATGTCACGGACAATATAGTCAGGCTGTATTTCGAAGATTTCGACAACGAGGACATGACTCTGCAGATTGCCGCTGGCATCAGAAGCAGCTCCGGAGAAAGGCTCGAAGTACCGGTGGAGATAAACCTATCGGGGAATGAACTGAAGCCTGCTGTGGAAATCCCTCTTAAAGGGAACATCCTGCCTGACGACAAGGAACTTCTGCTTCCGCTGAGGGCTGTGAACCTGTCTGCAGTGGACATATCTGTGGTCCGCATCTACGAAGACAACATCCTTTATTTCCTGCAGGACAACGATCTCGGCGACGACAATGAGCTGAGGCGCTTCGGAAGACTTGTCTGCAAGCAGACCGTCAGGTTAGACACAGATCCCGGTCTGGACCTCGGGAAATGGCAGGACTTCGCAATAGACCTTTCGGGACTGTTCCGGCAGGAGCCGGGAGCAATCTACAGGATAAGGGTCTCTTTCTGCCAGGACTACTCGTTGTACGGGAAAAGACTGACAGCCCGCTCCTCGGAAGGGACAAATGATGCAGGTACACTGATAAAGCTTAGGCCGGAGGACCTTGATGATGAAGATGCCCTCATATGGGACACTCCTTCTCCGTATTATTATGAGAGTTTCCATAAAGACGGCTACAACTGGAAGGAGAGGAACAATCCGGACCGCCCTACATATTACATGATGGGAAACCGTTTCCCATACTGCAACCTGATGACTTCCGATCTCGGGATCATAGCCAAAAGCGCAGAGGATGGCAACATCTGGGTCGCTGTCAATGACATCATTTCGGCAGAGCCTGTAGAGGGGGCTTCTGTCAAGGTGTATAATTACCAGCTCAGGCTCATCGGGGAAGCAGAGACAGACAGCAAGGGATTTGCCTCCATTGAGACCTCAGGAGTTCCTTTCGCCGTGACTGCAAGTTCGGGAAAATCCATAAGCTACCTGAAGGTGACATCCGGAAGCGAGAAATCGTTAAGCAGATTCGATACAGGAGGGCAGAAGATAGAGGCAGGACTGAAATGTTTCATCTATGGAGAACGGGGAGTATGGCGTCCTGGCGACACACTGCATGTCTCCGCGATGATAGATGATCCTCAGGACCGGATTCCGGACTCCCACCCTGTGACTATGGAACTTTACTCCCCTCTCGGACAGTTCCACACAAGAATGGTAAACAACAAGGGGACAGACGGTCTGTATGTTTTCGACATCCCTACCTCGGCAGATGACCCGACAGGGACATGGAATGCTTATTTCAAGGTTGGAGGATCTTCCTTCCACAAGGCGCTGATGATAGAGACCATTAAACCAAACCGCCTGAAAATATCTCTTGAAACTTCGGAGAATGTACTCCAGTCAGGTAAGCTGACACGCTTGCGCCTTGCTGCATCATGGCTTACCGGGCCTGCCGCTGACGGACTTAACGGGAAAGTGGAAATGAATCTCAGTCCTGCCGGGAAAACCTTCGAGGGCTACGACGGATATATCTTCTATGACCCTACAGTCCCTGCATCGCAGACTTCTGTCAAGCTTCTTGATGCCAGGCTCGACGGAAAAGGCATTGCAGAAAAAGACATCGTCATGCCTGCTCTTGACAAGACTCCCGGAATGATGGAAGCTCGGCTCGTGAGCTCGGTACAGGAAAGCGGAGGAGACGAGAGCATCACATCGAAGACCGTACTGTTTTCTCCATATTCCGCCTATGTGGGGATACGGATGCCGGGCAGCAGCGGAGACTACCTCGAAACCGACACTACGCACACATTCAAAGTGACTGTGATAGACAAAGACGGCCGCCGCATCAAAGGGCACAGGATAGAGTACAGGATATTCAAGATAGACTGGAGCTGGTGGTGGGAAAGCAAGGCGGAGGAACTGGCTTCCTATGTGAACAGTTCTTCTGCAAAGCCATACAGTAAAGGCTCGTTCGTATCCTCTTCCGAAGGGGTACATGAAATACCTTTCCGCCTTGATTATCCGCAATGGGGAAGATTCCTCGTATATGTCAAGGATCTCGACAGCGGTCATGCGACAGGATGCATTTTCACCGCTGACTGGCCGGCTTACAGGGGACGCTCGGACAAGAAAGATCCGGATGCCCTGACAATGCTTACTTTCTCTACCGACAAGAAAGAATACAAGGTCGGGGAACAGGTGACAGTCTTCATTCCGGCAGCCGACGGGGGACGCGCACTCGTGTCTCTGGAAAACGGAAGCAGAATCCTGTCTTCCGACTGGGTGGAGACATCCGCTGAAGGGGACACTCCGTACAAGTTTACCGTGACGGAAGAAATGAGCCCTAATTTCTACATCCACATCTCTCTGCTCCAGAAGCATGGTAACACATCCAATGACCTGCCTGTCAGGATGTACGGTGTCATGCCGGTGATGGTGGAAAATCCAGAGTCGCACCTGCATCCGCAAATTTCCATGCCTGATGTGGTCCGTCCTTTAGAAGAATTTTCTGTCAGAATCAGCGAAAGGGACGGGAAGAAAATGACTTACACCCTTGCCATAGTGGACGAGGGGCTTTTAGACATAACTGCTTTCAGGACTCCTGACCCTTGGGCTGCGATGTATGCGAGGGAGGCTCTCGGAGTGAAGACCTGGGATCTCTACGACAATGTGATAGGTGCGTTCGGAGGAAGGCTTTCTCCTATGGCAAGCATCGGTGGAGACCAGATGATCAACAAGGAATCCAGACAGGACAACAGGTTCAACCCGGTGGTCAGATTCCTCGGACCATTCTCTCTTGACAAACGCGAAAATGTCCACAAGATAACTCTGCCGATGTATGTCGGGTCTGTCAGGGTCATGGTTGTGGCAGGAAAGGACGGCGCATATGGAAATGCCGACAGGACAATTCCTGTCAGGACACCTCTGATGGTGCTTCCGACCTTGCCGCGCTCTCTTGCTCCCGGAGAGCAGTTTACCCTCCCTGTCAATGTATTCGCAATGGAGCGCCCTGAGCCTGATGTAAAGGTGTCTGTGTCTGTGTCCGGCAATGCAGAAGTCATCTCAGACAAGGCACAGCATATTTCGTTTGCCGAGACAGGAGACAAGCTGGTGAATTTCACCCTCAGCACCACGGGAGAAGGCTCTGCAAAAGTCACAGTAACCGCCACTGGAGGAGGATACACTGCATGCGAAACACTCTCAGTCCCTGTCAGAAACCCTAATCCTACAATAACTTCGAGATACACGGCTATGCTGGAATCCGGAGAATCGACAGTCCTGGAATACGGACCGCTCTCAGGTACAGGGGCTTCTGCCATTCTTGGACTGTCTTCATTGCCGGCAATGGACATACACGGGACATTCCGGTACATGATGGATTATGGCAATGACTGCTCCGAACAGCTTGCGGCAAGAGGAATCACCCTCCTTTCCCTCAAAAAGCTCCTTGCCGCCGAAGAAACGGCAGCCGTGGACAGTCTTGTACCTTTGCTTCTCGGAAAACTGTATGCCAGACAGCTCGCTGACGGGGGCTTCTCTGTATGGCCGGGGCAGGCTGCGGCAAACGAATGGATATCATCCATGGCAGGACAGTTCATGTCTCTTGCGGCAGCTCAAGGATTTGAAGTGGATAAAGGAGTATTCAGCTCATGGCTCAATTTCCAGAAACGCTGCGTAAGGAACTACAAGGAGTCCTCCGCAGGAAACGCCTCAGCCAGAAGTGCTGCCTCCAACCAGGCATACAGACTGTATACGCTTGCCCTTGCTTCAGCCGCTGAAGACGGTGCAATGAACAGGCTCAGGGAGGCCGGCAACATTTCAGGTCCTGCAAAGTGGCTGCTTGCATCGGCTTATGCGATAGACGGGAAGAAGTCCGTGGCAAAGGGTATCATATCAGGGCTGAAAACAGAGACTGCCGAATATTCCCCTGATGACAGGACATACAGCTCTCCTCTGCGCGACAAGGCTATCATGCTCGAAAGTCTTGTACTGACAGATGATATCCAGGGAGCGCTGGCATTGGCGGCGGATATCGCAGACGATTCCGGCGTCAGAATGCTTACGACCCAATATTCGGCATTCATGGCATCAGCCATGTCTCGGATGGCAGACAAACTGAACACAGGAGCACTGCATGCAGAAGTCGGTTATCCGGCAGCATCAGACCAGGCCACTGAAAAAATCAACAGCGCAGACGCTGTCGCTTCAAAGAGTCTGGACATTTCCGAAAAATCAGTCATGGTCAAGAACTTGTCCGACGGACCTGTATATGCCGTTATCACCGCAAGAGAAAAGCCTGCCCCGGACACAGCCATCAGTGCCGCTTCTTCGGGCATAGGGCTCGCGGTGTCATGGTATGATCTGGACGGGAATCCTGTATCCCCTGAGAAGCTTGCCCAGGGCACTGACTTCAGAATGACGGTCACAGTGATGAACAATTCGGGAACTGCGGACCTGTCTTCCCTCGCACTGAACATACCTGTCCCTTCGGGATGGGAAATATTCAACGAAAGGCTGTATGGGACGACATCCGCTGACCAGTCAGGATACGAATACATGGACATCAGGGACGACAAGGCAATGTATTACTTCGATCTGGACAAGGGCACGAGGAAATCATTCTCTGTCAGACTGAGGGCTGCTTACAAAGGAGAATTCATACTTCCGTCCATCAGCTGCGAAGCCATGTATTCTCCTGAAAACAATGCCCGCACCGCCTCAGGCAAAGCCATTGTATATTGACCGACAAGCGGCAAGACATGGTGAAAAAGGCATTGGACCAAATACTTTCATTTATCAGGACAAGACCGGCAATCTCTTCTCTGATTGCCGGCTTCGTCGTTTTGTGCATCGTGTATCTCTGCTGCCTGCCTCGCGACCTTTTCGAAGGCACTACATATTCAAAGGTTCTGACCGACCGCAACGGAGAATTGCTGAACGCCAAGATTGCCGAAGACGGGCAATGGAGATTCCCTCCGTCCGATTCAGTGCCAGAAAAATTCTGCACAGCCATCACGACATTCGAAGACAGGTGGTTCAGATGGCATCCGGGAGTCAACCCTGTCTCATTGGCAAGGGCTGCATACCAGAACCTGTCGTCAGGCAGGGTGGTAAGCGGAGGCAGCACCATCACAATGCAGGTCATCAGGCTTTCCCGCAACAGGGAGAGGACTGTCTGGCAGAAAATGACAGAATGCATCCTCGCCACCAGGCTCGAACTCAGATGCAGCAAGGACGAAATAATGGCTCTGTATGCAGCCCATGCCCCGTTCGGAGGAAATGTAGTGGGGCTCGAAGCTGCATCCTGGAGATATTTCGGGAAGCCCGCTTCTGAATTGTCCTGGGCTGAGACATCCACACTCGCAGTACTTCCCAATGCACCAGCCCTGATCCATCCAGGAAGAAACCGCGACCTGCTGAAGCAGAAAAGGGACAGGCTGCTTCAGATGCTGTATGACAGAGGGGAAATTGATTCTACCGACCTGGCTCTTGCGTGCGACGAACCTTTGCCGGACAAGCCGCTGCCCCTGCCGCAATATGCCCCTCATCTGGCAGACAGCAGGTATCTCGGCCTTGTCTCGCAAAAGGGGCTGGGGGACAAACCTGCTAACGGAGCTGTCTCCACATCAATAGACATCCATATCCAGAAACAGGTGGAGGCAATCCTTGAAAGATGGAGTTCAGGACTGAATAAAAAGGGTATAGGAGACCTCGCGGCCGTGGTTTTCGATGTCAGGACGATGGAAGTCATTGCCTACTGCGGCAACACATTCTTCAACTCGGGGCGACCGGGATGCCAGGTGGACATACTCCAGTCTCCACGAAGCACGGGAAGCATTCTCAAGCCGTTGCTATATTGCGCAATGCTGCAGGAAGGGACAGTGCTGCCAGGAACCATTCTCCCTGACATACCTGTAAATATCAATGGCTTTTCCCCTCAGAACTATGACCTTCAGTTCTATGGGGCAGTTCCTGCCGACGAGGCTTTGGCAAGATCCCTCAATGTCCCTGCAGTCCACATGCTGAGGAAATTCGGGGTCCCGAAATTTTATTCTCTGCTACGGAATTCGGGCATGACCACTCTTTACAGATCCCCTGAGAACTACGGACTTTCCCTTATTCTCGGTGGCGCTGAAGGGCGGCTTTTCGAAATTACTGAAATCTATGCACGCCTGGCTCATCTTTTAGCATATACGGAAACCTCTGGTGAAGATATCCCTCATGCTCGGATTCAGTCAGACCTCCTTGATGATTCCAGGTTTCCTCTGACGGACCGGGAAGCAATATGGTGGACAATGGACGCCCTGAAAGAAGTGAACCGTCCAGACGAAATGGACTGGAGGCTCATCTCTTCTGTCCGTAAAACTGCCTGGAAAACAGGCACCAGCTATGGATTCAGGGATGCCTGGGCCGTCGGCGTCACTCCGGAATACGCGATAGGTGTCTGGGCAGGAAACGCAGACGGAGAGGGAGTTCCCGGACTTTCAGGCGCCACAGCAGCAGGACCTGTGATGTTCGACCTGTTCAATGCCCTCCCCTCTTCCGGGAAAGCCGACAGCTGGTTTGCAGAACCGGATGATGAGCAATACTGCATAGCAGAGGTATGCCGCCAGTCAGGACATCTTGCAGGTCAGTATTGCGAATCAAGGGATACGCTTTTCCTTCCTGAAGCAGCATTGAGAAGCGAAGTCTGCCCATATCACAGGGCTGTCACGGTGTCTCAGGACGGGAAATACAGGACAACAGCGGCCGAACCTGGAGCAAGGACAGTGTCCATGTTCATCCTACCTCCTGCGATGGAGTGGTATTACAGGCAGCACCATCCCGAATACAAGGCTCTTCCTCCATACAGGCCTGGACAGACCGCATACGGGAATGCCGCCATTCCGATGGGATTCATATATCCTGAAAACGGCAGCACCATCACCATACCCCGGCAGCTTGACGGCAGCATCAAGGGAGCGGCGTTCCACCTTGCGCACAGCAACCCCGAGACCGAAGTGTTCTGGCATCTGGATTCCGAATACCTCGGCTCCACCAAATATATCCACCAGATGAACATCACTGCATCCAAAGGAGAACACACCGTCACGGTCGTCGACACCGGAGGAAATACCCTCTCCGTCCGCTTTTTTGTCAAATGACCGATTATTTCCATTTTTCCAAGACAAAATCAGCCAATTTTTCCAAGATTCAGGCAATAATAAAATAACTTTTGGAAGAGAGAAACCGGAAATTGTGTAAAAACAGAATTTAATTTGAGTAAATTTGCTGAATAACTAAACTCAATCATTATGCGATATTTTTATATGCTATTCGCCGTATTGCTATCCTTGTCAATGGCAATACCTGTATCTGCGCAGAATACGGAAACCCTGCCGGAGGAATCCGACAATTCTTCCCAAACGCAAAGGACAATCAAGAGAAAAGTTGCCATTGGCAGATTTACCAATGAAACCCAATATGCCAAAGGGCTTTTCTACGACAGGGAAAATGACCCGATGAGAAAACAGGCGCTGGACATTCTTTCGTCAAAACTTGCATCCAGCGGGAAATTTATCCTTCTTGAAAGGGACGACCTCGATGTCCTTGTGGCAGAATCCGGTGACAACATGCGCAAAATAGGAGCAGATTACATCATTCTCGGCTCTATAACTGAATTCGGGCGCAAAACTGAAGGACAGCAGAAAGTATTCACTTCCATCAAGACACAGACAGTAGAAGCCGGAGTCAGCATAAGGCTCGTGGATGCATACACGGGGCTCATCGTATATTCAGATGAAGCGAAGGGATATGCCGAGACGACTTCCAAAGAAACACTTGGAATCGGAGGATATGCAGGATTCGATGCAACCCTTTCAGACAAGGCAATATCTGCCGCTCTGTCACAGCTTGTGGAGAACATCATCAATAAGTGTATGGACCAGCCTTGGAAGTCCTACATCCTCTCAGCAGAAGACGGCACATACATCATTTCAGGAGGACAGTCCCAAGGTCTGGCTGCCGGGGACACTTTCCCGGTATACAAAAAAGGCAAGAAAGTCATGAATCCTCAAACGGGGCTTGAAATCGAACTCCCGGGGACAAAAGTCGGAGAAGTGACTATCATTTCCATGTATGGGGACACTCCCGAATCAGAAATTTCATTCTGCAGCTACAGCGGCAATGACATAGACATTTCCAATTTGCTGCAATACTATATCTCCGAGAAATAACTGAATCATCCAAAACCGATAATCAAATCATTATGAAACATCTGTCAATAATCATCACCGCCATTTTTCTTTCTGGTCTTCTATCTTCCTGCGGCGTTGGATCTTACACAATTTCTTCAGGCAAAGCGGATGTGGCGGGCATCTGCTTCATATCTGCAGAAAAACATGATATCAATGTCGAGATTGACGGCAAAAAACACGATATGGAAACTGTCAAAAACAAGAAATACCATAAAAGCCGCAACATTAAAAAGACTGCGCACAACACCCTGCAGGTATCTCCGGGGAAACATTCTGTCAAAGTATGGTATAACGGAAATGAAATTTACTCTAAACTGATTTTTGTGTCATCATCCGAGACAAAGATAATTGAACTCTAAAAGCTTAACAATGAAGAAAATCTTACTTACAGGTATTGCATTGATACTTCTGACTTCATGCGGCACTCAACTGTATTATTGGGGGAGCAATAAATTGTCAGGAGTGTCTGAATACGAAGACCTCACATACAAAAACTATGACAAGAGGACTCCTAAAAGCATCTGCGCCCTGTTATGTCTATACGAGGACATGATTACCAATCCCGGAGGATTAAGGAATGTACCTCCTCCCGGAATCTGCGCAGAATTCGGATATTTGCTGCTGCAGCCGGATACTGAAGAAATATTTGCAGGTCATGCCACAAAAAGCCAGAAAGAAACCTTCTCTGACCTGAATACCTCATCATTCAAGGCTCTCGGAATACAAATGCTTGAAAAAGAGATAGAATTATATCCGGAATCAGCAGTATTCATTGGCCCTTTAGTTAAAAAATTCTCGGAGAACTGACTATGAAAACAATACTGAAACTTATTATATTTCCCACCGTCTTATATAGTCTTGTTTCATGCGGCTCTGCCAACAAATTGACAAGAAGCGAGCAATATGCAGGATTATATGAGGAAAAGCCTGTTGTGCTGGCTGTAATGCCGCCAATAAACAATACGGCAATGACAGAAGCAAAAGATCTTCTGTACACATCAATCAGCAAACCGCTAATAGAGGCAGGATATTATGTGCTTTCCCCGAACCTGCTGATGGATATGCTCAAAGCCGAAAGTGCATATGATTCTGAATTGTTCATCGACGGAGACATGAAAATGTTCAACAAAATACTGGGAGCAGATGCCATTGTTTTCTCCGTCATAGATGAATGGGCCAAAAAAGGTGTCGGAATCCAGACTACTATCAGATATGTGATCAAATCCGCATATACGAACGATATAATTTTTGACCGCAGATGCGAACTATACCTCAACCTGGCGGTGAATTCCAGCTCAGGCAGTGCATTGGGGGCCTTGCTGGATCTGGCAATGACTGCAATCAATACGGCAAGCACAGATCATATAGTCGCTGCAAGAAAATGCAATTACATTATATTCGACGACATCCCTCGCGGCAAATACAGTCCAGACTATATGAAAGATATGGACATAAAATCAGGTCCTAAAAACATTAAAGCTTCCGTAAAATAACGGAAGCGATTATTTTTGCTGAAAACATTTTACAGATTATGAGACATTTTTGGATTTTTGCAGTGATTTCCCTCTGCGGAATTGCAGGATGCGGCAGACAGGCGGAAACTTTGGATGTGATTTCATACAACATCAGGATGGGCGTGGCGGATGACGGAGAGAATTCCTGGGAACACCGCCGCGGTGCGACAATAGACATGCTTCAGGACAAGCGCCCTGATATTTTCGGAGTGCAGGAAGCATTCGATTTCCAGATAGAATACATAACTGACAGCCTGCAGCAATATGGAAGCGTGGGCGTCGGCAGGGAAGACGGCAAACAGGCAGGAGAACACATGTCCATTTTCTACAACACGGAGACGGTGACACTGATAGAATGGGGAACATTCTGGCTTTCGGAAACTCCTGAAGTGCCTTCCATGGGCTGGGATGCGGCATGCCCAAGAACTGCCACATGGGCTCTGCTCGAAAAGGGAGGACACAGGTTTTATTATGTCAATACCCATCTCGACCATGTAGGGAAAGAGGCACAGAAGAACGGACTTGCCCTGATTGTGGACAGGATAGCGGACATCAACCCTGACGGATTCCCTATGGTCCTCACAGGAGACTTCAATGTCACCCCTGACGATGTTGTTCTCGATGAGCTTGAAACCCGGATGCTGAATGCGAGAAACACGGCCGCAGAAACAGACAGTCTCGGCACATTCAACGGCTGGGGCAATGCCGACTCGATAATAGACTATATCTGGTATTCCGGATTCTCGTCATGCGAAAAATTCGAGACTGTCAGAACCCAGTATGGCAGCATACCTTACATTTCCGACCATTATCCTGTCCACGCCACCCTGGTGTTCTGACAATCCGTAAAATGTATAAATGCCGGTTAGTCAACTTTTCATAGTTTTGCATATTCCGAAATATATCTAATTGTATCGACATATGCTGAGAAAAATCCGAGTGGTCCTTGCCGCCATCTTTTTCACATGTATAACCCTGCTGTTCCTGGATTTCACAGGGACACTCCATGCATGGTTCGGATGGATGGCAAAAATACAGTTCTTTCCCGCCATACTGGCACTCAATGCAGGGGTTGTCATCATTCTGATGATATTGACCCTCGTGTTCGGAAGAGTGTATTGCTCTGTAATCTGTCCGCTCGGTGTTTTCCAGGATATAGTCTCATGGATCAACGGGAAACGGGGCAAAAAACACAGGATGAGATTCCGCTATTCGCCCGCGAAATCATGGCTGAGGTACGGAGTGCTGGTCCTGTTCATTGCCGCACTCGTGGCCGGCATCGGCTCTTTTGTTGCCCTTCTTGACCCATACAGCGCATACGGACGCATCGTATCCAACCTTTTCGCTCCCCTGTACCAATGGGGCAACAACCTGCTCGCTTACATTTCCGAACGGGCTGACAGCTATGCTTTCTACAGCAAGGATGTATGGCTGAAAAGCATACCGACATTCATCATTGCGGCAGTGACATTGGTTGTCATCGTAGTGCTCGCATGGAGGAACGGCAGGACATGGTGCAACACCATTTGCCCTGTGGGCACAGTGCTCGGATGGCTGTCCAAGTATTCCCTGTTTGCAATAAAGATAGACGAAGGGAAATGCGTATCCTGCAAACTGTGCTCCCGTGCCTGCAAGGCTTCATGCATAGACTCCGAACACCGCAGGATCGATTACAGCAGGTGCGTATCATGCATGGACTGCATCGATTCCTGCTCCAACGGGGCGATTCATTACGCTCTCCGGTACAAGGACAGCGCGAAACAAACCAAGGGAGCGGAGACAGACACTTCACGCCGGGCATTCCTGACAGCATCTGCCATAGTCGCAGGATCAGTTGTTCTGAAAGCTCAGGAGAAAAAAGTAGACGGTGGGCTTGCCGCAATCGAGGATAAGGCCATCCCGAAAAGGGCGACAGCAATAGTCCCTCCCGGTGCAGGAAGTATACGACATTTCTATCAGCACTGCACTGCATGCCAGCTCTGCGTCTCCGTATGTCCCAATGAAGTGCTTCGTCCGTCAGGCGGGCTCATGAGGCTGATGCAGCCGGAAATGTCATACGAAAGAGGATACTGCAGGCCTGAATGCACGAAATGCTCGGAAGTATGTCCTGCCGGAGCAATCTCCCCTATCACTGTAGCAGACAAGTCTTCCACCAAGATAGGTCATGCCGTATGGGTCAAGGAAAACTGCATTCCGCTCACAGACGGGGTCGCATGCGGCAACTGTGCAAGGCATTGTCCTACAGGGGCAATCAGAATGGTACACATCATCCCTGATGACCTTTCGTCCCTGAGAATTCCTGTCATCAATGCAGAACGGTGTATCGGATGCGGGGCCTGCGAGAACCTGTGCCCTGCCCGTCCATTCTCCGCCATTTATGTGGAAGGCGATGAAATCCACAGTGAAATCTGATCAAGGATAAACCGCCCGGAGACATTATTTCTGACCAATCAAACAAATTCGGAACAATGGAAAAGAACAACATATCGAGAAGAGACTTTCTGAAAACAATGGCTGCCGCAGGAGCTGCAGCAGGGCTTTCAGCATGTGCAGGCGGTAGCAGCGGCAATTCTGTTGACGGCAGCGGTATCAGCGGAGAAATGACCATGCGCACCAACCCTAAGACAGGAGACAAGGTATCTCTGCTCGGGTTCGGAATGATGAGGCTCCCGTTCATCAAGGGACATGACGGGAAAGACATAATCGACCAGGAAACAGTCAACAGAATGGTGGATTATGCGATAGAGCATGGGGTCAATTATTTCGACACATCTCCTGCTTATTGTCAGGGGCTGTCCGAGGAAGCGACAGGCATAGCCCTGAGCAGGTATCCACGGGAGAAATATTTCGTGGCCACCAAACTGTCCAACTTCAACCCGTCGACACATTCCCTGAAAGCCTCCAAGGAGATGTATTACAACTCTATGAAGGCGCTGAAAGTGGACTACATAGATTACTACCTGCTGCATTCCATCGGTTCGGGAGGAATGGAAGAATTCGACAGGAGGTACGGCAAGAACGGAGCGCTTGACTTCCTACTCGAAGAACGGGCTGCAGGCCGGATACGCAACCTCGGTTTTTCTTTCCACGGGGACATCAGGGTGTTCGACTACCTGCTTTCCAGACAGGATGAATACAAATGGGATTTCGTCCAGATTCAGATGAACTATCTCGACTGGAAATATGCCCACCAGGCCAACCGTAAAAACACCAATTCCGACTACCAGTATTATGAACTGGAGAAAAGAGGCATCCCGGCAGTGATAATGGAGCCTCTGCTTGGTGGCCGGCTTGCCAACATGGCAGACAATGTGATGCTCCAGCTTCAGGAGAAGGAGCCTGAGATGAGCGTGGCTTCCTGGGCATTCCGTTTTGTCGGGACATATCCTGGCGTCCTGACTGCATTGAGCGGAATGACAAGAATGGAGCACCTCCAGGACAATCTCAAGACATATTGCCCCCTCAAGCCTCTATCGGAAGAAGAATTGGCTTTCCTGCAGCATATTGCAGATGTCATGATGCGTTTCAAGACCATCCCTTGCAATGACTGCAAATACTGCATGCCTTGTCCGTACGGCCTCGACATTCCTGCCATCCTGCTGCACTACAACAAATGCCTCAACGAAGGCAACATCCCGACTTCGAGCCAGGATCCTGAATACAGAAAAGCCCGCAGGGCATACCTCGTGGGATACGACAGGAGTGTACCGAAACTTCGCCAGGCCAGCCATTGCATAGGATGCGGACAATGCATGCCTCACTGCCCACAGAACATCGACATCCCTAAAGAACTGCACCGTATCGATGCATATGTTGAAAAGCTGAAACAAGAAACCTTATAATCCATGGACGAATTGGTATTCCGAATGATAGACTGTCTTTCTGAATTATACACGATACCTTTAGACTGTAATTCTGAACGATACATGATATATTGAGACTGTCATTCTAAAAGATACATGATATATTGAGACTGTCATTCTGAACGAAGTGAAGAATCTGTTATTTTAATTAAACATTACCTTATGACACTGAACGACTGGTGGATATTGCTGATTCCCCTCCTTGGGACAACCCTCGGGGCAGCCTGTGTCCTGTTCATGAAAAAACAGATCCGCCCTGCAATGGAACGCGGGCTGTCCGGATTTGCCGCAGGCGTGATGGTCGCGGCATCCATCTGGAGCCTTCTCATCCCGGCCATGGACCAGTCACAGGATATGGGAGGCTGGGCTTTCGTCCCGGCAGTTGCCGGATTCTGGGGTGGAATCCTTTTCCTCCTCCTGCTCGACAATATCATTCCCCA
>JADIMD010000016.1 GCA_017695015.1 Candidatus Cryptobacteroides faecigallinarum | reverse complement strand
TCCCTCATTCGCTGGCTTGTGTCGACAAGGCCCGGAAACTCCTCGGCTACGACCCCAGGTTCAGCATGAGGCAGGGCCTGAAGGAAGCGGTAAAATGGTACTGGAACAATCTGTAGTAAAAACTAAAAATCAAAATAGCTATGAAGGAAATCAAAATCTGTGTTATCGGCTTGGGCTATGTGGGACTTCCGCTTGCCCGTCTGTTTTCAACAAAGTACAAAACTGTAGGATTCGACATGAATCCGGCGAGGGTGGCCGCTTTGATGGCAGGCCATGACGCGACTTTGGAAGTGTCCGACGAGCTTCTCCAGAGCGCGATAAAGGATCATGGATTCGTCTGCACGGCCAACATCGACGACATACGCGACTGCAATTTCTATGTCGTTGCGGTCCCTACTCCGGTGGACGAGAACAACAATCCTGACCTCACGCCCCTGTACGGTGCCAGCACGACGGTCGGGAAAGTGATTTCGAAAGGCGACATAGTAGTTTATGAATCCACTGTATATCCGGGAGTTACCGAGGATGAATGCATTCCTGTAGTCGAAAAGGTTTCAGGAATGAAATACAATGTCGATTTCTTCGCGGGCTACAGCCCTGAGAGGATCAATCCGGGCGACAAGCTGCATACGGTCGAAAAAATCAAGAAAGTGACATCAGGCTCTACGCCTGAGATAGGCAACTTAGTGAACGAGGTCTACAGTTCGGTAATAGTAGCCGGAACTCATCTTGCTCCGAGCATAAAGGTGGCTGAGGCTGCAAAAGTAATCGAGAACTCGCAGAGGGACATCAACATCGCGTTCGTCAATGAACTGTCCAAGATATTCAACAAACTTGGTATCGATACGCAGGACGTTCTCGAAGCGGCTTCCACGAAATGGAACTTCCTGCCGTTCAAGCCCGGCCTGGTCGGCGGCCACTGCATCGGCGTGGACCCCTATTACCTGGCCCAGTGCGCCCAGAGGCACGGCTACAACCCCGAGATCATCCTCGCAGGCCGCCGCATGAACGACGGTATGGGCGAGTACGTCGCCACCGAGACAGTAAAGCTGATGCTAAAAAAAGGCCTTCAGGTACTTGACTCCCACATCCTCATCCTCGGTTTCACTTTCAAGGAGAACTGCCCGGACGTTCGCAACACCAAGGTCATAGACATCTACAGGGCCCTGAAGGAGTATAATGTCCACGTCACTGTATACGACCCATGGGCCAATCCTGACATAGTAAGGCATGAATACGGCATCGAAGTCACCAACGAACTGCCCGCAGACAAGTTCGACACAGCTATCCTCGCCGTCGCGCATAAGAAGTTCGAAGACATTGATGTCCGTTCGCTTCTGGAAGACAGGCATGTGATTTTCGACGTCAAGGCGTTTCTGGACAGAAAGATTATCGACGGAAGACTGTAGGCCATTTCTTTTCTGAGAAAACTGCATTTCTATCAGATATATTTCATAACTTTGCCTCAAAATACACTGGTACGATGAGCTTAGGATTGACTGTGAACAAGAAGAAGAACGGAATGCTTCTGGAGTATATCGCCAAGAGCATTCCAGGTGTGAATTTGAGAAAACTGCTCAAGCTGTTGTATCTCATAGATGAAAAATCCATGCAGCAGAGGTGCATTCCAGTTACCTGGTTTGATTATTTCGCATGGGCAAAAGGTCCGGTCGCACCGGAGGTATACAATATAAAGCAAGGAGAATTTAAAGAGTTTGTATCATGCGTCCGGAATGCAGACGGGAAATTCATAGTGCTCCCGGTATCGTCAGATGCAGATAAACCGGAATCAGTGTTCATGGACTTATTCAGTCCATATGAACTTAACATAATCGACAGCATAATAAAGCAATATGGTGACCGGTCCGCCGACGAGCTTACAGAACTTACTCACGAGCACGATTCTCTGTGGGCACGGACTGTAAAAAGTCACCACATCAAGTTCGACAAGGCGAAAACATCCGATGTACCTGTTCTTCTTCAGGAGATTAATGGTGATAACGAAGAGAGAGCGAGCATCTATGAAGATGCTCTGTGGAATATGAAGTTTCAGGAACATCTGGACCGCCATGCTTAATTTCAACCCGGGCGAGATAATATACGGATATGTAAGCAGCATAAAGCCGCCTAAATACAAATATCTGATCGTGCTGCACCGTGACGAGGAACTGAGCATAGTAGCTTGCTTTACGACATCACAGCCCAGAGCCGGCATCTCTACAGATGAATCCACTCATGGCCCAATACGGAAAAACGGAGACTGCCTGTCATACGTTTTTCAAGCAGGTAGAGCTATCGGGTGCAATCCTGCGACAAGGGAGCGTTTCTCTTTTCCTCTTAAGACCACAGTGACATTTGACTACGGTGTCATAGAAGGCCCTATTGGGAGATTCCGCACCATGTTTAACGATGCGCGGACAGTGTGTATCCTGGACAAAGAAGAGTTCATAAACCTGCTGTACGCGATGTATCAAAGTTCGCATTCATCATTACGGCATAAACAGATACTCGAGAGAATACTGGAGGACAACCAGTAAATAAGCATACTCCAAAATCCGATTTTACTACATAGACAAGTTCGGAAAGGACTTGTTTGGATATTGCTATTACGGCATTCCGCGAGGAGAGTCTATGTATATCTAAAAAACATACAATCAAAGTCAATCAATAGATAGTATATGGTACATTTGAAAAATTTGCCCAAATTAATACTAGCCAAATTAGCCAATAGCAGAATGATGCTAAAGGGCAAAAAATTCAATAAGCATATAATAGTTTTAGAGTCTGATGATTGGGGAAGCATCAGAATGCCTTCTATAGAGGTATATAACACTCTCGTAAAGAATGGTGTCAGCAGCATATTAGGAGGAAAATACAATCAGGTGGATACATTAGCGTCCAATGATGACTTAGAATTATTATTGGACATTCTATCTTCAGTCAAAGATGCAAATGGAAACCCAGCAAAGTTGACAATGAACTGTGTGGTGGCAAATCCTGATTTTGAAAAAATAGAGAAGAGCAACTATGAAAAGTATTATTATGAGCCGTTTACAGAGACCCTTAAACGATATCCAAATCACGACAGAGCATTTGCGTTATGGCAAGAAGGTATTAGTAATAAGTTATTTAGGCCACAATTTCATGGTCGTGAGCACTTGAATTTTCAAAAATGGATGACACTATTAAAAAGCGGCAATAAAGACACTTTGGCTTGCTTCAATTTTAGAAATTATGCAATGATTACAGACGAAACAGAAGTGTTGGAAGCATATAATATAAAATCAAAGATTGAAAATGAGCTGGTTCTAAAATCTATAAGCGAAGGGCTGGATTTATTTGAGAATATATTTGGATATCGTTCATTGTCAATGATTGCTCCATGCTACACGTGGAATGACGATATTGAGGATATTGCATATCAAAAAGGTGTCCTTTATATCCAGGGGACTTACATACAACTTCTTCCAGAATATATGTCTCACAATAGACGAATGAAAAGGAGTCATTATTTGGGAGAAAAAAATCGTAATGGTCAAATTTATTTGACAAGAAATTGTTTCTTTGAGCCGTCCCAGAGTTCTAGATATAGCGCAGAGCAATG
>JADIMD010000125.1 GCA_017695015.1 Candidatus Cryptobacteroides faecigallinarum | reverse complement strand
GAGCTTCACGTATAGGCATAAAAAAAGAGGTTGTCGCCACTCACGTGGGGACCCCTCTACTAACCACATAATTAATAACACTAAAACTAATAACCAATAAGTCGAGGTGCCAAGCAGAATCGAACTGCTGTAGCAGGTTTTGCAGACCTGTGCCTAACCGCTCGGCCATAGCACCTTGCTAACGGAGTGCAAAGGTAGACATTTTTTCTTAATCTGCAAGCGATTTCCGTTAATTTTTGCAATTGCAGGTATTATTCCACATATAAGAGGAGTCCTTTCAGATATTCCCCTTCAGGATGATAGATATTGACAGCATGATCTGCAGGCTGGTTGAGCCTGTCGAGTATACGCACGCTCCTTAGGCATTGTGCAGCGGCAGAGAACACCGCAAGTGCGAATGCTTCCTTGTCGACAACCTGTGAACAGCTGAACGTGAACACTATACCGCCAGGAGCCACTTTGGAGATGGCAGCTGCATTCAGCCTCTGATATGCTCTCAAGGCATTGTTCAGTGCTCCCCTGTGCTTGGCAAATGCCGGAGGGTCCACAATCATCAGGTCATATTTACCTTCCGGGACAGATTTGAGATAGTCGATGGCGTCACAGCAGAGAGATGTATGCGAATCAGGAGAAAAACCGTTGAGTGCGACATTCCTGTCCACGAGTGACATCGCCTTTTTAGAGCTGTCCACAGAGTCAACATGAGCAGCCCCTCCAGCTAAAGCGTAGATTGAGAAACCGCCAGTGTAACAGAACATATTCAGCACATTACGGTCTTTTGCAAACTTCTCCACCAATGCCCTGTTCTCCCTCTGGTCGAGAAAAAATCCTGTCTTCTGACCCTCGGTCCAGTCCACCACAAAGCTATGCCCGTGCTCCCTTACCGTGAAACCTGCGTCATCGAATCCTTCCTTTTTATACAGGTAGCCGTCCACCGGATTGAGTCCAGCCTTGAAAGGCACAGTGCCTGAACTCTTGTCATACACTGCTTTAAGTCCGTCTCCATAAAGTGATACCAAAGCATCGCATATCTGCTTCCTGGACCTGAACATCCCGGCAGAATGGGCCTGCATGACACATACTCCGTTGTAGTAGTCCACTATGAGCCCCGGGAGATTGTCCCCTTCCCCGTGTACAAGACGGTAGCAGTCGGTATCTCCGCCGACCTCGCCATCAGACAATGGACTGGCAAGCCCGGCAGCCACCCTCACAAGGAAAGCCCTCTCTATCATTATCTTCCAGAAATCAGGATTATTGACATTCTCGTCGAAACTCAATATCCTCACGGCGATAGATCCTATCTGGTAATGACCGGCAGCGAGAAAACTGCCGTCACTGGAATACACGCCCACAATGTCTCCCTCGGCAGGAGAACCTTGAATTTCAGCCACGGCACCTGAAAACACCCATGGATGAAACCGTTTCAGGGACTCTTCCCTGCCTTTACGCAATATCACTTTTATCATAACCGGAAATCAGTTTTTCTCTGGAGTCTCTTCAATATGAAGAGGATTCTTCTCTGAAACCATCAGTTTAAGGAACATTTCCCTGCAAACCCAGGCATCTGTAGCCGCATATCTTATCTGTGCCTCAGAAAGATGGTCCGCCTCCCAGTTGGACAGCTGCTGTGTCTTGGATATCTTGAACCCGAGTATTATGGCGGACATTTTCTTCACGCTCTTATCCCTTATGCCCCACTCCCACACTATTTTCTGGAGGTCCACAAAAGAGGCAGGCTTGAACATGGAATATTTCTGGAGGCCCTTGATGTCGTCATGTACGGCTGCCCCGACCTTTATTATCCTGGGATTGGAAAGAATCGAGCACAGTTTCCTGTGCATCCCAAGACTCTTTATCCTGCACAGGTATGCCCTTCCTGCACCGGACAGCTGCAACAGCGAGACACCGTACCTCGGCTGTGAAGCCGTGAAACTCGGTCTCGTCTCCGTGTCGAATCCTATGATCCTCTGCCTTCCAAGATAAGCGACAGCCTTGGTGAACTCCGGACCTTCCGTTTCGATCACATGGGCCTCACCAGGGAAAGACGCTGTCTCCATTCCGGACAGCTGCTCTGCAGTTATGGAACTAATGAACATACAAATGATTGAATTCTATATATTTTACATCGCCTTCAGGGGATCTTACAGTCATATATTCCTCTTCTTTCGGATATGATATCCTGTGTGCAAAGGTATTGTCATTCCTCAGGATGGCATAACATGTCCTTGCGATGGAAGATACGGCATCTATCACCACAAAATCATCTGTCAGCATGTCCCTGTAGACTGCAAACTCATCTTCCTTGGAAGACATTATCCTCTCGGCTGTCCGGATGACATTTCCCGCACTGAAAGAAAGGTCGAGACCGTCTATCACGATTGCAGACAAAGGCGTTGTGTCTCCTGTCGAAAGGTACATGTCAAGGAACTTGATGAAGCCGCTCTCGGCATCTGATGACTCTTCAGGAGAAAACCCCACATAGTCGATTCCGTCGCATCCGCGGAACACCCCGGCATACACTCCGGAAGCAAGCACATCACTGTCAGCCCAAATTCCTACCCTGCCTGTGACATTGCGTTCATGAAGCTGGCCGGCAATCGCCCTGACAGGGGAAACAGTCCTGACATTCTTGCCAAAAGACCTGAACAATGTATCCACATCGGGAATGCCGGTGTCCGAAAAAGAAGACGAATAAATGATTATTTTCGACGGAATCTTCCCTACCGTGGGCTCCGGACAGAACTGGTTAAGATAATACAAAGGCGACACTGCTGCCACAGTGTTCCTTAC
The DNA here is from genome assembly GCA_017695015.1 of Candidatus Cryptobacteroides faecigallinarum. Classification (GTDB taxonomy): domain Bacteria; phylum Bacteroidota; class Bacteroidia; order Bacteroidales; family UBA932; genus Cryptobacteroides; species Cryptobacteroides faecigallinarum. The sequence goes on along the minus strand of JADIMD010000125.1, from coordinate 4,513 downwards.
CGTCAGCTTTCTCAGCCTGCTGTCATCCCCGTCGGAAAGCGCGTTGTAATACGGCTCTTCTGCGGAATCATAATAAGCGGCAAACACCTCTCCTGCGAAATCAGGAAGGCTGTCGCTTACGGATCTTGCATCCACATTGTCGTATATGTCGCATTCCATCAGGTATTCCGTAATCAGCATGGTCTCATGTGCCGGACCTGTCACCGCAATGGTCCCTGTCCTCGATGCATGGTCATATCCTGCCACTGCCGAATGTGCAAGGGAAGCCGTATCGGCAATCACTTCCCTGACATACGGCAGCATATCGAGACCCGCTGTCCCGGTCTTTCCGCAAGAAAGTGCCAGAACAGCGGCCATAGACAATATTATATAAGTTTTTTTGTTCACTTCAATACTTTCTGTTAGAAGAAAAGCAGCTCCCTGTACTTAGGAAGAGGCCACATCTCGTCGTCCACAAGCATTTCAAGATGGTCTGCACTGTACCTTACCTTATCCATATATGACTTGACTGACCTCGAATATACTTTTGCCCTTTCAGCTATGTCAGGAATGCGGTTGGCCTTTTTCCTTGCCTCCACGAGGGCTTCCACATCCCTTGTGATGTCATTGATGTAGGAAGATATCTTCTTGAGGGTGGAGAACTCTGAATGGCAGAGCTCCTTGTACTCCTCGCCGAATATCTCTTTCACTCCCTTGACATTCTCGATCAGGATATTCTGGTATTTTACTGCTGCAGGAAGCACATGGTTGAGACAGATGTCCCCTATCACCCTGGCCTCTATCTGAAGCTTCTTGACATATGTCTCGTTCAGCACCTCGTATCTTGCCTCGATTTCGTTTTTGTTGAGCACTCCCGTCCCTGTGAACAGTTTGACAGTCTTGTCTTCATGATACACTTCGTATGAGTCGGGGACATTCTCCACTGCACGCAGTCCCCTCTTCTTGGACTCTTCCTGCCACTCCCTGCTGTATCCGTTGCCTTCGAACATGATGTCACGGGACTCGTGGGTGAACTTGTGGACAGTCTCCATAATGGCCACCGACTTCTCCTCTCCTTTTGCAATGAGGGCATCCACATCGGCACGGAACTTCACAAGACTTTCGGCAACAGCCGTATTGAGGATGTATATCGCGGACGCGACATTGATCGAAGAGCCCACAGCCCTGAACTCGAATCGGTTGCCCGTAAATGCGAACGGCGAAGTCCTGTTCCTGTCGGTATTGTCAGGGAAGATTTCCGGAATGGAGTTCACGATTTTTATGGATTCGAGCCCTGCCTCTTCAACAGGCAGGTCCTGCATGTTCTCTATCGCCTTGAAAATGTTCGACAGGGTGGATCCTGCAAACACTGACATTACGGCAGGCGGTGCCTCATGACCTCCGAGACGGTATGAATTGCTGAGATTCGAGATACCTGCCATCAGCAGATAATGGTGCTGATATACCGCATTCACAACTGCCGAGAAAAACGAAAGGAACTGCAGGTTCTTGGTCGGTGTCTTGCCCGGGGAAAGCAGGTTGACCCCAGTATCGGTACAGATAGACCAGTTGCAGTGCTTTCCCGAACCGTTTACACCGTCGAACGGCTTTTCGTGGAAAAGGACTTTAAGATGGTGTTTCTCAGCCACCTTCTGCATCAGAATCATCAGCATCATGTTCTGGTCGATTGCAGTGATGGCGTCGCAGAATACAGGCGCACACTCGAACTGGTTCGGAGCCACTTCGTTGTGACGGGTCTGGAGCTGGATTCCGAGCTTGTAGGCCTCCGTCTCGAAATCTTTCATGAAAGCGCTTACTTTCAATGGAATTGCCCCGAAATAATGGTCTTCGAGCTGCTGGTCCTTGGCCGAAGTGTGTCCTATCACGGTCCTGTTGCAGAGCACCAGGTCAGGACGAGCATTGAAAAGGGCTTCATCCACAAGGAAATATTCCTGCTCTATGCCAAGATTCACCCTGACAGACTTTACATTCTCGTCGAAAAGCTTTGCCACAGCGGTCGCTGCATCGCTGAGAGCCTGCATGGACTTCAGGTTCGGCACCTTGGTGTCCAGGGCTTCACCGGTATATGACACAAACACCGACGGGATACAGAGAGTCCCGTCAAGTATGAAAACAGGCGAAGACGGGTCCCATGCGGAATATCCCCTTGCCTCGAATGTATTTCTAAGTCCTCCGTTAGGGAAGCTTGACGCGTCAGGCTCCTGCTGCACGAGTGCGCTTCCGTTGAATTTCTCGAATGCCTTTCCTTCCTTGACTGTCACAAAAGCCTCGTGCTTTTCAGCAGTCGAATCCGTAAGAGGCTGGAAAAGGTGTGTATAGTGTGTAGCCCCCATTTCAATGGCCCAGGCCTTCATCCCTGATGCGATCTCGTTGGCGACGCTCCTGTCAAGCTGGGCGCCGAATTTTACAGCGGAAAGGACGGCTTCATAAGCCTGCTGAGACACATATCCCCTCAGTTTTTCAAGGTCAAGGACATTCTGTCCGAAAAATTTGGAGATGGGTCTGTTCTCCACGAAAAAACGCTCAGGCTTGTGGTTTGATGCCTCCCGCAGAGCCATTTGTCTAAATGTTGCCATAATTTATCCAGTTAGATTTGTTAAGATCGTCCGCAAAGGTAAAAAAATTATAGTATCTTTGTGTCCGTTGTTTGTAAATTTAATCTTAAAACTGGAATAGCAATGGCTAAAATCTCTCTAAAAGCACAGCAGATGCCTGCCTCTGCCATAAGAAAACTGGTTCCGCTTTCCGACGCGGCAAAAAAACAAGGAACCAAAGTATATCATCTGAATATGGGCCAGCCGGACATCAAATCCCCTGAATGCGCACTCAAGGCAGTAAGAGAGAACACGCTTACCCATATATCATACTCCAATTCGGCAGGTCTCGAAGAGCTCCGTACAGGACTCATAGAAAAATACTATAAAAAGATAGGTATCGACATCAGCCTGCCTGAAATCATCGTCACGGTTGCAGGAAGTGAAAGTGTCAATCTTGCCCTGCAGATAGCATGCGATGCAGGAGATGAAGTGATAGTCCTGGAGCCCTTCTACACCAACTACAACACATTCGCATTCATGAACGGTCTGACACTCAAGGCAATACAGACCGACATCAGGACAGGATTCCAGGTGCCTCCTATCGAGGAGTTCGAAAAGGCCATAACCCCTAAGACAAAAGCGATACTCATCTGCAACCCTGGCAATCCTACAGGAACCCTTTATTCAAAGGAAAGCATGCTGGCCATAGGCGAAGTCGCAAGAAAGCACGACCTTTTCCTCATTTCCGACGAAGTATACAGGGAATTCTGCTATACGGACGAGCCGCACTTCTCTGCAATGCACATCCCTGGACTGGAGCAGAATGTGATTCTTGTGGACTCTGTTTCTAAAAGATACAACCTGTGCGGTGCCCGCGTCGGATGCATCGTGTCGCACAACAAGGAGGTGATGGCTGCCGCATTGAAATACGCCCAGGCAAGGCTCTGCCCTCCTGTACTCGGACAGATTGCAGCAATAGGCGCTCTCGACACACCTGACTCATATATCCAGGCTGTAAGGGAAGAGTACATCAAGAGAAGAAACTATATGATCGAATCCCTCAACAGGATAGAAGGAGTGTACTCCCCTATGCCTATGGGAGCTTTCTACACTGTGGCCGAGCTGCCTGTCGACAGCACCGAGAATTTTGCGAGATGGATGCTCGAATCATTCAGGCTCGACAACTCCACAACAATGGTAACCCCAGCCGCATCATTCTACAAGACACCGGGCAAGGGAATCAACCATGCCCGTCTTGCATATGTGCTTGAAATTCCGGAGCTTGAAAAAGCCCTGCATGTACTCGAAGAAGGGCTGAAGGCATATCCGGGAAGGACTATCTGAACCACTGGCACCCTATAACCTGCAATTTCCGTCAAGCAGGGAGACGATTTTGGGTATCAGCATGGAATGTATATATTCCTCCTCCATGAAATGAGTCCCGGAATATGTCTCCCATGTGCCTTCACCGAAATATTTTCTCCATGTGCGGATACTGACAATGCCGCTTTTCCTGTAATGGTCATGCTCTCCGAAAAAGGCATAGTACAGCCCCTCTCCACTGGAATCAGGCAGGCCGGCAAGAGCAGACTTTCGGTGTGCTATATAATGGTATAGTGTCCTGAAGGTAAAATGCAGAGGCTGCCTGTCTCCCGGCCTCGGTCTGTAGATTCTGTCGAGAAGCCATGTGACTCCAGGAATCAGGGTAAAAAACGAAAGATATCCTAAATAGACAGGAGCATTGAGGGACGGGGAGACGAAAAGATGAGGGACACCCCTGATCCTGAGCGCCTGCAGCGAACCGAGGGACTCCCCTATGACAAGGGCAGGACGAAGCTCTTCTGTCCATGAACTGATCTGACGGACAGCTATTTCAGGATCGAAATCATAAGTACGCACAACCACCTGCACCTTGCATGGGAAACCGGCAGGCAAGGCATCTGCAAGGCAGTCTTTCAATATGGAAGGGATTCTGC
>JADIMD010000124.1 GCA_017695015.1 Candidatus Cryptobacteroides faecigallinarum | reverse complement strand
TGATTGCCTGCGAGAAAGAAGAAGCGACAGACATTCCGTCGCTCGGAGGAGAAATAGTGAAAATTTCTCCGGTTATCACTAAAGTCACAGATGTCAATTTCGAGGACGGAGACCGTATCGGATTGAGCATTTTCAAAAATGATGCGTATTATGCAGAAAACGCATTGCTCACTTTCGGCGACGGAGTATTCGCCGGAGATCTCGTATGGTACACGGAAGGCGCAGAGACATCTGTCCTGACAGCATACTATCCTTATAGTGCATCCGGCATGCCTGAGACTTTTGCCGTACAGGCAGACCAGACGGAAGGCTATGAAGAGTCCGATCTGATTGCCGGCACCAAGTCGGATGTCACTCCTTCGTCAGCTGCGGTCACTGTCGGATTCAAACATCTTCTTTCCAAGATTATGCTTGACATAGACAACCAGTCCGGGTCTGAACTCACTTCTGTGAAGCTGTCAGGGTCAAAGATATCTGCGTCAGTCGACCTTTCATCTCTTACGGTGGCTGTTGACGAGTCAGGTTCAGCTGAAGACATCACCATGCAGGCAGTGACAGCAGGAGAGCAGTACAGGGCAATCGTCATCCCTCAGACAGTGGCGTTCACCCTTACTGTGACTACAGCTTCAGGCAAAACCCTGACACAGAATCTTGCATCAGTAGACCTCAAGCAGGGAGGCCAGTACACGATGTCGGCAACAGTGGTGGAGGATAACCTTTCGGTCAATCTGTCAGGAGAAATCACCAACTGGACAGATGAAGGAGAAATCGGACCTGCGACTCCGTCAGGGGAAGTCCAGTTCGAGGAATATGACGGCTATTTCGTGTATGACGGAGTCACTTACCCTACGGTCACTCTTTCCAACGGCTCTGTATGGATGGCCAAGAATCTCAGCTATCTTCCTGACGGCTACACCCCTTCTGCAGACGGGACCGACCCTGAAGCCCACATCCTGTATCCATATGAACTGGTGAATGACGGGGGGACACCTTCAGCAATAAACGCAAGCAGCGCCAAGGCACTTACAGATGCGGAGTCCATTGAAGAAAAGGGTTATCTCTATGACGCCTATGCAATTTTCGGGGTTGATGAGATTACATCGGAGAACATCCACAGCTTCGAGGGAGCACAGGGCATCTGCCCTCCGGGCTGGCATGTGCCGACAAGGGCTGAGTATTTTGCTCTTTGCGGACTTTCCAACAAGGATGATTCAGGCACCGAGACCGGCAACCAGACAGATGAGAATGCCTTGTTCTACGATGCCGGCTACAAGGGAGGCAAACGGACGCTTTTCAATGATGCAGGATGGAATTATCAGCTTGCAGGCTGCCGCCAGCTCTCCGGAAGTTCCGATGCCCGTATCTACAAATATTCCCTGACCCAGCTTTATTCCGGGAACACTACATTGACGGACAGCCTTGGGCTGCCGGCCCTGAACTATATAATGAGTTCTACCGGATATGTGTCGTCGGTCGGGACTCTCCAGTTGTTCTCGATGATGACCACTTTTACCAATGCATATCCTGAAGGAAGGGTCAATGTGGCGTATGCCACTCTCGGGACTGCCACCCCTGTCCGCTGTGTCAAGGATGCCGACTGACAATTTGCTGTAAGAAAAAATTGATATAAAGTCAATTGAGAAAAGCAAAACTGGACAATACCGCAAAAATCAAAGGTATTGTCCAGTTCCTTTTTTGTTAATGCCTGATATTCAGGGTGTCTTTCTGATTGTGCCGGTCAGATGGAGTAAAACTGTCAAGGTCTGCGGACATAGCCTATTTCGTCGAGGATACGGTCCATCCCTGCGTACTCGTCAAGGGTCCACAGGACGAAACGGATATCTACGCAGACGCATTTGTTGTATCCCGGAGTGTAGCTGGCATCGCTCGCGAGAGATTCCTTGTTACCGTCAAAAGCAAGACCGATGAGTTCCCCTTTTGCATTCATTACAGGAGAGCCGGAATTGCCGCCAGTGATGTCGTTGTCTGTCAGGAAATCGACAGGGAGAGGCTCTTCAAGACCTTGCAGAAGTTCCCTCTGCCGTTCCCCGAGGCAGAAGTCATATGATGAAGGATCGTCCTTTTCCAGAAGACCGTCAGTAGTGGTCTGCCATGAGCAGATGACGGCATCATATGGTTCGAGACCTCCGACAGTTCCGTAAGTGATACGCATTGTGGAGTTCGCATCAGGATACTGTTCTATCCCCTTGTCCATCTTCATCTGGTAGAGGGCGTGGGTATAGGCATTGTCGAGAGACATTATCTTAGGAGAGCCCTGAGCAGCAGAAATCTTGTGGTTGAAGTCTATGATGCTCACATCCTTGAAGAACTTGTACATAGGATCGGCCGTGTATTCGTCGATGGTGTGCTCCTCTCCAATCATCTTCCCGAGTCTGTCGAGATCTGTCAGGTAGCTGTTGTTCCAGAGGCTGTCCACAAGGGCATCGAAGTCGCATTTGCCGTCTTCTTTTGTGAAATATTCAAGCAGTCCTGTCTGGTAAGGTCCGAAGCATGACGGGTCCACATTGTCGTAATACTGTTCCACGGCATAGCGGAAGAGATCCTTTTCCACGCGGAGGTCGATTGCCTCGTAGTCCTTTTTCATGGCACTGCTGATGATTTCAAAGTCCTGTCCGCAGAATCTGTGGCATCTGCGGCATTCCTTTTCCTCGTCGCTGACATACTGGTCGATTGTCCTTGCAGGCTTGATCCCGCAGCTTTTGAGCACCGAGTTCCCCATTGTGGAGATTCTGTTGACCGTCTTGGCGAACTGTGTACCCCTCACGAGAGTTTCACGGTAATAGGTCACATCTTTCTGCGCTTCTTCCTGTGCCGCATATTTCTCGTTCAGCATTCCTATCAGATTCCCCCATTTGGCCTTGCGCTCTTCGGAGGCATCGATCCATTCCTGCAGTTCCTTTTCGACAGCTTTCTTCTCATCCACGACTCCGAATCTGCGGAAACATTTGGCCATCCCCTCGTTGTTTTCCTGCACATTGCTCAGCCCGAAGAAATAGTCTGAATACAGGAGCCTGATGTCAGGGTCGGTGTTCATCCATCTGCTGATGATGTCCATCTGGGCCCCTCTCAGCTCGTTGCTTATAGGGAGGCTGACCCTTTCCTTGAAATTGACTTTCGCAGAGCTGCTGTACCTGTCGGTCATTCCAGGGAATCCTATGACCATGGCAAAATCCCCGGGCTTGTATCCGTCAAGGGAGATTTCGAGTTTCCTTTCAGGCACCAAAGGGATGTTCTCCTCAGAATATTCGGCAGGTGAGCCGTCTGGAGCTGTGTAGATCCTGTAGAGGGCAAAATCGCATTTGTGCTGAGGCCATTCCCAGTTGTCCACATCGCCACCGTATGCTGCGATGGAGACAGGAGGGGCAGCCACGAGCCTGATATCCTTGTATGTCTTGTAAAGCGCCATATAGTATCTGGAGCCATCCCACATTGAGGACAGGTAAGCATCCAGACCGCTTTCTTTGGCATATTTCTTTTCCATCTGGAAAGAGACTTTTCTCATTCCTGCCGGCTTGCCTGCAGCCCTGAGTTCGGCCCTGAAAGCCTTCACCTCATCAGTCACATCTATTACTTTCTTGAGGAAGAGGATGGATTTTCCAGGGATGTTGATCTCCTTGTCGGCAGTCATTGCCCAGTAGCCGTCCTCCAAATAATTGTGTTCAGGAGTGCTGAGGTTGTAGACATCTGCATATGCGCAGTGGTGGTTGGTAATCATCAGCCCCTGGTCGGAAATGATACTTCCCGAGCAACCGAATTCGAGGGAGACAACAGCATCGGATATGGTGGTCCCGTCTGCGTCTGCATTGTAGATTTCATCTGAGGAAAGGAGCAGCCCTCTTTCCTGCATCTTTTTTTCGAGGGCGGAATTGATCATGTTGATCATCCACATGCCCTCATCTGCCCGGGAAATGAGGCTTCCCAGGCAGAGCAGAGCAATACTGATAAGTATTCGTTTCATTTCAGAATTCTTTTACAGATTCATCGAAGCGATAGCGGATTATTCCTTTTCCTGATAAGGCTTGACTGTACCAGGGGTCTCGAATCCGATTTTTGCCCCGACTTCGCGCACATCGTCCTTGCCGTAAGTGATTGACCAGGTCTCCATGGTCATCAGCTCCCAGAGCTTCTCTTCTGTCATAGGAGCGGCAAACCTGATGGTGATGGCAGGCACGAGCTCTTCGTTGAGGTCGAGATAGATGCCGATGATGCCTTCATTTCCTGAAAGATGGTTGCTCAGATACGGCATGTTCCTCATGATGATAGGTTTCTCGTAGTTCTGGTCCGCAATCTCGTATATATACTGAGGCTGACCTGCATACTGTTCAACCCGCTTCTTAAACTGTGCCTTGAAAGGGGAGAACATCATCCTGAGATATTCATCCACAGGCATATACGACACTCCGTCCTCCATGCCTTCATATTTGTAGTCGACTTCGATTTCCTTGACTCCTCCGCCATGTACAGGCATTTCGAGCTTGTCCATTTCCACGATATTCTTGAACCATTTGCCGTCCACCTCTTCAGAAGGGTCCATATATACCCTCACAATCAGAGGACATGCGAACTCGCTCTGGAGACCGTATATCTTCTTGCCGGAATTCCTCATCTGCAGACCGAGATAATTCAGGTCCATCTTGTCGTACATGTTTTCAGTGCGGATGGTGACAATCTTTATGCTGTCAACTGTCGCAGGGTCAGGAGAATTCACCCTGAACTTGGAAGGAATGAATATCATTTCCTGTATTTTCTCAGGAGTGATGACTGAAGGGTCATATGTCACGACTGCACGGTGTGTATTCACGAAAGTCTTCACCCCGTGGACACCGGCGATTTTCTCCAGACGGGCCTTGAAAGCCATTGAGCTGCCGTAGCATTTCACAGACCTCAGGCCTGTGAGTTCGGCAGTCTTGAGGGTCGACGGATCGATCAGCTGAGTCACTGTGCCGTCTTCTGCAGTCTGCTCGACACCCCATGTCACATCTATGGTCGGAAGTTCGAATTTGCCGCCGATCCAGATACCGAGGATTACGAGAATGACGGTGATGACAGCAGGCAGATAATTCATCCATTTCTGTCCTTTACCTTTGCAGGCACCTATCTTCAGGGCTTCTGTAGGGCAGCTTCCTATGCAGTCTCCGCAGAGCGTACAGTCTACGGAAGCTATCTTCTGCTCTTTGGATGATGCCACATCAATATGGTAAGGGCATCTCTTGGTGCAGAGTCCGCAGCTTGTACATTTATCCTGCTCTTTCAGCACATACAGCAGCTGGTATTTCGGCTTGCCGCAGAGAATCTCCAGCAGATAACCGAGGATGCAGAATGCTGCGAGCATGATGAACCAAGGAATCGGGAGACCTAAGAGAGCAAAAATGGCGTAGATTGCAAACAGGATGACAACCCATAACCAGAATTTGAATGTGTTGGATGCCGCTCCGAGAGGGCAGATATATTTACACCAGAAATTATCAATGAAGAATCCGAGGAGAATCACAAGCACGAGGGATATGATGGACATCCACAGGGTGATCTCTCCCTTGAATCCCGTGGCTACTGCATAGTAAGGGTCCAGATTCTTGCAGAACAGTTCGCTTGAAGTCGCTGTCATATAGAAAATCCAGAACAGCAGGATGTATTTCACAACCCTGAGAATCTTGTCAGTCATCGAGCCGTTGCTGACGGTGATGGCTCTGATGTGCAGGGCTTTCCTTGCCTTGGTCAGGAGGTCTTCCACTGTCCCTATCGGGCAGAGATAGCCGCAGAACAGCTTGCTGAACAGGATTACTGCAGCTGCAAGAGCGATACCCATCACTATCTGCAGCGTAGTCATGCTGCATGGGAGAGAGCCGCTCACAAACCATGTCGTAAGTGCCTGAAGTCCTCCTACAGGGCAGTATGCTTCAGGATCTGCCGGTTCCTTGCTCGGAATGATACCAGTCAGAAACACGACTAAGGCCGCTAAAACACCCCATTGCAGGAGGTATTTCGGCCAGTTCTTCTTGATTGTGGAGTTTTTTGCCATAATTCAGTCTGTTATAATCCGTAGTAAAATTATTCTTCTCTGTATATAGTTATGAATTTATCCCCTTTGTCGAGCTTTGCGGCGAATTTCCGTATATCGTCGGCAGAAATGCTACCTATTACAGCATCGTAATCATAATCAGGCTCGATCCCGTAAAGGATGAAATTGATGCAACCGTCGTTGACGGATTCGAGAGAATTGGCTTTCATAGCCTTCTTTTCTCCATGATGCTTGACAAGATATTTTGCCGCCTCTTCCATTTCCTTTGCGGAAGGACCTTCCTTGCCCATCCTGTCCATTTCGTCCCTTACATCCTGCACGAGGACATCCACGAGTTCAGGCCTGGTCTGGAAAGCCACCACGGACTCGAATGCACCGGAATCGGAGTAATCTATCTCGGTGAGGAAGCTTACATGATATGTGCCTCCGCGCTCCTCCCTTATCTGCTGCATGTACCGTGCGGACATTATATAATCCATCATTTCGACGATGGCAAGGTTCTTCGGTGACAGCTTCATCTTTCCCTTGAAGGAATATGTCACATCGCTCTTGGGCACAGTCTCTACCTGATAGCTGCGGTCAAGCACAGTCTCTCCCTTGTATGCAGGAGACGGGAGTTCTGTCCTGGACAGGGTCACAGGCTGCAGGTTCTTCAGGGATGCGATGTACCTGCATACGAGGTCTTCAATTTCCTGCTTGTCCATATCGCTGGAAATGAACACTTTCAGCTTGCTGATATCCTTGAAGCTCCTTTCGAAGACATCTTTTACCATATCCATGTCGACCGCGTTCACGGATGCGCTGTCGTATTCCTCCATCCACGGGTGCGAACCGTATTTCATCTTCCTGCTCTCTTCATTGAAGATGTCGCTGTTGGACTTTTTCTTCCCGAGCACCCTCAGATTGTCCTGTATGGTCTTCTTCAGTGTGGCTTCAGAAGAGAAACAAGGGTCTGTAATCATCCCGTATACCATCTTGAATCCTTCGTCAATGCTTTTCCTGTCTGCAGTCATGGAAATGACGGAGGATTTCTGTCCGATATATGGAGAAATGTTGACTCCGGCACATTCAGGACTGTTGCGAAGGGCTGTCGCGTCGTGTCCGCCTATCCCGAGATTGCGGAAAATAAATCTTGCAGAGAATATTGCCGGAACAATATTATCCTGAGGGAGAGCCCTGTATCCGGTGTCGAAATACAGCTCCATGGAAAGATGCGTGTTGGATTTCACCGGCTCGGAAGGGGTCCAGTATACCCGAATCCCGTTGCTGAGTGTCCATTCTTCGCTCTCTGTTCCCTTTATAGGCCGGGTCTTGACAATGGTTCCTGGATGTGGATCGTAGTCGAAAGAGATTTTATCGTATTCTATGTATTCGGGCATGATGTCCTCCGCCCTGGTCTGTTCGATTATCTCTTTCATCCTTTCAGGGGAAGGTATAGACGGCGCTTCCTTTTCATTCATGCACCATGAATATATCTTCTCGCTGTCTCCGAACATTTTCTTCTCATAGCCCTTGACATCGTCGTATGTCAGTTCGCTGAGTATGACCTTCTGCAACTCTTTCAGGTCATACGGGAAGGCTGCCGCAAATCCCCTGAGGAAATTTTCCTTGCAGGCATCCACTATCTGTTTGTCGGTGACATCGGAAGCGAAGTTCTCCATGTTGAGCCTGTGCCTTTTCATCACCCTGAATCTGGCTGCTTCGAATTCGTCTTCAGAGAACCCGTAGCGAAGCATCCTTTCCACTTCCTCGGTGTAGAATGCGAGTGCATCCTCCATCTTGTCCGCCCCTTTGAGAGACAGGGTGAACAGGGAGATGTAGAAATCCGCCCCGTAAGGACTTGTGACGAGCACCGCAGATGAAAGCGGACTTCCGGGCTTCTTGGCGTCCCTGCCCATCCTTTCGTCTAAAATGGAGGTGACTATCTGTCTTGAGAACATGTCCTTGTAGAAAAAGTCCGTGTTCCGCAGTCCGGCTTCAGGGAACGGCTGCCTGTGGATGACCTTGAGCACATGGTATTTCACCTGCGGGTCGAGCATGTTTTCGAAAAGCGGCTCTGTCAGGGCCGGAATCGGATATTCTCCTTTCGGCTCCGGATTTTCCCTCGCAGGAATGTCAGAAAACATCTTCCTGACTTTCTGCTCCATCTTTTCCGCGTCGAAGTCCCCTACAACCACGATAGCCTGAAGGTCAGGCCTGTACCATCTGTGGTAGAAATCGAGAATTTCTTCGGGCTTGAATCCGTTGATGACCTCAAGCGTCCCGAGGACATTGCGGGTGGTATGTTTCGCTCCTTTGTAGATGAGGTCGTTCTGCTTGTACATCATTCTGGAACGCGGCTCATCCCTGCGTCTCCATTCTTCGCTGATGACTCCTCTCTCGGCATCGAGGGCGGCCGGTTCGCAGGAAATGTCACAGGACCAGTCATGAAGCACCATCAGCACGGAGTCCACGAAACTTTCCCGAATCAGAGGGACTGAAGAAATGTTGTAGACTGTCTCTGTCTTGGAAGTGTATGCATTCACATTGTATCCGAATCTCACCCCGTCCTTGGCAAGGAAATCAAGAAGTTCCTTGTCGGGATAGTGCCGGGTCCCGTTGAACGCCATGTGCTCCAGGAAATGCGCGAGCCCGTTCTGGTTGTCTTCTTCCTGCAATGCGCCTACATTGTGTATAATATAAAAATCTGCACACCCTTCCGGATTGGAATTGTGGCGGATATAATAGGTCATTCCGTTGTCGAGCCTGCCTGTGACCAGCTGAGGATCGTCCGGTATTCTTTCCTGCGAAAAGGCTGTCACCGATACGATTGCGGCAGCCGCTGAAAGAAGGATGGCATAAAATGTTTTCATCTTTCCTGTAAATTTAAAAAGCACAGCCAAGGGTTACGGTAAATGAATTCCTGTAGCCCGAAGACAAATATACAGGTTTTTCCATTGTCTGGTTCCAGGTGTCGCGGATATCGATATATACTGCTGCCTTGTCTCCGAAAAGTCTTGTATAGCGGAAGCACAGTGTGCCGAAGACCCTTGAAGCGGTGTCGTACTCGAAATCGAGATTCAGATATCCGTCGTCGGTCCTCAGGTTGTCGGAAGTGCTGGTCGCATAAGCCCCGTCACTGTTTTTAGTGCCGGTACCTATATAGTAGCCTGCAGCGAGCCCGACAGTGAAGATGTTTTTGGTGACCTTGAAGTTCTTTCTCCCGTGCAGGACAGCCTGCATGGTGATGAGGTCGCGGTCTCTGTAGAACGGGTAATATGTGGTCCTTGCCGTCATGAATGTCCCGTCTATGTCGATGCCGTATTCCCATTCCGGACGGTTCTGGGAGACTCCGAGATAGCCGGTGTATGACAGGTGTCCCTTGATGTCGGTCTGGTCAAGGATCTCGTTCTGCCCGAAATATTCCACGACAGTGTTTTCTCCGGCAGCAGTGGTCCTGCGGTAGATATTTTCATTATTGACAATTCCGGCATATTCTCCATAGAGGTTTATCCTGTGGAGAGAGGTGCCCCTGCGGATGTCAAGGATGCCGTTGTAGCTGATCTCGCTGCCTCCGAATTCGCAGAATACTACCGAATTGTACTTGCGCTCCCCGAAATATCCGCTCCTGCTGAGGTAGGAGATTTCGTTGAAGAACTGCGTGCGGTCCGCATTCCCGAACACGAGCTGGAGAGAGCCTCCGTAGAATGTGTTGATCATGGGGTTTCCAGGATCGGAAGTGCTGATGTATCCTGACTCCGAATCAAGACTTTCTATCTTTCCGAAATATCCTCCATAGTCAATCAGAGTGTAGTACTGGGTCCCTGTGGTCCCGAAAATGCTGCATACCAGGTTTTCGGTGGTACGGGCATATTTCAGGTTCAGACCTCCTGCAAAATTGCGGCTTGGAGCAAAACGCATCCCGGCCGTGATGTCAAGGGACATCCAGTTGCTCTTGGGACGGGCGTCCTTGCGCTTTGCATAACTCCCTGTCTCGTAGCCGATTTCTGCCCCTATTGACCATTTGTCGTTGAAGGAATAGGAGATGCCTCCGAGCAGTCCGTACAGTTCCCTGACCTTCACTCCGTTGTTGTCCTTGACGCTTTCAAGGAAATTTATGGGATTATATGAGGGGTCCATCAGATAATGTCCCCCCATATTGTTCCCATGGAAATATGAGTAGGACAGCTTCCCGTGGAAAGCTATCCTGTCTGAGATTTTCACGAAAGACTCGGTCTGTGCTCCTGCAAGCCAGCTGTTGTCAGACCCTTCCACAGGTATCAGACCCCCGTCTTCCTTGTTGAACTCTGCCTCCACGATGGATGTCCTGTCCACCTGGAGTGTCCCGAGACCGGCGGCATTGGAGCTTGTCAGCCAAGGGTTGGCATCTTGTATGAAACTGAAGTCATACAGATTCCTTTGCGGTGCCTGTCCCCATGCAGAAAGGCTTATGGCTGCCATAAGGAAGCAGGCTGATATAGTCTTGCAGTTACACATGTCCTTGTCTTTTATGAATCAGTCCCGGCAGACATTTATTTCTTCAGAGAAGCTACCCTTCTCTGGTGGAAGTCTGCTGAAGAATTGTTGGTGTCCTTGTAAATGATATGGGCTCCATTGGCAATTGAAGCTTCCGCATCGATTCCTGAAGGGTCGGTGTTGCCGTAAGTTGCGTCTACTTCGTCAGTTCCACCCGTGTAATTGTAGACAAGCTTGCCTTCATTCTCGGCAAGGGCCTCGGTAGCCTCCTTGTCCACATTCCTGTAGATGGTGTAGCCATAGTTCGTAGTGTAATATATATAGCCTGCATCTATGTTTGCAGGGAATCTCTTCTGGTTATCCGCTTCTTTACCTGCAGTGAACACCTCCACTGCATCGCGTACCCACTCATTCTTCACCTTGACTACAGGGAGTTTTGCATTTTCAGTCCTGTCGTAGTTAGCATCATCCATGGAATAAGCTTCGATGTCGGCATATTCGAGGATGTAGAATGCAGGACTCGTGTCCGAGATTGGCCATGCATTTCCCATTCCGTACAGATAGGTCTGCAGATAGTGGCTGGACGGGATGGCGTCGGAAGGGTTTGGATAGCGGGCCTGCATGTATTTCTCTCCGAACGCTTCCGGATCATACATCGCATAGTAGCTTCCGTCGCTCAGATCAACTGAATTGGTGTAGGTCTCGGTGTGGTTGATAGCCCCGTCTATTGCGACAACGATCTGGGAGTAAGGGGCGAGGGTTACCTGCGAGTCGAACCACCAGATGTCCCATCCTGCAGGAATCCAGCCTTGGGAAGCATATGTCAGCTCGCCGTCAACGATATATTTGTTGGTTGCATTGCTGTTGGCCGGAGTCGCAAATGCAAATGCCACATTGCTGATGTCGATCTCTGCATCGCTGTTGTTGTATAGGATCACATAGCTGTCGTGCCTGTAATATCCGCTCTCGTCATTTTTCTGGCATCCTCCGGTGTACAGTTCCTTGATGATCAGAGGGTTGGTCTGGGAGGTCGAAAGGTTCAGCTCGAATGCGTTTTCTCCTCCGGACACTACTGTTATTGCTGCAGTGCCGTTGTAGACGGTGTTGGTGGTACCTTCAGTTGTCCTGAATGATGCAGTGGCGTTGTAAAGCCCTGGAATTACGGTGAATTTGGCAATTCCTGCGGTAGTGACTGCTTCGTATGATGCAGAATTGCCCTGTGAAGCAAGAGCAACGGTGATGCCGTCTTCAGCATAGATTTCACCGTCGAGCATAAGCGAGATCTGTACCTCCACCGGTGGGTTGGAAGGTGTCTTTTCGCATGATACGGCTACCATTGCGGCTGCCACCATCATAAAGATAATGATCCTTTTCATGGTTGTTTGGGGATTAAGTTAAACATTATGTGTTCTTAGAACTTGAGCCGGAGCGTCAAGCCATAATAGAAATTCGTGATATATCTCCTGGCTGTCTCCCAGTTGCCTGTCATGCTGGAATAGACCTGCCCGTAGTTGTTGAAGAAATTGTTGGCATAGAACGAGATGGATGCTATGTCTCCTATTTCTTTGGTCACGCTGAAGTTCATGGAGAAATACGGGCTATAGTAGTTCTTCTTGAACTGGTAGTTGTAGTACGATGTCACGGCGAGGCGCGACAGGTCGGAATACATCTGTGCATCGTTCTCTCTTGCCCATACCAGATCTTCGTAATAGTTCCTCTGGGTGTAAGGGTCGTCGAATGTGGTGTAGTATTCCGGGTAGAGTACCGTGTATCCCTCGTTGTCATAGATTGAGCCGTCCACGACAGACAGGATGTTGTCCCTGCTTGAGATGACCCTGGACCTGCCCCCTCCGTCCTTTTCGCTGAGGTATCTTGAATAACTGAGGAGAGTGGCCTCTACTCTCATGGATATGATCATCCTGACCTTAGGGATATGGGTGGTGATGGTGAGATTGGTGCTCAGCTGGCGGGTTTCTTTCCCGTTTGCGACATCATTGTCTCCTATGTAGTATCCTACATATTTATACGGCTCTCCGTCAGCAGCGGTCACTGAAGGGCTGTATGCCACCAAATTCTCGTCAATCATCTTATAGCCGTAGAACGAGCCGTCCAGTCTGATTGTGGTGTTGATAGGTCTTATCCTCTTGAAGTCCACAACCCATTCCACTCCATATCTTGTGATAGGATTTATGCTGTTGCTGGCATATGTCGTAGAGGTCATCCTTTTCCTGCTCTTGTAGTCGAGAGTCTGGTCGGCAAAGACTCCTGTTGCGTCGGATACGGTGACAATACCTGTTTTCCTGTCTACATTGAACACACGGTTTTCCGCCGGTATCTGGCAGCTTTCCAAAGATGATATAGGGGTGTAATTGTAAGTGAATCTCTCGTATTCATTACACAGCCTGTATGCGTCGATGGTCCTGTTGTAGTATCCGGAAAGGGATATCTTGTATCCGTCTATGTCGATGTCGAATCCCACTTCAGCCTGCTGGTTCTTCTGCCAGCGGAGGTTGGCATTGTAGTCTATTGTCTTCGGCATGATGTAATAGGCTGAATATGCCGAGCCGTCGGATGCCGATGTGGATGAGAATGTGCTGAGGTAGTAATATGTAGGGACCGGATAAAGGACGGAGTATGAAGGCAGTTTGGTGGCTACTCCCCAGCTTGCCCTGAACGAGAGCTCTTTCACTGTCTTGTTCCATCTGTTTGCCGGCGAGAAGATTGTGTATTTGAGGTTGAATCTCGGGGACAGGCTTGAAGTAGTCCCGTATACCGAGCCTCTGATGATGGTATTGTCATTCCTCAGTCCGGCAATGAGGTTGAGCCTGGTCTTGCCTATTGGGATTGTGATGTTTTCTTCTATGTAGGCAGCCACATTGTTCATGAAAGGGACATCGCAATAGCGGTATTCCCAGAAATCCGGGGCCGTGCTCATGTTCTCGGTGTATTCGCCGATACCGAAGTTCCCGTCTCCCGACCAGTCCACACCGAGCTTGATCTTGTTGTTGACATTGCCGAACTGTCTTGCCCAGTTGGCTTTGAGTTTCAGACTGTAGTTGATGGGCCTGTCATCTACGCACATCGTGCTGTACCAGTATCCTCTCGGACGGAGAATAACGGCCGCATCGGGATTGTCTTCATATTTCTGGGCGACAAAATATCCTTCTTCCC
This sequence comes from Candidatus Cryptobacteroides faecigallinarum, assembly GCA_017695015.1. Taxonomy (GTDB): domain Bacteria; phylum Bacteroidota; class Bacteroidia; order Bacteroidales; family UBA932; genus Cryptobacteroides; species Cryptobacteroides faecigallinarum. Next base: position 33,098 of record JADIMD010000124.1, on the reverse strand, counting down.
TGCCATGGACCGCAGGAGAATCCTGTGCCCAGTTGACATTCTCGTGGACTCTGTTCAACTTGTCGCTGTACACTACGGATCCGCTCAGCTCGATGTTGGTGATCCATTTCTTGCTGAGAAGCCAGTCGAAATCGAAATTTCCGCGGAATGAATTGTCCCTGACGGTAGTCCTGTTTTCAGAGAATGCATCAGGGTCGGCCTTGGTGTCCATTCCTCCGAGATTGCCCGAGGCGCTTACGGAGAATCTCAAAGGCGTGTCAGTGAATATACCCCTGTCAAAAAGATTGCTGTATGTCAGCTGGATCTGCTTGCGGTCATATGACTCGTATGGAGACCGCTGGTCTTTGGTGGCCCTGGTGTATTCGAGGCTGGTATTGAGGACTCCCCGTGACGCGCCCCTCCTGGTGGTCCCGAGCCCGAATCCCTTGCTCGCAGAGACCTGCTTCATGTTCGGATTGGTGGAAAGCGTGACTGTGTATGGAGTCCTTCCTTTCCTGGTGTTGATTTTCACCACTCCCGATGTCATGTCTCCGTATTCTACAGACGGGACACCTGTGATGACCTCGATGGACTCTACATTTGTGGATGCTATGTTGTTGACGGAAGCTCCGGAGACCCCGGTGTTGATGTTTGCGATAGAGGCAAAGCTCCCGTTGTTCGAAAGGCGGACGCCGTCTACTTCAACGGCTGTCCCGAAAGATACATTCCCGACCTCGCCTGAGCCGGAACGGATGCTAAATGTCTGGTTTGTAAGAAGGTCCGGGTTGCGTGTCGCCCCTCCTGGCAGCAGGCTCGACACGTCGGCCACATTCAGCATCTGGATATGGTCGAGGGCGGCCTTGTCTATTGTCCTGCTTGTGGTGGCGCTGTTGCTGTTGTCCTGCGCTGTGACCACCACGCTGTCGAGGGTAAGATTGTCCTCTGCAAGTTCGATCCAATACACAGGGATGTCCTTGCTTACGGTTATTTCCTTTGTGTCAGTCACATAACCCAGGCAGGAGATGCTGATCTGGGTCTTGCCCGGCTGTACATTCTGGATAGTGAAGTTGCCATTCGCGTCCGCAACAGCCCACTGTTCAGTGGAGGTGAGCACGATTGTGGCGAATTCCACAGGTTCACCCGTCTCCTTGTTGACGACGGTACCGCTTATGCTGTATGTCTTTTGCTGGGCAAATGCTGCAGCCGACATCATGGTAAATAATACCACGGATATGAAAAATCTGCCCATAATCCAGAAAATTGTTGTGTGTTATTGTTTGCTTGTCAGCCCTCAAGGTTGGCAAGATGTCTAAAGTTCTTTTTGCTCCAGCGTTTGTCCATGGTCATTGGCCACGCATTCTTTCCATTTTTCAGTGTATCCCGGCTGGGTGATCCCGTCAGGGATGCGGTCGGTGTATGGGTTGGTTACAAAGGAGCCGTCAGGATTCTGCGCCTTGACATTTCCGTCAATGTATTTGACCAAAAGCAATGTCTCCAGCTCTGTCCATTTTTGGAATATTTCCTGTGCCGATTGTACCGTATATTCTGTGAGATATGCCTTTAGCTCCGAGTACGGGTCAGGAGTGCGTCTCAACTTGTCGTTGCGGCGGATCATTTTTCGCGGTGCTTCCTGTGCCTTCTTGTAAATTTCCATTGCGGTCATGTCCACTTTCCTGACATTCTCCATCTGTCCGTATTCCCATTTGTCTATCTCCGCCCTCACTGTCGGCTCCATGATGTTGTACATCCTGTAGCAGGCGTTGGCTACGCGGTTGCACATCCAGAAGGCGGAAGTAGGGGAGTATGTGACCATGTTGCCGTTGCCGACTTTGAATGATTCGGGCACTTCCGAAGTCGCGACATATATCGGAGTCAGGTATGAAGTGGCGGCATCGTCTGTCCCGAACCATATGAGCGCCCCTATCATGTCGGGGAATTCAGCCCTGGACTGTGCCACGAACCAGAATCCGGTCTGCTGTGTCGCGATTGCCCTTTCATTTACATATGTCTTGCCTTCATATTCGAAATCCATCGGGCGCCACCTGTAAGGAAGGGCATTCCCTCCTGCTCCGATGTCCTTGGTCATGTCCATTGGAGTCCCCTCGAAATGGTCCCTCATCACATCTGCCACATCCTTTACGCTGATTTTGCGTGACGGCTTCACAAACAGAGGGAAGCGTTTGCCGGCATCGTATCCCATTGCGTAATCTATGTAGTCGTATGCGTCTTTTGTGACAGTGTCGCCGTTTTCGTCCTCAAAGGTGAACTTCCCGTCGCACAGGATGTTGAATGCGCTCCATGCACGGGCTTCGCAGCCTCTCATTCCGCCGAAGTTAAGCGGATTGTAGGTGTCGCAGAAACTGAACTCCTCGTCAGGCCCGTCGTACCATCCCATTTCTCTTGCAAACGAGATCACATCTGGGGCGTAGATGCAGTTGTCAGGGTCGTCGAGAGGGAAGGTGCTGATTCTGGCCTGGTTGGCATGTGCGCAGATATATCCGTCAGGAACCCTGCGGGCCACATATACGATGCCCTTGCGTACATTCACACCGTTTTCCATTTTTGTCCCCTTCCCGATAAGGTCCATCACCCAGACTTCGTCCTTGTCTGCAATCGAGAACGATTCCCCTTCGGAGCAGTACCCGTATGTGTTGGCAAGCTCGACGATTGTCTGTATGGCTTCCCTGGCTGTCCTTGCCCTCTGGAGAGTGATGTATATCAGTGAGCCATAGTCCATTATCCCTGTGGTGTCGGCAAGTCCCCGTCCTCCGTAGGTGGTTTCCGCGATTATCAGCTGATGCTCGTTCATGTTGCCTACGGTCTTGAATGTGTAAGGCACCTGCGGAATCCTGCCGAGGAATCTCCCTGTGTCCCACTCGGTTACATCGAGCATCGCCCCTTCCGCCCAGTATGCTGCAGGATGGAAGTAAAGCTCCCCGAACAGCTGATGCGAATCAGCTGCATATGAAATCATGTTGGACCCGTCCGTGCTCGCTCCTTTGGTCACAAGAATATTGGTGCAAGCCATGCTGTTGTAGCAAGCCAGCAATGAAAGAGCAACGATTGAAATGACAACTGTTTGTTTTTTCATATACTTATTTCTATTTTTGCACCGCTCACGGAGGGTTTCCCGTATATGAGCCGTCACAAATTTATATTTTTATTTGAATATGCGTACACTTGGCATATCTTTTTTTGTAGTGTCTGTTGTCTTTCTTTTTTCGCCTGTATGCCGCGTTGAGGCGCAGAATCCGGGTGAAAAGCTTGATATGGTGGAGATTGCCGAGAAAGAGACGGAAAGGCTCCAGAGGCTTCTCGAACTGGAGGACTGGCAGGCATTCTATGTGGATTCGACGCTTCAGCACGATTATGCAGCAATGCAGGCCGAGCTGGAGATGTTCCAGCGGAGTAAAGTGTCCAATGTCTCCATGTATGTTGCGGTGCAGGACAGGTGGATGGAGACGATAGATTCCACCTACAGGACTATTTTCACGGAGGATCAGTGGAATGCGTACCTCAAGAGTGGGGCGGAGAAGCAGCAGAAAGCTCGTGCAAAACGCAAGGCAAAGGCTGAAAAGGCTTTAGAGAAAAGATAAAATCATACGGAAATGAAAGATAGAATAGAAGCTATACTCGCAGAAATCAACGGTCTCGCATGCAAGACCGGCAAGGAGGTGGAGGAGGCGAGAGTCCGCCTGCTCGGCAAGAAGGGTGAGATAACTCGGCTGTTTGAGGAGTTCCGTACAGTGGCTCCGGAACTGAAGAGGGAATTCGGCAAAAGCCTGAATGAGCTCAAGACAGCGGCGGTGTCCAAGATAGAGGCTCTGAAATCGGCGGCAGAGGAGAAGGCTGGGGCTGATGCTCCTTCTTTCGACCTGACAATGCCGGGGGACAGCTATCCTCTCGGGTCTCATCATCCTGTATCCATTGCGAGAAAGGAAATCATAGAGATATTCCGCAAGTTCGGATATGATGTGGCTGAAGGACCGGAGATCGAGGATGACTGGCATGTGTTCGAGGCCCTGAACTTCCCTCCCGAGCATCCTGCCCGTGACATGCAGGACACTTTCTTTGTCACTTCAGGCCATAATCCTGTACTCCTCAGGACTCATACTTCATGTGTGCAGGTCCGTGCCATGGAGACCATGAAGCTTCCGATCAGGATCGTCTGCCCGGGAAGAGTGTTCCGCAACGAGGCGATTTCAGCGCGTGCCCATTGTATCTTCCACCAGGTAGAAGGGCTGTATATAGATGAGAATGTGACATTTGCCGACCTTAAACAGGCAATCCTGCTGTTTGCCCGCGAGATGTTCGGGGCTGAGACCAAGATCAGGATGAGGCCGTCATATTTCCCGTTCACCGAGCCTTCTGCCGAAGTGGATGTGAGCTGCAACATCTGCCACGGCAAGGGCTGCAACATCTGCAAAGGTACTGGCTGGCTTGAAATTCTCGGCTGCGGAATGGTCGATCCTAATGTGCTTGAGGCCTCAGGCATAGATAGCAAGAAATACAGCGGATTTGCATTCGGAATGGGAGTGGAGCGTATCGCAATGCTCAAATGGCAGGTCAAGGACCTCCGCAACTATTTCGAGAATGATGTCAGGTTCCTCCGCGAATTCGAGACGGCTTATTAGAGATGGTAATACTGCGATAATGAATATAGATTTCAGCAAGATTGAGCTTTCCGTTCTTCCCTCTTTCAAGGGAGGGGAGAAGGAATTGCGTGCGAAAATGTTCTTTGACGGGACCAACCGCATCATGAAAGGGCTTCTTGTGCCGGGCGCGTCTATTGGGATGCATATCCATGAAGACAGCAGCGAAATCATTTTCATCACGGCAGGGCACGGCTCGGTAATCTTTGACGGGGAGAAGGAGCCGGTCAGTGAAGGGATATGCCATTACTGTCCGAAGGGACATTCCCACAGCCTGGTCAATGATTCGGACGCGGATCTCGAATTCCTTGCAGTCGTCCCTCAGCAGTGACGCCGGAGAGACGGATGGTGAATGCTGCAGTTTAGGGATTTTTGGCGATTTTGCAGAAATATTTTGGAGAATCGGAAAATTCATCTATCTTTGCAGTCCCATTCATCAAGATGGGAGCTCTTTCAAAGAAAATTTAAATATTTTGCGGAAATAGCTCAGTTGGTAGAGCACAACCTTGCCAAGGTTGGGGTCGCGAGTTCGAGTCTCGTTTTCCGCTCCATGGAGAGATTACCTTCGGGTAGTCTCTTTTTTTGTTTGACAGTGCCTGCGTTCGAGTTTTCTGACATGTGCGCAGAGGACCCTCATCCTACGCTTTGGGAGGCATTTCCCCTGCACACATCTCGGTTTTTCTCCCGACATCTGCGCAGGGCATCCTTATCCTACGCCATGAGTGGCATTCTCCGTGCGCACATGTCGTCTCTCTGTCATTCTGAGCGACAGCGAAGAATCTGATATGCCTAAATCTTTTCGGGACTTTTGACAGTCTCATTTCCAGTTATAGATAAAAAGACTATATTTGCAAAGAAGCCATTAAATATTTACGATTATGACACAGATGATATTGAACATAGAAAATCCGGACATTATTCCAAGTCTGCGGAAAGTGTTGGGACAGTTGAAAGGGGTTTCTGTTGTCCAGACGAGCCGGACGAAAACGGCCAAGTCGGAGAAAGAGGAAATCCTGCAGGACATAAGAGAAGCCTATACAGAAGTTCTTGAAGCGCAGAAAACAGGAAAGGAATTGCCTCGTCTTGAAGATTTGTTAAAGGAATACGAAGTTGAATAATGGTAGATATTTTATATTCAGCCGTATTCGTAAAGAACATGAAGCGGCTTGCAAAGAAATACAAGTCTTTTCTGTCTGACCTTGCCCAATTCCGTAAGGACCTTATCGAGAATCCATCAATGGGGACAGACCCGAATATGATAGCAAATAATCTTGAGCCTTTCCGACTGACACATCCTGGGGAAGTGCTGAAAGATGAACTGGAGTATAGAGGAATCTCCCAGAAACAGCTGGCTGCAGAAATGGGGATTTCATACACATTACTTAATGAAGTACTGAACGGTAAAAGACAGGTAAATACAGAACTTGTACTGCTTGTAGAGGCCGCATTGGATATTCCAGCAGAATCACTGTTGCAGATGCAGGCAAGATACAATATGCTTACAGCCAAACGGAATAAATCGTTTATGGAAAAGTTGCAGAATGTCCGTAAGATTGTCGCAGCACTTTAATTGCCTGCCATTTACAGAGAATCTTCCGATTTGATTTCTGACGGGATTGGAAGATATTGTTACATTAGTCATAAAATCAAGGATCATCAAAACAATAAGGCTATGTTGAAAGAAGGAGACAAAATGCCGGAGTTCCAGGTACAGGACCAGGATGGCAACTATGTTACAGACAAGGATTTGTCAGGCAAGAAGATAGTGCTTTATTTCTATCCGAAAGACAGTACGCCCGGGTGTACCGCCGAAGCGTGCAATCTGAGGGACAATTTCGGGGCATTGCGTGCGGCAGGGTATGAAGTGTATGGAGTGAGCAAGGACAGCGTTGCGTCGCATACAAAATTCAGGGAGAAGAATTCTTTGCCGTTCACACTCCTTTCCGATCCGTCTACGGAGATGTTGAAGGCATTTGGGGCCTGGGGCGAAAAGAAGTTGTACGGCAAGGTCACTGAAGGTACATTGCGCAAGACATTCATTATCTCTGAAACAGGAGAAATTGAAAGAATCATCGACAAGGTAGACACCAAGAACCACGCTGCGCAGATACTGTAGGCAGTCCTGGGTCAACGATAAAAACAGCCCGTCCTGGTTTCAGGGCGGGCTGTGGGTGTTTGTGGGAGCGTTGTGTTAGAAATAGTATTTTACTCCGGCGCTTATTCCATAGTTGAGACCTGCGAGGAATGTTGTGTAGGTGCTCTTGTAGACCGTGTTTGCCTGTGCCATTTCCCGGCGGTTTGTTACGGTAGTTATGGTGAAGTCAAGTACATTCAGGGTGATGCCGAGACAGTCTATCGGCTTGAATTCCACCGTCCCGAGATTGGCGTTGAACGCAAATGCGAAAGGAATTTTCGTTGTGGTTGAAGACCCGTTTCCGTTTTGGGATACATTCGAACCGCCGCCGAATCCGAATTCTATACCAGGGGTATAGTAGAGACTCCCTTTAATGACAGGTACATAATAGTGGGCCCCTATCACGAACAATGCTGTATGAGAGAAATTGAACAGATTCTTGTTGTTGGCATCTGTCGTTTTGAAAGTCTTGTCCATCTGGTAGGACAGGCCTGCAGACAGCTGGAGATTGTCGATGACGAAGTAATTGAACATCGGGGCCAATTTGAATCCTGTCGCTTCCGGAGCTGACGAATTTGTAGTGTTGGTCTGATCGTTGGTGGTGGTTGAGGTCTTCAGGCTGGCGCTGCCTCCTGTTACGCCAATTGTTCCGCCTACGGAGAAATCTCCTTGTTCCTGTGCAGAGAGGGTCATGGTTATTGCACCCATAACTGCGATAAGTAAAAATCTTTTCATAGTATTTTGATTAAAAACCGATAATCAGTCAATGCCCTAAAGATAGTAAATTAAATCCGGATAACAGATTGAAGAATTCATTAAATTTGTGCCCTCTGTCCGAGAGAGGGCGGATAGCCAGGTTTGTCATAGACGAAGCACACTGTTGACTGATTTCAGAAATAAAGGATATTTTATTGCCGAGGCTAAAGTCAATTTCGTCGTATGGTGGAAAGATGAAGACGCGAACAAGGAGATCCGGATTGTGCTTCCGGAACTTCATCTTGTCAATCAGACCATAAGGGACAGAAGCGGTTACAGCAGAGGTCCGAGGTAGCGGGCGAGGAGATAGCCGCCTCCCATGAGCCATATAAAAAGTATGGCGGCAAGGATGAATGGCTTGGCTCCGGCCTGACGGAACTTGTCGATGCTGGTCTCAGCGCCGAGGGCTGTCATTGCCATGGTCAGGAGGAATGTGTCGAAATTGTTGATGAAGCCCACAACGGAAGCCGACAGCTATGACACTCTGGAAAGTGAGCCTGAACCCGTAGAGGATGATTCCCAGCCGCAGTATCTGTTTTGAGCAGAACTTGATGCCCGGGACCCAGGTCTCAGGGAGATTGTTGCGCAATGAATTGGCATACAGCATTCCAAGTACGATGCCGACAATCAGTGGGCTGAAAGACAGTTTTTGGATGAAGTCGAAATCCGCGATGTAGAATGCTGCGCATGAGAACAGCGCGATGAGGAGAATCCCGTGGAGCATGCTTTTCCTTGCTTCGGATGGCATAAGTAAATGCTTTAGAATTAAATAACCCATCCTGGCTTTCAGAACGGGCTGCAAATATAGGCAAATATTCTGTAGCCGTGCAATTTTAGCAACAATATTTTGCTCAGGTTCTTGTCGTTATGAAATACTGCGCATCTGACATGTAGCCGGATGCGCAGTATCGTTTTCAGCAGATGAATGGAATATTATTCCCCTGCCTGGACAATTGACAGCCGGAAGAGCTCCGTGTCACTTCCTGCCGGAGTGATAACCAGGTCTACAGCCCTCTCTTTGCCTGTGCTGTTTTCCTGTGCGTTGATGGAAAAACTGGTAGGGTCCCATATTGCCTGACCTCCGGTTACCCAGTCGTTTTCTCCGTCAAATGCCGGATCGGAGGTTCCCGGGTTAGCGAATATAGAACTTATACCAAAGTCAGTTTCTATCGTGTAATCCAATGACTCACCGTCTTTCCCAATTTGCACTTCGCTCCCGGATTCGATTTTGGCGCCATCCGCATCATAGAGTTTTACATAAGTTGATGGTGCCGCATCCTGAGTGACGGTGACGCTGACATCGCTGAACGGGTAGTCTCCTTCAAATGGAACAACATCGAAATAGAACATCGATGTCCTGTTGCTTGCACTGGTATTCTCCTTGAATGTGATGGTGATTGTTTCACCGTCTCTTCCGCTTCTTCTGTCAACTGTGTACCATTCTATCGGCTCATATGTGTCCGGATCCATGGCCATGTTGCTGTCTGCGAAATACCATGACGGCGCATTGGTATTCACCGTAATCGTGAGACTGGCGGGTGAACTTGCCGATGCATTATATGAGATCAGATAGCCGCCGGGCATGTATTGGTCTTCTTTGAAGTCCAGACCTTCTCCCTCTATTGATTCAATGACATATTTTGTCGCCTTTCTGGTGACAGTGAACTCGAAAGGCTCGACACCATCAACCGTAGCGGAGACAATGAATGTCGCTGTCTGATCTTTTTCTCCGGCGCTTTCTCCCAGAATTACAGTGATGGTCTTGCCGTCATCGGAAAGAGTGGCGGTACACCATTTCTGATCTTCCTTAGGCTCTACGGAGATCTGGTCTGCTCTCAGGTTGGTGTTGATATTGACAGAAATTGTACTGACTTCGTTGTCGGTCAGGATAATCTCCTTGTCAAGCGGGTCTGCAAGAGAAAGAGTGTAAGTCGTATCTTCTCCATTACCTGTGTTTTCGTCCTTTGTGCAGGACACGGATGCCATTGCCAGCATTGCGGCGACGGTCATCAGGATTGTTCGTGTTGTTTTCATAATATCATAATCTTATAGTTAATATTGTCTCTTCTCCTTTTAAGCAGTTGCTTCTCTTCTTTCATGCCGCTTTCTCTCTCCGGTTCTGTCTTATGCTGTAGCCGGGACGCCTACTTGTTCATTGCCCTCTCGATCTTGTCGATCTGGTAGTCATAGAAAGCTTTGGTGCGGCTGTCTCCGGAATTCCTTGCACTCTTGTATATGGAGATCACCCTGTTCAGTTCCTTGAGGGCGATAGGACGGGCAAGTGCTCCCGAGAGTTTCGGCAGGTCATTGTTCTGGCGGAAATAAGATGTGGTCATGTCTCCTGCGGTCCTGCTTGAAGCATTGTGGTCATGACCGAAACAGCAGAACGGCTCGCCGGCGGCTGCCTCCATCTGTTTCTGTAGAGCCAGCCTGCACTGTAGAGCTTCTTCTTCGAAAGAGCCGCTTCCGAGTACAGGGCTACCATCGGCTATATCTGCACGGTAGCTGCCTGATATGGACTGTCCTCCCATTCCTGAAAGGGCGATTGCATCTTTCGGAACCTCGATGACTCCTGCAAGTTCGGCAAGGGATGCCACCATTGCATTCTGCATGTTCATGTCCTCTATGGTCAGTTTTCTGCCCTTGAGCGTATTGCCAAGGACTGTATTTACTGCGTCTTTCATATATCCGTCCAGTGTGTAGAGCCCTTCCTGTCCGGAGCGTTCCCCTTCGGCTATGAATGTGAGAGTGGCGGCTCCGAACATTTTTGCCATCAGGCTTCTCTGGTATCCGTCGAGATCACCGGAGCCGTATCCCGTGATATCCTGAATATATGCGGGAAGCAGCCATTCACGGAATGTCAGAGCCTGGTTGACAAGCCATTGCATCGCCCGTTTCTGTGTCTTCTTGTCTACATATACCCTTGCGATGCCGTCGTCGCTTCCATCCTGGACAAGGTCGTTGAAGAATACTCCTCCCAGATACGGGTAGACATGCATCATGATGCGGTTGTACTGGTTGGCAAGGTTGAAATACTTGATCTTGATTTCCATGTAGTCATCGCCTTCTTTGTAGAACCATTCCGCAAGATGCGGCACCAGTCTCTTAAGATTCGCGACAGCATAGTCTCCTGCTTTCATGTGGTCGTTGCCAAGGTCTTCCATCTGGTCTGCAGGGCTTATTGTGTTGAAAATCTGCTGTGCCCCGAATTTGTACATCGGGTCTCCTGCCTTCTCGGCGATGATGGCATTGAGTTTCACTTTTTCCTGCTCAGGGGTAAGGTCACCCGGGAATAGCCTGTAGCCCCAGTTGATTGCGTATATGTCATATACGCCTACAAGAGGGGGAACAAGCCGAACACCCTTTTCCAAGTCGCCGGGTTGGGCGATGTAATTGTTCCTGGCATAATCCATGATGCTCGGGGTAGTGCCGTACTTCTGTGTGAAGGACGGGCTGCGGAGAGAATCGACAGGGAACGAGTAGCTTGCCCCCATGTTGTGCATAAGCCCGAGCGTGTGCCCGATTTCGTGTGATGCCACATATCTCAGTGATTCTGCCATGACATCATCGTCGAAGACGGCTTTCCTGACGCGCGGATCGACAGCGCCTGTCTGAGTGAATCTCCAGTTGTTGACAAGAGAGATTACATTGTGGTACCAGTTGACATCACCAACAAGAATTTCTCCCGAACGCGGATCTACATAGCTTGGACCGGAGGCGTTGGCTATATCGCTTGCGATGTATCTTATGCAGTTGTATCTTATGTCATCAGGATCGAATCCGGTGCTGTCGGCAGGATAGTCCATGGCGATGATGGCGTTCTTGAAGCCGGCTGCCTCAAATGCAGGTTGCCAGTCCTCGATTCCTTGCTTGACAGCCTCCCTCCATTTGTCAGGGAATGCAGAGTCCACATAGAATACGATAGGATTCTCCGGTTCAACCAGTTCCCCGTTGAAATATTTCTCCATATCCTCGGGCTTTGGCTCGAGTCTCCAGCGGTGGATGATGCTCTTTACATCAACTCTGTCAGCATCTGAAGTGAAATACTGGTAAGAAGAGTAGAAGTATCCGACCCGGTTGTCCTGGTATCGGGTCTTCATCGGCTCGTCAGGAAGCAGCAGAATGGACCTGCGTATCTCGACCAGATATGGCGTAGGCTCAGACTGGAAACAGATCTGGCTGGAGATTTCGACATTCTTCGGGAATGATTTGACTTCCAGTATTTTTGAGGCATCTGCATCGTATGAGCCGCTTTTCGTTCCCATGATGTTCTGACTGTACTGGAGAGGTGTGATAAGCTTCTCATTGGACTTGAAGAACGATGTCATGTCGATGAGGTAGGATGTGTCTTTTCTGAATGCCTTGACCTTGAATGACTTGATGATAGGTTCTCTGTTGTTTCTCTCGAATGCCTCAGTAATTGGATCCCCTTCACGGACTTTTCTGAATGTGTTTACTGAATAGAAATGCACATATGATGTGTCCACGGATATCCTGAACATGATAGGATTCCCGATGAGTTCCCCCGCAGCAAATGCGGCGTCATCGCTTGTCTCGGTTATCCTGTTGGTCAGAAGATAGAAATGTCCAGTGTTTTCTGGGGTTATCTCGAAATAAAGCTCCTCTTTTGGGGTGACATATGCCTTGATGAGACCATCATATACTTTTGCATCCTTGATGGCTTCCTTGTATTTGTCCTTCTTCTCTGTTTTTGCAGTGTCGACCTGTTCCACTTCCCCTTTCTTCTTCTTTCTCGGTTTCACTGGCTTCTTTTCACCGGCTTCGGCTCCGATAGCGGTGATCAGCAGCATTGCGCAGGCTGCTGTCAAAAAATGTCTCAATCTCATTTTAAATTTTGTTATGTGTTTGTTTTGTCTCGTCTCGCGTTCAGAATGACTTGTAATACATATCCGTTATTTTCAGCAGTCCATCCTCCAGTTTCTCGGGTTCTGACGTTTCAATTCTGTCTGGAGAGTCCACCATCTGCATCTTGTACAATGTCCCGCTGCGGCTGCGGCTCTCGTCGTATGTTGCCACATAGATGCAGTCATCGTATTTTTCGTCGGTCTCGGTGTCGACCATCATATATGATATCGGGGCATCGAAAGTCCTGAGTACGGTGCATTGCTGCGGAGATTTCCTGAAGTCGTAGCCGTAGAGAGTGTTGCCGGATGCGTAGAGCAAGTATCCGTATGTTGTAGTCATTGCGTAGCATGGAGAGGACCCGAATCCTGGCGCGATACTGTTGTCCACGGTGTATCTTCCGTTTTTGGTGATGCTTGGTTCTCCGCGGTTGGCAGTGATGCAGTAGATGTAGTATGTCCCGGAAACCGGTCCTTTCAGGATAGCAGCTGACTGTCCGTCACTGAAGAAAGAATTGACTGCATATACGAAGTCAAGCCCGTTTTCATCGGGGAAATCCGCCTTGGTGTTCCAGCTGAATTCATCGTTTTCCCCGTCTCCAAGAGTCTTCATTCCCTCTATTGTGAGTCCGCTGATATAGCAGAATTCCTTAGCATCCGTGTTATAGAATACCATTGTTCTGCAGCCGCTCTGGCGATGGTTGCAGATGATCCTGTCCGCTACTCTGAAATCTGCCATGTTCCCGTCCGCATCTTTATAAAAACTGAAACTGTTCTCGATCAGTCCGCCTTCAGACGAGATGATGTGTGCCCTTGAATTGATGATTGCGGCAACTCTGATGCTGCCTGTATTGTCAGAGATAATCTGCTGTATGTCAGTTATATCATATGTATCGTCCCCTGGATCTACGGCGAAAGAGCGCCTGATGTCGGTCTCTTCCGAACCTGTGAACGAGGACCTGTCGAATTTGTATGACCCATTCACGGTTCCTGCATACAGCCTGTCATCCGCTGTCCATGTGTCATTGTCTACCCAAATGCAGTGTATGGGGGATAAGGTAATACCCTCCATCTCCAGAGTGTTTCGGTAGAATATGATGTCATTGCTGATGGACATCATGTCAACCTGTCCCGCACCGTCTGTTTCACCTGCCAGTAGCCAACCTACGGAATATGGAGACATCACATTGAGTTCTACATCCTTGCTGTAAACGATACCGGTGGCATTGTCCTTGACTTTGAGGTACAGTATGTAGTTGTCAGACTCAAGTTTCATCACATAGTCCAGAATCTTTTCTGTGCCGATGGTGAAGCGCTCTCCTCTGAACATGGTCTGTCCGACTGCCACCCATTCGTATGAATAGTCTCCTGTACCTTCCTTGTCGAGTGTGAATGTAATATCAGGCTCGATTCTCAGGATTTCGTTGATACGGATATTATACGGGACGGAAAATCCCTCGTCCCCGATCACTGCTTCATTGATATCCGTGTAGTCATAGTTGCCCAGGTCCTTGAAGCAGCCAGAGACAAGGGCCATTCCTCCGGCGAGAATCATGACCAGGGTAAGCAGCCGCAGGGCAGGCATTGGTATGTATTCGGTTTTCATCTTCGAGTGTCTGAGTGTCAATAGATATATTCTCCGGCAGTCATTTCTGTGCCGTCATCCTCCAGGACAGGGGTTCCGGCAGCTTTCTGTTCTTTAAGATATCTGTCGAACTGTTGCCCAAGAGCCTTGGCCCGCGTGTATGGCATTTTTTCGTTGAAGTCCGATATGTCCAGTCCGAGCACTTCAAGCATCAGCTTCATCTTCTTTTCCGAGAACGGTCCGAAATATCCGGTCTCGTATCCCGGAAGCTGGACATATTTGTCGCTGAAGACTATAGTGTGTTTCACAACATCTACATATTCGTCAGAGGAGTTGCGCCATAGCCTGATCGGCAGGGCGAAGTCGTTGTTTTCAACAAGTCTGACTGTCAGTTTCCTTTCCTTTCCCTCCAGAGACGGAGTGCGGTGGAAAGTGATGGGAATGTTCCCGAATACGGTTCCGGCAGGGAACACATAGTTGTCTGACAGCCTGTCGTAATCTCCGTCGAGGGCATCCGTCTCTTCGGGCACTACTTCTATTGAAACCTGCCTGTCACGGTCTGATATTGCCCCCAGTATCTTCACCTTGAGATTGAATGTGGAATCGGTAGATCTGGTCACTATGAACGGCAGGGAAGAAGTCTCGCTATACATGGTGTCCGCGTTGATTGCAGTGGAGCCAGCATTCATGGCGAAATAGACTCCGGATACTCCACTGTAGGTCTCCAGCTCTGAGGAGCATGAGACGGAGAGTGCAAGAAAAACGATGATGACCGTCGGGAACAGGTGCTCCTTTGGGGTTAATCCGATATGCTTTATCATGTGCCTTTTCATAATTTTTCGGTTTGTCGGTCTTCCGGTCAGGGTCAGTCCCTGAATCCGTCTTCGGATTGAGGAAGTTCAAACAGATAGTTTGCCGTGCTGATGCTGATGTTGGGTCTTGATCTGTCGTAGAGGGCAGGTATCGACTGCATGTTGTTTCTTTTGTAATACCAGAAGAGCTGTCCTTCTCCGACAAATTCCCTGATATATTCGCTTTCGATGTTGCTCAGGATATTAGACGAGACGGAAGATGTCTGCCTTGCGTTCCTGACAGTGTTCAGCCGTGCGTACGCAAGGTCATCATTCCCATTGTCGGCATAGCATTCGGCTGCTATGAGATACATTTCCGACATCCTGAGTACCGGTATCATGTATGGATAGTTTTTCCCGTCCACTTCCATCGCCTCATATTTGATGAAGCTCATTATGTCATTCCCTAACACATCCTTAGTGCTTTCCCACTGGTATGTCCTCAGATCGCTTTCTTCAGGATACATGTTCCTGTAGCCGTTAGCCGAGATGGCAAGCAGGTTGGTAGCTTCAAGGGAGTTGGAGAAATATGCCTCATATATGTCCTCTCCGCGATGTACATTGTAAACGGCGAACAGCACATCAGAAGACAGGATTCTGTCTTCTGCGGATTCCACTACGGCTCCGGTCGCCGCCTGTCCTGTTACCTCATCCCTGGTGGAGAACGGGAAGAAGTCCCTGGCTTCGGATATCACTTCTTCCGCCAGTCTCAGTGCTTCTTCCTTGTTGGCGCTATAGCCAAGATACATATTGACTCTTGCGGCGAGTGCTTTCACTGCGAAGTAGTTGAATCTGAGGTTGCGGTAGCTGTACAGGTTCCTGTTTCCGCTGTCGGTCTCGTTCTTGCCGAGTGTCCTTACAGGGTCGCTTGCGGCAAGCAGGCCTTCCGCCGTTTCAAGGTCATTGAGTATCTTTTCTGCGGCTTCCGTTGCTTTCAGCACGGGTTTTACCTGTGGGTCGGATACATCCATATACGGAATGGCGTCTGCTCCGGGGGATACCGTATAGACAGGACCGAAATATCTGAACAGTTCAAAATGCAGCAGTGCCCTCAGTCCTAGACATTCTCCTTTTATGATATTGTAGTCCGTGTCGTTCAGAACACTGCCCCTGCCGCTTTCGCAGTGTTCTATGATCTTGTTGGCATTGAGTATCATAAGGTATGCCCTGGTCCATGCGTTGCTGACGGCTAGTCTTTTGGCTTCGTTTTGGTACAGGGCAAGCGAGCCGTCCATATGGTTGTCTGCACTGGTGTTGTAATATTGGGCGAGTATGTCCGGATCGGACGGTCCGAATGTGCCTGAATACAGATTCTCGTTTACAAGATCCACATAGATTCCGTTGAGGGCGGTGTAGAATCCGTCAGTATTCTTGAAAAGCTCTTCCTCCATTATCCTGTCTTCGGAATCTACCGTAAGCCAACCGCGGCAGCCGGCAGTCGTCATCAAGACCGCAAAAAGAAGTCCAATTATGTATATTCTATTGTGTGTCATGTCAGATGTTGTCAAATTGTCAATGCTGTTGCTCCGTCAGAACCTCAGGCTGATGGACATAGAGATACTGTTTGAGAAAGGATATTCGATACCTCTTTCCTCCTTAACTGAGGCTATTCTCCATATGTTGTTGGCATACAGTCTGATGGATGCTCCCTGAACCTTGATTTTCTGTAGCCATCTGGCTGCGGTGTCATATCCTACGGAAATGGATTCCAATGTGAATACATTGTTGTCCAGTACGAATCTCGATGACATCGGGGTCGAATCGAGGTTATCGATAGCCTTGAAGCGCGCGTTGTCTCCGGGCTTTTGCCATCTGTCGTAGAGCGCGCGTCTGTCAACATTATAATAGAGCTCCTCTTCACTGATATTCTCAACTTTTTCATACAGGGCGGAGGCGAATATCTGTCCTCCCAGCTCGTAACGGCAATTGATTGCGGCAGAGAACTGTCCCCAGTAGAAAGATATTCCTATGATGCCTTCCAGATCCGGAGCGGTGGAGCCTACCTTGACTTCATCGTCGGCATCATACTGGAATGTGTATTCTCCTTCCTTTGTCAGGAATACTTCCCGTCCCGTGGCAGGGTCTATTCCGAGAGACCTGACGGCCCAGATGTCATCAGGGCTTGCACCATCGTAATATCTGCGCAGCACTGAAGCGCTTCCTTTTTCGTTCATGAACTCCAGGCTGTCCCCGATATTGACATATTTCGACCTGTTCTGGGCAAATGTGAAGTTCACACCAAGTCTCATGGTCTGTGTCCTGAGGACCACTATATTCAATGTTCCGGAAAATCCCTGCGAGATCTGTCCTCCGAGGTTGGTGTATATCCTGGTCTGTCCGGCAGATGGCGGAAGGGATATCGATACGAGCAGAGGGTCGGTGTTCTTGTAGTAGTAGTCCACGCCGAGCCTTATACGGTCGTCCCATGCGGTGAAGTCGAGTCCCCAGTTCTGGTCCAGTGTCTTCTGCCATGCCAGGTTGCGGTTGGCCACCTTCTGGATTATCGCGCTTTCCCCGAAGATATTGGTGTAGTCAGGGTTGTATTCATATATGCCGGATGACATATATGCGTCGAAGTTCTGGTTCCCCGGGTTTCCGATGGAGTATCTCAGTTTGAAGAAGTCAATCCACTTCACTTTGAACCATGCCTCGTTGCTTATGTCCCATGCCACGCCTGCAGACCATGTGCCTGTGAACATCCTTTGTGCCCCGAATACCGAGGACCCGTCAAGCCTGTAGTTCAGGTCAAGCATATATCTGCTCTTGAATGCGTAGTTGGCGCTGAACAGGAAACCTGTTGATCTGGCTCTTGTGGTAGAATACTCCGGCTTGTCCCCCTGGTTGAAACCTGCCGAGAATTCAGGATTCTGGTGCTGGTTGCCGACGAATCCGGATACGCTGTATCCTCCTCTTTTGGTATCTTTGTTACTGAAGTCCCAGGCAGCATTTGCACTGAAATTATGATGTGCGCCGAACAGTTTTCCGTAGCTGAAGACAATTCTTCCGTTATAGCTGAAATTGTTGGTCTTGCTTGTGGTGTACAGTCCCTTCTTGTCTGCAAGACTTCCTATGAAGTCCGGATGGTCCGGGGACTGGAACGCCTCGGTCTCTGAGGAATTGTTGCTGATCCCAAATGTCCCCTTGATGGTGAAGGCGTTCCAGAATCTCCATGTCAGGTCGATCTGGTCGGAAAATGTCAGGTCGTTGGTCTTGTTGGTGTTCGGTATGTTGAACAGAGCAAGGGGATTGTATATTGACTGTCCCGCAATGTCGATGTCTTCGAGCAGGAGCGGCACTGATCCGTCAGGGTTCCGTTTCCTGTAGTATGGATTGGCGTTTGCGAACAGGCTGAATGATACCGGTTCCGTGGCGGAGTTCACGAGGCTCATGTTGAAATTGTTGGCAAAAGTGAAACTTCCCTTTCGGTATCTTACCTGGATATTGCCTCCCACGATGTCGCGGTCTGACCCTTTCATCACGCCTTTTTCATTGCCATAGTTCACTCCAATCCCGTATTGCATGTTCTGGTCTCCGCCGTCAATATACAGGTTGTGGGAGTGGTTGAATACTGTGCGCAGCGGTTCGGCAAGCCAGTATGAGTCTACGCCTTGGCGCACAGCCTTGAGCCTTGAATAATACAGGGCGTCGAGGGCATCCTGTTCTGGGGATTCCGCCTCGTTGTCCGAAGTGTATCTCCCGGCCAGACGCTCGAAAGTCAGCTTCTCTTCCGCATTCATCAGGTTGTAGTCGCTCAGGTCAGGGAACTGTACTCCGAAATTGCCGCTGTAGCTTACCCGGAGCTGTCCGGGCTCTGGAGGTATGGTCTCGACGACAATGACTCCGTTGGCCGCCTTGGAGCCGTAGATAGCTGTAGATGCGGCATCCTTGAGCACAGTCACGCTCTTCACCCTGTCGATGTTGAGGTTCATGATGGTCTCTATGGTCACCTCCATTCCGTCCAGTATGAACAGAGGCTGGTTGGGGACATTCTCGTAGTCGGAAGAAATCTCGCCGACAATACTTGTCTTACCCCTTATTTCGAGGTCAGGCATGGTGTTGGGGTCGGCTCCACGCAGATTATTCTCCACAATGTTCATGGATGGCTCCAAAGTCTTGAGGCTCTGGAGAATATTCGAGTTGCCGATTATTTTCAGCTCTTGTCCGGAAAAGGTTGATGCCGATCCAGTGAAACTGTTCCTGTGCCTTGTGATGATACCGGTCACCACCACATCATTAAGGGTTGCCGCTTCTTCTTTCAGCGTGACGACCGTGCTTTCCTGTCCTGTATAGGCGATCTGCACTTCCTCCATGCCCAACATGGAGAAAATGATGGTCTGGTTGCCTTCTGGAATGTTCTGAAGTGAGAAGTTGCCGTATTTGTCTGTTTCCGTGCCGATGGTTTCATGATCCTTGACATACACTACAGCGCCCGGAAGACCTTTCCCGGCTTCATCCTTCACTACACCGATGAGTGTCCTTTTCTGGGGGAGCGATGTTCTGTCCTGACCAAGGGCGTTGAAACACAGCAGACTGAATAATAATAGAATTATGCAGTGTCTTGTCATCTCTTATGCCTTTGTCCCATTTCTATACGGCTGGCAAAGGTATGAATTAAAGGAAAAATAATAAAATCGCTAAAAATGATGATTTTGAAGATAAAAACACTCGTTTTTAAGTATTTGTCGGCTATGCTGCAAACATGATGATTTTTTTTGTAATGACTTTCTGTAATATTCGGGGAATCTATAAGATTCATGGAAATTTTTCAGAATATGCGTAAGCCTTAGTATCTTTGCCCTGTATTTAAACGGTAAAGTAATGAATAGACTGATCATTTTCATTGCCATGTCAATGGCAGCCGCTTCCGTGGCCGTGTCATGTGGAAACGGGTCCAGGAACGGGAAGGAGACTGTGAATATGGAGGAACTCGCAAATGTGATTGAGGATATGAAGAGCGGGGATACCTTGTCCGTCAGGGGATTCTGCGTGGATGTGTGCTTGCAGGGTGCGAACCACATAACACTAGTGAGCGATGACAGCCTCCATGCAATCAATGTGATCGCTGATGACGGGCTGGTATCTTTCGACGAGGGGCTTAAATATTCATATGTGACTGTCGAAGGTGTGCTTGACGAGCAGCGGGTGGACAGCGTATTCCTTGCCGATTGGGAATACAGGCTTGATGAAAGTCTGAAAGCACCGGATGGTGGCAATCCAGAGGCTGTGGCTGTGCTGAAAGGACAGATTTCGGCATTAAGGGATTCAATAGCCGCGCGGTTTGCAAGGACGGGTAAGAACTATTGGAGTAACTATACCATAGAGGCTTACAGTTATGAGCCGGAAAAGTGATACGCCAATAGGGGAGGAGGTGCCTTCCGGGAATTCCACTGCAGGCGCCAGGATAAGGAAATGGTCACGGACTATACACCGTGACCTGTCTTTCTTTTTTGCCGGACTCATCTGCATTTATGCCATCTCTGGAATCTGTCTCAACCACAAGAGGGATTTCAATTCGAATTATTCCCTTAAACGCTATGAACTGTTTCTGGAGGGCGATTTCCCATGTGCATCATCTGCGGTCGGGAAAGAACAGATCCTGTCATTTATGGACCAGCTTCCTGATAAGGAGACCTATACCAGGTATTCTGCAGTGGGAGAGAGCGGAGTGAAGATTTTCTTCAAGGGAGGGTCTTCACTAGATGTAGACTTGTCGGATGGATCGGCCCGGTACGAGAAATTGCGCAAGAGACCGGTCCTCGGTGCATTCAGCAGACTGCACTACAATCCTACAAGGCTGTGGACATGGTTCTCGGACATATTCGCCGTATGTCTTCTGCTCATTGTATTGACAGGACTGGTGATGCTCAAAGGGACCAAGGGATTGTGGGGCAGGGGTGGAATCGAACTGCTTGCAGGCATCATTGTTCTCTTGCTGTTTATCCTGCTCTGACCTTTTCAGTGAGGCATGAGTTGAAGAATTTTTATGACTGATGAAGACAGAAGCGATATTGCTGGAAATGGTGCGCAGGGGCAGGTCGTTGTCGTGGAGGCAGCGGCTTGCTTTGATTGTGCGGCTCAGTGTCCCTTCCATGCTGGCTCAGCTTTCATATATAGTAATGGTATATATAGATGCTTCGATGGTGGGGAGTCTTGGGGCGGAGGCATCAGCGGCGATAGGACTCATGTCCACAAGCACCTGGCTGTTCGGCGGCATCCTTTCTGCGGCTTCTGTCGGATTCAGCGTGCAGGTCGCGCATCTTATCGGGGCGGGTGAGTTCAAAATGGCGAGGGATGTCCTGAGGCAGGCTTTGGCTGCGACATCGGTGTTCGGGGCAGCCGCCATGTGTGTCGCATGTGCGATAAGCCCGTTCCTGCCGGGATGGCTCGGAGGAGGGGAATCCATTTCCGGGATGGCATCCGAGTATTTCATGATATTCGCATTCTCGCTCCCTTTCATGCAGCTCAACCGTCTTTCCGGAAGCATGCTGCAGAGCAGCGGTAACATGAGGGTGCCGAGCATGCTCAATGTGTTCATGTGCCTGCTGGACATAGTTTTCAATACGATATTCATTTTCCCGACAAGAGAAGTGTCATTCCTTGGGATGTCATTCACGGTGTACGGAGCCGGAATGGGGGTGGCAGGTGCTGCCCTCGGCACTGCTCTCGCCATTGCCGTCACATCTTTGCTGATGTCTTCATATCTGTGCTTCAAATCGAGGGAACTGTCTCTTGTCCAGGACAAGGTCAGGCTGAGGATGCAGGGCGGCACATTGAAAAAGGCATTCCAGATAGGGGCGCCGATTGGTCTTGAACATACTATAATGTGTGGGGCACAGATTGCGTCCACCATTATTGTTGCTCCGCTCGGCAACATTGCGATAGCAGCCAATGCTTTTGCGGTGACGGCTGAAAGCCTTTGCTATATGCCTGGTCAGGGAATAGGAGATGCGGCCACGACCCTGGTGGGGCAGAGTGTGGGGGCATGCAGAAAAGATCTGACTAAAAAGTTTGCATATATGTCAGTGGGGCTCGGGATGGCTGTAATGACAGTAATGGGACTGGTCATGTATCTGGCAGCTCCTCTCATGATGGGCATAATGACTCCGGTGCAGGAAATCAAGGATCTCGGAGTCTCGGTGTTGCGGATAGAGGCGTTTGCCGAGCCTATGTATGCTGCTTCTATTGTTGCCTATTGCGCTTTCATAGGTACTGGCGACACTCTTATTCCGAGCTGTATGAACTTTTTCAGCATCTGGGTTGTCCGGCTGACGCTTGCAGCTCTGCTTGCCCCCGTTCTCGGTCTGAAAGGGGTCTGGATTGCCATGTGCATTGAGCTTTGTTTCCGGGGTGCCATCTTCCTGTACCGCCTTTTCCGTGGCCGCTGGCTTGAGAGAATCAGATGATCAAGGATAATTATGCAAAGTGCCGGTGATCCCTCCTTGCGTAAGGTCACCGGCACGAAAAGCTGATTTCACTGTCATTTGCTGTCTTCCTCTGCCTCTTCAGCCAATTTTGCTGCGAGAGCGGCGAATGCTGTCCCGTCAGGACGGGAAGAAAGAGCCACAGGTTCACCGCTGTCGCCTCCCTCTCGGATACTCTGCACGATAGGAATCTGTCCTAAAAGAGGGATGCCGTATTTCTCCGCCATTCTTGCGCCTCCGTCCTTGCCGAAGATATAGTATCTGTTCTGGGGAAGTTCCTCGGGGGTGAACCATGCCATGTTCTCCACTAATCCGAAAATCTTCTTGTTGATGCTCTGGTTTCTGAACATGTTGACCCCTTTCTCGACATCTGCAAGGGCTACATCCTGTGGAGTGCTCACAATCACTGCCCCCTCGAACGGGATGTCATGCACGAGGCTGATGTGTATGTCCCCTGTTCCCGGAGGCATGTCTATGAGCAGGAAGTCGAGCTCTCCCCAACGGACCTGCAGTATCATCTGTTTGAGCGCATTGCAGGCCATCGGCCCTCTCCATATGAGTGCCTGCTCCGGTTTGGCGAAATATCCGATGGACATCCACTTCACTCCGTATTTCTCTATGGGGACTATCACGTCCCTGCCGAGTTCAGGGTCGTTGAAAGCATCGGGAACAGCCCCTTCCGTACCTGTCATTTTCGGAACGGAAGGTCCGTATACGTCAGCGTCCGCAAGACCCACCCTGTACCCTTCCCGGGCGAGGGCAACGGCCAGATTGACTGCCACTGTGGATTTCCCTACTCCGCCTTTGCCTGAAGCCACGCCTATCAGATGGCGTACATTCTTCAGCTCCTCGAAACCGAGATCCAGCCCGGGCTTTTTCTTGGGTGCAGCCTCCTTTACTGAAGTCTTTACCTCGACTTCCGCCTGAGGGAAATGTCTTATTATGGTAGCCTTGCAACTGCCTACAAGATATTCTGACAGAGGGTCGCGGTGTTTCGGGAAGGCGAGGTTGACAGTCACTTTGTTGCCGTCAGTCTGTACGCTTTCCACCATTCCGAGGTCCACGATGTCCCTGTCACCGTTGCCCGGATGCTCCACTTCCTGCAGAATCCTGATTATTTCTTCAGATGTCATATCTATTCAGTTTAGCATATCCTTCGTTGAGGATGTTACCGTACTATATTCATTTCATCGAGCAGGTAACCGGCCCCTCCGAACTTGTCCATGATGAACAGCACATAGCGGATGTCCACGCAGATGCATCTCTGGAGTTCAGGCTCGAACATCACATCGCTGCTCATGGATTCCCAGTTGCCGTCAAAGGCCAGTCCTATCAGCTCGCCGTCTGCATTGAGGACAGGAGAACCAGAATTTCCGCCGGTGATGTCGTTGTTGGTAAGGAAGGCCACGGGCATCTTGCCATCAGCCATGGCATATTCTCCGAAGTCTCCGTTTTTCCAGAGCTCCTTGAGCTTTGCAGGCACTACGAATTCCCAGTTGTCCGGGTCTTCTTTCTCCATCACTCCGTCAAGGGTGGTGTAGTATCTGTAGAGCACAGCATCGGCAGGAGAGTAGGACTTCACCGAGCCGTAAGTCAATCTCATGGTAAAGTTCGCATCAGGGTAGGAAGGTTCTCCCTTCTTCCACTCCAGCAGTCCAGCAGTGTAGGCTTTCCTGCCTTCGCCTATCTTTTCAAGGTATGCGCGCATCTGAGTGAAGCTTTCATCCAGGATTTTGTTGCATGCTTTCCCGAGTGCCACTGCAGGGTCATCGGTGATGGCGGAAGCGCCTTTTGCTGCCGTCTGTTCTTTCAGTTTCTCCAGAGAGGTGAAGGAACTGTTGTCGAACAGGCTGTCCACATAAGCATCGATATCCATTGATGCGAAGTCTCCGATTCCTTCAAGATAATATTCAGGGGAAATGTTGTCCCTGTAGAATTTGATGAGTGCCTTTGCCACCTTGCGGTCTGTAGGTTCGGAGTAATCCTTGTACAGGTCACGGACAGAGGAAATGGCATCGGAAACAGCCGCCTCTGTCGTGTCCATCAGCGCTGAATTGCATTTCATTGCAAATGACGCGAGCTCGATTCTGGCAACCGATTCGGAAAGGGTGGTGAATACGGAATAAGGCCCGGTGAGCTTTTCCGTAGCGTTCTTGATGGTCGCCAGACAGTCCCCGTATTTGGCGGAGCGTTTCTTGTTTGAGCTGACCCATTCCGAGAATGCTGCTTCTTCCGCTTCCGCTCTGCCGATAATGTCCAGTTTCTCGAATGCGAGTTTCATTCCCTTCCATTTCTTCCATCCGTTGGAAGAGTTCGCATATTTGTTGGCGTACTGTATCTTGACAGCAGGGTCGGCAAGCATATCCTCAAGGATCACATCCTGTCTTACGGTCCTTGCTGCAATCCTTATGTCATTCTGCGCAAGCATATTCTGCAGTTCAGGAGCGGTCTGGAACCTGACGGTTGTTCCAGGGTATCCCATAATCATGGTGAAGTCGCCTTCCTGGAATCCTTTGAGAGATATCTTCAGAGACTGCTTTGGAGTGTAAGGCACATTATCTTCAGAATAGTCTGCCGGATTGTTGTTCTTGTCGGCATATACTCGGAACATCGAGAAGTCTCCGGTGTGGCGCGGCCATACCCAGTTGTCGGTGTCTGCCCCGAACTTTCCGATAGAGGAAGGCGGTGCCCCTACGAACCTGATGTCCCTGTACTCCTTATATACTATCAGATAATATACATTTTCATTGTAGAAAGGCATGATGTAGGAGTCGCACTCAGGGAAATCCTCTTCAGCCTTGTTGAGGATCTTGCCGTATACATGCTCGTTGAGGTAGTTTATCACGAGAGCTTCCTTGTCGGTGCTGTCCCTGAACATCTTTTCTGCCTTCTTGCGACCTGCCTCGAAGTCAGCGGTTACATCTTCCATGTATTCCAGGAATGTTACACTGAGCCCTTCCACTGGAAGTTCTTCCGACCTGTTCATGGCCCAGTATCCATCTGTCAGATAGTCATGGTCCACACTGCTGAGCTGCTGGATGCTGGCATATCCGCAATGATGGTTGGTCACCAGCAGTCCTTCGTCGGAGATGATTTCTCCGGTGCATCCTCCTCCGAACTGCACTACCGCATCCTTGAGGGAAGAGTGGTTGATGCTGTAAATCTGGTCAGGGCTCAGGCGGCATCCTGCCTCTTCGAGAGCCTTTCCGTTCATTTTCTCCAACAGAGGGAGCATCCACATTCCTTCGTCTGCCCTGATTCCCGATGCAAATACTGTCAGGACAGTCAAAAAACAAATAAATTTCTTCATATCATGTCTGTTTACTGATTCAGCAGTATGTTAAAGCTTGCAAATATACGCAGAAGCCGAGTGCAATGCAAACTTGTTTGCGATTGCCGAGGCGTGAACAGTATATATGGCGCAGCCAAATATACGGAATATATTTTCATTCCGAATCTTTCCCGGCTGTCCTGGCCATGTCTGTTTTGATGTCCTCGCGGATGAGAAGGGCGGCAGGTCCGATGACATTGCTGTGGTTGAAACCATCGAGCTCATACAGCACGGCGGGGTGCCCGAAATGTTCCAGAATGCTCATCAGACAGTCGTTCTCCTCGAATCTGCACAGCATTTCCAAGTCCCTGTCCCCTGTAATCAGCATGAGTGGAGCGCCTTCTTTCCTCACATTGTTTATCGGAGCATATTCATCTATATAAGGCAGGTCCATGGACATCCCCCGTTCCTTCTTTATGGTGAAATGGGTGAATGTCTGTCCGCTGACAGGATATGCCTTCCGGATGTCGTCCGCATCCGCCCCGTATGCCGCGATATATTCCGGACACAGCACGAGCATGAGGGTGAGGTATCCTCCTGCGGAATGACCTCCGACATAGATTCTGGACGGGTCCCCTCCATATTCTGCTATGTGTTTGAATATGTATGCGACGGCTTCGGCGGCATCATTGATATATGCAGGGCATTTAGCTTTCGGATAAAGCCTGTAGTTGATGTCAGCCACTGCAAACTCCTGCTCCCTGAATTCGCCCATGAGGGATTTCGAGCCTCCTTCGAGCCCTCCTCCGTGAAACCAGACCAATGTGGCGAAGCCTTCAGTGTCTTCCGGATAATACAGGTCAAGCTTGCACCTTTCGAGTTTGTATGGGTCTGTTTCATCTTGTGAAACATATGGGATGTCCTTGAGATGGGCATATCCCCCGTCTGGTTTCGTGGTCCCGTTGCAGATGTCCGCTGAAGCAACGACAGCCCCGAGCAGGATTCCGATCATGAATGTTTTTGCGATAGCCATGGCAGATTTTGTTTAGTGTCGTATGTTTCCGCCCTCAGAAAAGGGCAGGTTCGAGTTCCTTGATGTGGAAAGACCTCCGGTGGTGCGGAGTCAGTCCGTATTTCCGTACTGCTTCTATATGCTCCGGGGTAGGGTAGCCCATGTTGCGCTCCCATCCGTATTCCGGATAATCCTTTGCTATTTCGCGCATGTACCTGTCCCTTGCGGTCTTGGCGAGCACTGACGCGGCGGCTATGGATGCATATTTCCCGTCTCCTTTCACTATGCAGCTGAACGGAATGCGGTCGAATTCCCGTATCCTGTCCTTCATCCCTGCGATGTACGAAAGGGCGCTGTCAGAGGTGTCGTGGCCGATGATTGAAGCGATATGTGAGAATGTCCTGAACCTGTTGCCGTCGACCAGAAGATATTCGGGCACTGGAGAAAGGTGCATCACTGCGGCCTGCATGGCGGCAATGGACGCGTTCAGGATATTTATCCTGTCTATCTCATCTGCGTTTACGGACATGGCGGAAAATGCGACGGCTTCTTTCTGTATCACCGGTTCCAGGGTTTCCCTTGCTGATGCAGTCATCTTTTTGGAGTCATCCAGCAGCGGATGGCGGAAGTCTTGCGGCAGAATCACTGCAGCGGCGAATACGGGTCCTGCGATAGGGCCTCTTCCTGCTTCGTCGCACCCGGCCTCGATCAGGCTGCCGTTCATGAAACTCAGTAATTCCGTCTTTCTCATAGCCGCAATATAATCCTGACAAAGATACTCAAAGCAGATTTCGTTCGCAACAGAAGAGTTCGGCAATGTCAAATAAAGGCAAGAAATAGTTGCCAATGACAAGAAACAGATATCAAAAACAGAAAAATGATAAAAAAGAGAAAAAATAATATAGCAAAAAAGATAAAACAGCATCGGGCTATTGCTTGTCAGAATCCGATGCAGGAGATTTGCAAATAAAAATATTCGTTATGGAAAGGTCGGTCATGGACAGGAAGCTCGAGCGTTTTGCGTTGTTGCTCGAATCGGGAACGGAGAACGGTAAAAACATGTCATTCGAAGAGATGTGCAGCAAGGCAGGAGTGTCTGCCGGGGAAATGGACAGGTATCTCTATGACAGTTTCGGATTGTCCGGAGCTGACATATTGAAAGCATACAGGGGACATATTCCTTTATATTTGTTGTGAATTGGATTGTTATTTACATAATATTTTATTAAGTTTGCAAGGATGTGTTGTTACCACACGGCACTGGAAACACAAACTAATAAATCATAAGTACACATGAAAGCTTATTCAACTCAAAACATCCGTAATGTGGTTCTCCTCGGCAGCACCAAGTCGGGAAAGACCACATTATCTGAAGCGATGCTCTTTGAAGGCAAGGTCATCGAGCGCCGCGGGACGGTAGAATCCAAAAATACAGTCTCGGACAATTCCGAGATCGAACAGATCAACCAGAGGTCCATATATGCGACTCCACTGTATGCGGAGTTCATGGACACCAAATTCAATATAATCGACACTCCGGGCGCAGACGATTTCGTCGGAGGAGCAGTGTCTGCATTCAAGGTTTGCGACACGGGAGTCCTTCTGATCAATGCCCAGCAGGGAGTCGAGGTGGGGACGGAAATCTTTGCCCGCTATGCAGAGCAGTACGGTATTCCTCTTATAGTGGGCGTCAACCAGCTGGACGGGGAGAAGGCTTCATGGGAGAACACCCTTGATTCCATGAAGGAGGCATTCGGCAAGAAGCCGGTGCTTATCCAGTATCCAGTCAATCCGGGACCGTCATTCGACGGATTCATAGATGTCCTCAAGATGAAATACTATCATTTCAAGGACGAGAACGGGACCAGGGAAGACCTGGAAATTCCAGAACAGTACAAGGCTGAGGCTGAAGAGCTCAGGTCTGCGCTCATCGAAAGGGCGGCAGAATATGATGATACCCTGATGGAGAAGTTCTTCGAGGCAGGTGTGCTGACCGAGGACGAGATCCGCAAGGGTATAGGCATCGGATGCAAGGCAGGCGAGGTGCTGCCTGTGTTCTGCCTGTCGGCAAAGAAGGACATAGGAGTCAAGAGGCTCATGGAGTTCACCATCAAGGTGGCTTCTTCTCCTGCTGACAGGAAGGCAATGACAAAGGACGGAAACGAGGTGGAGTGCAAGCAGGATGCTCCTACTACACTCTTTATATATAAGACAGCAGTGGAGCCTCATCTCGGTGAGGTGGCATATTTCAAGGTGATGTCGGGAGAGTTGACGGAAGGTCAGGATCTCGAGAACCCCGAGACAGGTGATAAGGAAAGGATTACCGCCATCTATGCCGTGGCAGGAAAGAAGAAAGAGAAAGTCTCTGACCTGTTTGCCGGAGACATCGGGTGTACAGTCAAGCTCAGGGCGGCAAAGACCAATGTGACACTTGCACAGCCGGGATGCGACATCGCGTATGAGCATATCAAGTTCCCTGCATCCAAGTTCCGTACAGCCATCAAGGCAAAGGAGCAGAAGGACGAGGAAAAGATGGGTGAGGCTCTGGCAAAGATGTCTGCAGAAGACCCTACCATCATAGTTGAATATTCCAAGGAACTCAAGCAGACTATCCTCAAGGGACAGGGCGAGCAGCACATCAATATTGTCAGATGGAGACTTCTGAACGAGAACAAGATAGAGATCGAGATGTTCCCTCCTAAGATTTCCTACAGGGAGACCATCACCAAAGTTGCTGTCGCAAACTACCGTCACAAGAAGCAGTCCGGAGGCGCAGGCCAGTTCGGTGAAGTGCATCTTCTCATCTGCCCGATTGTGGAAGGGGTTGAAGCCACCAACAAGTTCAAGGTGGACGGCAAGGAAATGGTGCTCAACATCAAGAGCAAGGAGAGTTTCGACCTTGACTGGGGCGGCAAGCTCGAGTTCTACAACTGTATTGTCGGAGGTGCCATCGATGCCAGGTTCATGCCTGCAATTCTCAAGGGTATAATGGAGAAGATGAGCGAAGGACCTCTTACAGGTTCGCTTGCCCGTGATATCCGTGTGTATGTGTTCGACGGCAAGATGCATCCGGTGGATTCGAATGAAATTTCATTCGTCCTTGCAGCCCGCAATGCATTCAAGGAGGCGTTCCGCAATGCAGGACCGAAGATCATGGAGCCTATCTACAGTCTTGAAGTCATGACTCCTTCTGAATATATGGGTTCATGCATGTCTGACCTTCAGAACCGCCGCGCCCTAATCGAAGGAATGGGTAGTGACAAGGGATTCGATGTCATCAAGGCCCGCGTCCCTCTTGCAGAGCTCTACAAGTATTCCACTACTCTCAGCTCCCTTACATCCGGAAGTGCAACATTCACTATGGAGTTTGCTGATTATCAGCCTGTTCCTTCCGATGTTCAGGACAAGCTCCTGAAAGCATACGCAGAGCAGGATACTGAAGAATAGGACTTCTTTACAATCAACAGAAGGGGCTGTCCAGAAAACCGGCCAGCCCCTTTTCCGTCAATACCCTGTCGTCAATAGACATAGGCGTGTATGTCCTGGGCTGTAATCCTGCTGCCCGAGAGGATCAGAAGCCTTTCCACGACATTGCGCAGCTCCCTGATGTTCCCTGTCCAGGTCTTGTCCACGAGAAGCTGCATCGCGTCTGCGTCAACTTCCCTGCGCTGCATCCCTGTCTCGGTGCATATCTGGTCTATGAAATGGTTGACCAGTATCGGGATGTCGTCTTTCCTTTCGTCGAGGGAAGGTACATTGATAACTATTACGCTAAGCCTGTGGTAAAGGTCTTCCCTGAAATTCCCTTTTGCAATCTCTTCCTTGAGGTTCTTGTTGGTTGCGGCAAGCACCCTTACATCCACGCTGATGTCCTTGTCGCTTCCGACACGCGAGAGTTTCCTTTCCTGGAGGACTCTCAGCACTTTCGCCTGGGCGGCAAGGCTCATGTCTCCGATTTCGTCCAGGAACAGTGTTCCCCCGTCCGCCTGCTCGAACTTGCCTTTGTGCTGTTTGACGGCAGAGGTGAATGCCCCTTTCTCATGTCCGAACAGTTCACTTTCGATAAGCTCCGAAGGGATGGCAGCACAGTTGACTTCCACATAAGGCATCTGGGACCGCATGCTTTTCTGGTGCAATGTCCTCGCCACCAATTCTTTGCCCGTACCGTTTGCACCTGTGATAAGCACTCTTGCATCTGTCGGTGCGACCTTGTCTATCATGTCCCTCACTTTCTGGATAGGGGCTGACTCTCCGACCATTTCCTGACCGTAGACTTTCTTCTTGAGCCTTGATGTTTCCGAAGCGAGCCTTTCTGTCTTGGAGATGAGGGTGACCTTATCTGTCGCGTTCTTGATGGTGATGAGTATCCTGTTGAGGTCCAGAGGCTTCTGGATAAAGTCAAAGGCCCCTTTCTTGATGCATTCCACTGCCGTGTCTATGTCTCCGTGCCCGGAAATCATGATGACTGCGGCATCCACGCCTTCTTCCATGAATTTGTCCAGAACCTCGATTCCATCCATGTTCGGCATCTTGATGTCGCAGAAAATCACACTGTATTTCTCTTTGAGCGCCATGTCCACGCCCTGGGCCCCGTCTTCAGCCACATCGGCTTCGTAGCCTTCGTCCATCAGTATCTCCTTGAGTGAATTCCTGATGGCGCGTTCGTCATCAATTATGAGAATTTTCATGTATTTCGTGTTTTATGTCCGTCAACCGGCATTGTCCAGGCCAGCAACAGATACAAATATCGGACAAATTTCCGTGTTTACACAAATTTTTATAATTTTGCTACCCCTAACGATCTGTGTACTGAGATGAAGATACCTGACATTATCATAGCTGTCGACGGCTATTCGTCCACAGGGAAGAGCACT
Organism: Candidatus Cryptobacteroides faecigallinarum; assembly: GCA_017695015.1. Taxonomy (GTDB): domain Bacteria; phylum Bacteroidota; class Bacteroidia; order Bacteroidales; family UBA932; genus Cryptobacteroides; species Cryptobacteroides faecigallinarum. The sequence goes on along the minus strand of JADIMD010000124.1, from coordinate 1,701 downwards.
TTTGCAAAGAGGATTGCTTCAGAGTTCTCTTTCCTTTATTTAGATTCAGGAGCCCTGTACAGGGCAGTCACCTTGTATGCCATAGAGCACGGTATCATTTCCCCTTCAGGAGAGATTGACAGGCAGGCTTTGGGAAGGGCATTGCCAGGGCTCGACATCCATTTCGAGGCCAAGGAAGATGGCAGCAGGACATATATCGGAGGGAAATGCGTTGAGAAGGAAATCAGGACATTGGCAGTTTCAGAAAAGGTCAGCCCGATTGCCACAGTGCCCGAAGTGCGCAGTTTCGTGGATGAGCGCCTGAGGGAGTTCGGCAAGAAAAAACGGGTGGTTATGGACGGCAGGGATATCGGCACTACGGTGTTCCCTGAGGCCGAGCTGAAGATTTTCATGGTTGCCGACACGGCAGTCAGGGCCAGGCGCAGAGCGGACGAGATGATACGGAGAGGGGAGAATGTCAATCTGGAAGAAGTGATGAAAAACATCAAGGAAAGGGATTTCATCGACTCCCACAGGGAAGTGTCTCCTCTGAAGAAGGCTGAGGATGCTGTTGTCCTTGACAATTCTGCCATGACCATAGACGAGCAGATGGTGTGGCTCCGTCATCTGATTTCCGAGAAATTCTCTGTCAAGGAGACTGACTGAAAAATTATTGCATATGACAGTTGAAGTCGACAAGAATTCAGGTTTCTGTGCAGGTGTCATCAGGGCTATCGAGAAAGCCGAAGATTATCTGGACCACATTGAGGACGGACAGGAGAAAAGACTGTATTCTCTTGGCGCCATAGTACACAACGAGTCGGAGCTTTCCCGTCTGGGACAGAAAGGTCTTGTGACTGTGGACAAGGAGGACCTTGAGGAGATGCAGGACGCCTCTGGGGAAAGCCTCCTCATCAGGGCACATGGCGAGCCTCCTGCGACTTATTCGAAAGCGGAATCTTTGGGATTCAAGATAATAGACTGCACCTGTCCCGTGGTACTCAAGCTCCAACAGGACATCCGTCAGGCATACGGGAGAATGCATGACGGTCCGCGGAAAGGCCAGGTCATAATTTTCGGGAAAATAGGGCATCCGGAAGTGATGGGGCTGCTTGGCCAGGTCGGTGGTGACGCCATTGTGATAGAGGACATGAAAATGCTTTCCGACCTGATTGCGGACGGGACGATTTGCCTGCACAATCCTGTGGAAATATTTTCCCAGACCACAAAGAGTCCTGCAGAATATTCTTCCATATGTTCCAGGCTGGAGGAGATGATGGCGGCGGCCAACGAAATGCCCATCACCCAGTTCAAGGGAAGGAGGCTTCTTGTGGTGCATAACACCATCTGTTCCCAGGTGGCTACAAGACATGCCAAGCTTTCCCGTTTCGCATTGGACCATGATATCATAATTTTTGTGTCAGGGAAGGCGAGCTCCAACGGAAAGGTCTTGTGTGACCTGTGTAAATCGCTGAACATCAGGACATATCACATTTCTTCGGAAAGTGAGTTGAAAAAAGAATGGTTCAGGAGGGAAGACAATGTGGGCGTATGCGGGGCAACATCCACTCCCAAATGGCTGCTTGAGCAGATAGCCGCCGCCATAAGGCGCTTCTATTGACAGAAAATTTTGCAGGAAACTGACAATTTTATAATTTTGCGCCCGAAACACTGTGAATTACAATTAAACACACATATTTATGGCAACAACAGCTGATTTCA
>JADIMD010000123.1 GCA_017695015.1 Candidatus Cryptobacteroides faecigallinarum | reverse complement strand
AAATCCTTTCCCTGATCCTTACGTGCCAGAGGTTTGTCGGCAAGCAGGCCTGCTATCACCTCAGTCGTAATCTGATTCGGATGAGCCTGATTATACTCCGCAAGAAGTGAATCAACCTTGTCCACACGGGAAAGCAGGAGATTATTTAGTCTCTTGTACTCATCCCCATAGCTGGCACGCAGAGCACCACGCCCCTGGTTTCCGTTCGGATTCCAGTCCGCAACTTTCACAAAGACATTCGTAGTCTTTCTGATGACTTGCCTGTTCCAAGTATATTCCAACTCGACAGGATATGCTTTTTCCTTATCCACCTCCTTTGGTGTACGAAGGCGGTATTTGCCCAATGGATATAGTCTTTTCGGTCTTCCCATATGCTTTTCCTCACAATTTAATATTCCTGAGGAGAAGCAAAGGTAATGTATTTTAGACAAACAAACCCAGTTTTTGAGAAGAAAAACCGCATTTTAGACAAATAAACCGCACCACCTGACACCATAAAACACCAGCGCGACAAACAAATTATCTTTGTTCATCGCGCTGATTTTCAATCTTTTAATCTATTCAAAGAGAATCAATACTCCTCCTCGTTGAAGAAAAAATCATCCTTGGTGGGGTAGTCGGGCCAGATGTCTTCGATGCTTTCGTAGATTTCTCCGTCATCTTCAAGTTCCTCAAGATTCTCCACTACTTCGAGCGGGGCTCCAGAACGTGTTGCGTAGTCAATCAATTCTTCCTTTGTAGCAGGCCACGGCGCGTCCTCCAGTCTATACGCAAGTTCAAGTGTCCAATACATAGCTTCTGGTGTTAATCCGTTTTATGTTATAAATCAAAATGTTATCCCTAATGTCTAACGGGTCGCAAATATAGATAAAAATCTTAGAAGCATCCTAATATTTCACGAAATTTTACATGAGATATATCAGAATTTTCCAAACAGCTTCCGCCGATAGATTTCTTTTGCTATTTTTGCAGACCTGTACGGCGCGATACCGCCACGCAACATTTATACCAAAAGTAAAATGGCATACCAGAAAGAAGAAATATACGATCCTGATACCACCCGGAAGATAGCGGCACATTACAAGGAAATCCTGCGTCTTCTCGGTGAAGATCCTGACAGGGAAGGACTTGTCAAGACTCCTGAAAGAGTCGCCAAGGCGCTGCAGTTCCTGACAAAAGGAAGCCTCGAAGACGGGGCTGAGATACTCCGCGGCGCAATGTTCAAGGAAGAATACAGCCAGATGGTCCTGGTAAAGAACATCGAGCTGTACTCCACCTGCGAACACCATATCATGCCGTTCATAGGCAAAGCGCATGTGGCATATATCCCGAACGGGACGATCACTGGCCTCAGCAAGATAGCAAGGGTCGTGGAGACTTACGCAAGACGGCTCCAGGTGCAGGAAAGGCTGACTGTCCAGATCAGGGACTGCATTCAGGACACACTCAAACCATTGGGAGTAGCGGTAGTAATCGAGGCATCACACACCTGCATGCAGATAAGGGGAATCCAGAAGGCGAATGCGATAACCACCACATCGGCCTTTTCCGGAGTATTCCTCAAAGACGAAAGGACCAGAAACGAATTCCTCAACCTTATCAGGCAGGCATAACCAAGACTGGCTGACAGGAAAGACAAAATGTCCTGACTCAACATCCGGAGTCAGGACATTTCTTATCACAAATCCGCTATTATCCTATTTCAGATACGCATCTGCAACGACTTTGCCGCTGCGGCTGATGAATTCGCTCAAAGCCTTGCCTTTAAGCATGCCGTTGGCAAGGAGCGCCAGGTCAGTAATCTGCTTCAGGATCTCATTACCATGGGCGAACTCCTCTATCTCCTTCTTGTGGGCGTCCGCAGCAGCATCCTTGGCCTCACGCACTGCCTTCTTCTGCTCATCAGTAGCATCAGATGGAGCATCGGCCACGGCCTCCTCCGGCTTCACTGAAGCGTTCTTTGCCTCCATTATCTTGGCGACCAATGGATTCTGCATGTTTACTGTAATCGTATACGATGCAGGCATCTCACCATAGAAATTCATACCACCGCCAAGAGAAGACATTTCACGATAACGGCGCATGAACTCTGACTGGGTTATAAGAATCGGAGCCGCATTCTCACCGAGATTGTCAGCCTCCACATTATAGCTGTTCTCTGAAGGAAGAACAGCCTTGAAAAGCAGACCAAGATCCTTCTTCTGGTCGTCTGCCAGTTCCGGCTTTATCTTCTCCTCCTTAGGTATCAGATTGTCTATGCTGTCTGAATCCACCCTTGCGCACCTCGTATTCTCGATCTTCATTTCCAGCAGATTGACAAAATGTGAATCCAGCTGGCAATCCATCAGCAGCACATCGTATCCTTTGTTCTTGGCGCTCTCGATATAAGGGTACTGCGCCTCGACATCAGTGGCATACAGCAGCACCAATTTCTTGTCCTTGTCAGTCTGCTCTGCCTCTACAGCTTTCTTGTACTCGTCTATGCTGAAATATTTTCCGTCAGTATTCTTGAGGAGGCAGAACTTCATGGCCCTTTCGCAGAACTTCTCGTCGCTGAGCATACCGTATTCTATGAAAAGCTTGAGGTTGTCCCATTTCTCCTCCAGGGACTTCCTTTCATTCTTGAAGATATCCTCAAGTCTGTCAGCCACTTTCCTGGTAATATATCCAGAAATCTTCTTGACATTTGCATCGCTCTGCAGATAGCTTCTTGACACATTCAACGGAATGTCAGGAGAATCTATCACGCCGTGGAGCAGGGTCAGGAAATCAGGGACTATATTGTCCACACTGTCAGTCACGAACATCTGGTTGCAATAGAGCTGGATCTTGTTGCGGGTAATATCCATCCTGTCCTTTATCTTAGGGAAATACAGGATTCCTGTAAGGTGGAACGGATAGTCCACATTCAGATGGATATAGAACAACGGATCTTCGCCCATAGGATACAATGTCCTGTAGAAGTTCATGTAATCCTCATCCTTGAGCTCTGACGGCTTCTTCATCCACAGAGGCTCGACCTTGTTGATCACATTGTCCCTGTCGGTATCCACATACTTGCCGTCCTTCCACTCCTGTTCCTTTCCGAAAACAACCGGGACAGGCATGAATTTGCAGTATTTGTCAAGCAGGGACGCTATACGGTCCTTCTTGGCGAATTCTTCCTCCTCCTTGTCGATATACAGAGTTATCACAGTACCTCTGTCAGTCTTGTCGCAGTCCGACATTTCATATTCAGGAGAGCCGTCGCAGGACCACTTCACAGCCTTGGCTCCTTCCTGCCATGAAAGGGTCTCGACCGTAACCTTCTCCGCAACCATGAAGGCAGAATAGAAGCCGAGTCCGAAATGACCTATTATATTGCCTATCTGGTCCTTGTATTTCTCAAGGAACTCCCCTGCCGAGCTGAATGCAATCTGGTTGATGTATCTGTCGACCTCGTCTTCAGTCATACCTATACCGCGGTCGATTATCTTCAGCGTCCTTTCTTTCTCGTCTAGCTCAATGCGTACGGAAAGATCCCCGAGCTCTCCCTTGAAATCACCCGAAGACGCAAGAGCCTTCACTTTCTGCGTGGCATCCACTGCATTGGCTACCAGCTCCCTGAGAAAAATCTCGTGGTCCGAATACAGGAACTTCTTGATTACGGGGAAAATATTCTCGGTAGTGACACCGATCGTTCCTGTAGTGCCTTTTTTCTTTGCCATATTATATATCTCCTTTTAACTTTATTTTCTGATATCTGCGATGAAGTCAAAAGGCATTCCAAAAGAAAACGGCTGACAAATTGTCAGCCGAGTCAATCAAAAGGTACGGGAACCGTAACGCCTGTATAAAGCACTACAAAGGCAGACTGCTGTCCACACTGGTCAGGAAATCAGTGCCTGATGAAGTCGTATACTGCACACACCAGTCACGCAGCGCGCCTCCGTGATATATATCCAGTCTCAAAGTCACCGTGAAATCCCTGTAATATCCGCCTGCATATTCTTCAAAGCCGTCCCAGTACGAGCCTTCATACTCTTCATAGAAATAATGGAAATCATCAGCTTTGAAAACTGCGCTGTAACCATTGTCATCTTCCGCTATTACTCCAGAGACATCAGCCGTGTAATCATATCCTGAACCGCGGTAGTCATAACCTTCCGACAGTTCCGCCTTTGTCCCGACAAAGCCGGCTTCCATCATAACGGAAGAAGCACTGCCTACTGACATGTTCCAGCAGTCAGTATCCGTACATGTCAAGGTCCATGTGACAGCACCGTTGTCTTCCTGCCCTGACTGCCCGTCACCGGCGCCGCCATACAGCAGCCCGAGATAATAGTTCCTGTACATATAGTCAGACAGATTTTCCACGGATATTTTGACAGTCCATGTGCTGCCCGGCTCAGTCAACGACACACCGCCAGTAGAAAAGACCTTGTAGTTTTCGTAGACATAGGTATTTTCGTCATACTGTTTGAGATTGTCTCTCAGATAGTCGTACCTTGCATCCTGCCGTTCCTCCTCGGAAAGCTTGAGATATGTGTCAAGGACAATGGCCTCATCGAGAAATTCTGTTGAATTGACCACTACACTGTACATCAGGCCGGATGTGTAGTTTTCAACAGCAGCCGGAGTGCGGTGTGTGCCGGTTCCGTTGTCAAGACGGCATGACACGAGCATGAGCATCGCCATCGCATATATAAACAATCTTTTCATATCCGAATCCATTTAAAATCTGACACCTATCCCGGCCCTGCATCCGACATATACAGTACCTGCACCGAGTTCAAAAAGGCCATACACCCTCCGTCCGACCATAATTCCTATCGGAGTAACCTGAAAAGCAGGATAGACAAGAGTTTCCTCCCAGCCGTTATTGTCGAATTTTCTGTATCCTGCACCGATGCCGAGGCCGACCGCCGAATACAGTTTCACGACCGGTCGATTGAGGTAGGTGAATCTCGCATATGGAAGAAAGGAAAACGCCACACCGCTGCAGTTACCGAGCCTCTCTCCAGTATCAGAAGAATGCAGGGAAGACCATATTCCGTCGAAATTGGCCTGAATACCGAGAGCGAACCATTTCTTGAACTGGATGTTGAAATCTGCCGAAATGACCCCGGTGGAATATGAAGGTCCCGTATAGTCGGCATAGATGTCCGCCAAAGATCTCGGGGTACACGGCACTTCATCAGGAACGGAAAGGAAATCATACCCGGAAAAATTGAGGGCATCAAGCATCGGGAAACCGCCCCAGCTCAGATTCACCTCATACCTGTATGGACGGTCGCCATCCTGCCATGAAGACGCCGCTGCAAACAACGGGAATGCTGCAATCAGCGGCAATAAAAGGAATAACTTTCTCATCTGTCAAAACTTATTCAGCGACTATATCATAGCCATATTCATGAAAACTTATAACAAAGGCATCTGTCACATCGCCTGAAATGTTAAAGCCAAGAGTTCCTGACACAGGATAACGGTCATATATGTCATCGCAACACATTCTGGCAGCCATACTTCCGTCGGAAGAATCCATCTCTACTGTCACTTCCTTTTTCCCTGAATTTTCCTTATAGACGATGTGCATGGCATCTACCCTTATCAACCCGTCATCTCCGCATCTTATCATGGATTCCGACACCAGAGATCTCCAGGAGTCATCATGGCTGCCTGTCGCATCACATGACAGTTCATAACATCTGCCTCCGAGGGCTTTCACGGTATACACGGTCTGGATGCCCCCCCTGACGACCGACGGATAGACGAGATACTGTCCGTCCGTTTCAGTGACCGCGATCTTTCCCCAGTAAGGATGTACAGAGAACTCTTCATAGAACAGATTTTGCGGATTGAAATACTCCCCGAAATAACTTCTTGCGAGAGCTTCAGCCTGGTCCCTGTCAGTCCTGATATCCTGATATCGGTCGAAAAAATCCGCCAGCTCCGCCATGCTTATCACAGGGGACACATAATTGAAATACATCAGGTCAGAGACATCGACCTGGGCATTTTCAATCTCGTCCTTGTCGCTGTACATCACACAGCCCTGCGCCAGCAGCATAAAGACGGCAGCAACTATATATAACGATTTCTTCATATCCTCCCGTTCTAAAATCTGTATCCTATCCCGAAACATCCTCCGACATATATCGTCCCGACCCCGAGCTCGAAAAATCCGAACAGTTTGCGTCCGACGGAAATGCCTACAGGTGTGACCTGAAGCGAAATATATGTCTCAGGATGAGTGCTGACCCCATCATCCGACACAGTGTAATACTCATCCGTCAGGGAGACGGCGATACCTGCACCTACCGAAGAATAAATCCGCACGAGATTTCTGTTCAACCAGCTGAACCTTGCCGTAAGCATCGGAGTCAGATAATGGCATTCCGTCATGCCTACAAGCGAATCATCTGCCCTGCTGTAATATTCGTCCCATCCTCCTTCATAGCTCAGACTCGCCTGCAGGGAAAATATCCGCGTAAAATTATAGGTATAGGAAAATGTCCATGTATTGGTCGACCTTTCCTTGTTATATGTCGCGGCATTGTCGTACAATCCTGACACGGAGGCATAGTAAGTTGGGCTGTACAGCCTTGGAATGAAGTCGAAATCATACCCGAAAGCATACCGCCCGGGAAAGACCGCACCTGAAAGTGCGAATTCATGTTTCTTCAGGTCATAGGGCTGCCAGTCCTCCTTCCCCTTCGAGAAACAGGGAAAAGAAAGCAGTGACACAAGTATTGCGGCTATCAACTTATTCATCTGAAACAATCCAACAGCCGAATAGATGCAGAAATCCCCCCGATAGTTGCAATACCGGAGGGATTCACGATTCAAGAGCATGTTTCGCACAGTCATTCTAACTGTACAGGAACCTTTTTATGCTCATCTTAGGTGTCTTCTCGAATGGCTCTGCCACGGTCTCCACCTTGGCAATCTTGCTGTAGACAGGGAGAGAGCGGTTGACCTCCGCCATCATCTCATTCATCTTGTCAGGAATCTGAGCTTCAGATATCCCGTCAGCCTTCAGCTTGTCGATGTCCGGATATACAAGGGCGACAAGCCTTGAATTCCTGTCCACAACGACCGTCTCCACGACATAAGGGGAATTGTTGACCAGCGCTTCTATCTCCTCAGGATAAATGTTCTGCCCATTGGAAGAAAGGATCATGTTCTTGCTGCGCCCTCTGATGAAGATGTTGCCGTCTGCATCTATGACTCCGAGATCACCTGTATTCATCCATCCGTCGGCAGTGAATGCAGCCTTCGTTGCCTCCTCATTCTTGTAATATCCGCTCATGATATTCACTCCTCGGGCCTGAATCTCACCTACTATATTCCGAGGATCTTCAGAATCTATCCTCACCTCTTCCCTGTCAATGGCCTTTCCGCAGGATCTCGGCACGAACTTTCGCCACTCCTCATATGCGAGCAACGGTGCCGCCTCGGTCATTCCGTACCCTACGGTAAATGGCAGACGGAATTTCTTGAACCATTTCTCCACCTCCGGATTGAGGGCAGCCCCTCCCATGATTATCATCCTTACATTTCCTCCGAAAGCGGTCAGGAGCTTCTTTCTGATGGCATTGAACAGAATTCTGTCAAGTCCCGGAACTGCTGTCAGCACCTTCATCAACGGCTTGTTGAGCACAGGAAGCACGGCGCTTTTGAAAATCTTCTCCATGACAAGAGGGACAGTCACCACAAGATAAGGACGCACTTCCTTCATCGCCCCGAGAAGCAGGGCCGGAGTCGGTGTCTTCCCAAGGAAATAGATTGCCGTGCCTCCGCACAGAGGATACAGGAACTCAAACATCATCCCGTACATATGTGCAAGAGGAAGCATGGAGACTATCTTGTCGGTATTGTAGGACGGGATATTGTCCTGGCCGAACTGGACATTGGAAGACAGGCACTCGTATCTCAGCATAACTCCCTTAGGAGCGCTGGTAGTCCCAGATGTATAATTGATTATGGCGAGATCCCCTGCATTGTCTGTCGGGTAGGAGACATCCTCCGGTCTCACTCCTTCAGGGAATTTCGCCGCGAACAGCTCGGGAAGCTGCTCCAGAGCCTTTGCCACATGGTCATCGGCAGTATAAAGGATGCTGAAATCATTGACGGACACGACAGTCTTCACGAGCGGCATCTTCTTGATGTCAAGTTTCTTCCACAAGTCAGAGTCCGTAAAAAGTATCTTGCTTTCCGAATGGTCCACCAACGAATCTATGCTGTCAGGATGGAAATCCGCCAAGATAGGCACCACAACCGCCTCATATGTCGTGACCGCCAGAAAGGATACAGCCCATCTGGCTGAATTCTTGGCGCACAGGGCAATCTTGTCCCCTTTCCCGACACCTATCGATTCAAACACGATATGGAATCTTTCGATCCTTGTCGCAAGATCTCCGAAAGTGAATTCTTCTCCATGATAGTTGCACAGCGCCGGTCTGTCCCAGTTCCTGCGCATCGAATCCTGAAGTCTGGTAAAATAATGTTCCATAATACAGTATTAAAAAGCCGTCCTGGCTTCGGTTATCATGACAAAAGTAAGAAAATTTCAATACAGCATCTACATCATACAGGATTTTTCAGTATGTTTGTGAGGATATAAAGACATAGCTGCCAATGAGGAAAAGACCAATTGTCGCACTGATATACGACTTCGACGGGACGCTGTCGCCCGGGAACATGCAGGAATTCGGGTTCATCCAGGCCCTCGGGAAAAGCCCGGAGGAGTTCTGGAGGATGAGTGATGACATCGCCAAGGGGCAGGATGCCAGCAACATCCTGAGCTACATGAAGTTGATGTTCGACGAGGCGAAGAAGAGGGACATCAAGCTGCGAAGGGAGGATTTCCAGAAATTCGGACATGACATAGAACTGTTCGAAGGCGTAAAGGAATGGTTCGGGCTCGTAAACAGATACGGAAAGGAACACGGGGTGATAATAGAGCACTACATAAATTCCTCAGGGCTTGCGGAAATCGTGGAAGGCACTCCCATAGCTCATGAATTCAAAAGGATTTTCGCCTGCTCGTTCCTTTATAATGACAAAGGCGAGGCAGAATGGCCCGGAGTGGCAGTAGACTACACGGCAAAGACACAGTTCATCTTCAAGATAAACAAAGGCATCCTGAGCATACGGGACAACAAGAAAGTGAACGAGAGCCAGCTTGAGGAAAACAAGAGAATCCCGTTCCCTCATATGATATATTTCGGGGACGGGGAGACGGATGTGCCATGCATGAAAATAGTCAAAATGTTCGGGGGCAATTCAATAGCTGTCTATAATCCTCAGATCAGCAGAAAGAAAGCCACAGCCAGGAAACTGTTGAAACAGAAGAGGGTCAATTTCATTACCCCGGCCGTCTACACCGAAGAAAGCAGGACATTCAAAGTCGTATGCGCAATCATCGACCGTATCAAGGCAGAGCATAATCTGAAAATGCTGGACCAGTCAGAATGACCGGACCAGCACTTTTATGCATCAATAGACCTTGACAGTGAGTTTTGCGTACGCCCTCTCTACCTTGGCAAGAGCCTCCTCTACTGTAGGGGCTGTAGCGAGCAGGACACCGAGACGGCGATGCCCCTTGATTTCTGGCTTGCCGAAGATTCTCATGTAGACTCCAGGTTCCTCCAGGACTTTTTCAAGATTGCAGAATTCGTATTCCCTGGTATTGCCTTCCACAACTATAGCCTTTGATGCAGCAGGACTGTAGAATTTAACTTCCGGGACAGGAAGCCCGAGCACTGCCCTCGCATGCAGGGCAAATTCAGACATGTCCTGAGAAGCCATCGTGACCATGCCGGTATCGTGAGGGCGAGGAGAAACTTCGCTGAAAATCACATCCTCCCCTTTGACGAAAAGCTCTACTCCAAAAATCCCGTATCCGCCAAGGGCGTCAGTAATCTCTTTGGCTATATGTTCAGCCTTTGCGATTGCCGCCTGGGGCATAGCCTGGGGCTGCCAGGATTCCCTATAGTCCCCGTCCACCTGATGATGGCCTATCGGCTTGAGGAATGTGGTGCCTGCACAATGGCGGACAGTCAGAAGGGTAATTTCATAATCAAAGTCTACGAAACCTTCCACAATGACCTTTCCGCTGCCTGCACGGCCGCCCTCCTGGGAAATATGCCATGCATTGTCAATGTCGGCTTCACTTCTTATCACGCTCTGTCCGTGACCTGAGGAACTCATAACCGGCTTCACGACGCAAGGCATCCCTATTTCCTTGACGGCATTGTCGAATTCTTCCCTGGTCTCTGCGAAAATATATCTTGATGTAGGCAGACCGAGTTTCTCTGCTGCAAGTCTCCTGATACCTTCCCTGTTCATGGTCAGTCTCGCAGCATTGGCGGTAGGGATAACCCTGTAGCCCTCTTTCTCAAGGGTGACCAGCTCGTCTGTCGCTATGGCCTCTATTTCAGGGATGATATAGACAGGTTTCTCCTGCTCTATCACTTCCCGCAATGCC
>JADIMD010000122.1 GCA_017695015.1 Candidatus Cryptobacteroides faecigallinarum | reverse complement strand
TTTCTCATAATATTTTCATGGTGTCATGCAACATCGGACGCAGGCATTGCATCTATATGTCTGTCGAGGATAAATTGATGCACCATGAAAGAGATGATACTTGAATTCGGGAAAAGGATCGGGGCTTTCCTTCTGGTAGCTCTGATCCTCTCTTCATTTGTTATACTTTCATAATGGTCCTTCGGGGACCATTTCTTGTGGTACGATATGGGCTCATACAGACTTCTTTCCCAGGAGGAGATCGGCCGTCTCAAATCGCAGATGTGTACTGCTGCAGACTGGTCGGAGATTGAGGTGGCTGAAGATTTCAGCACGGATTATGTGTCACATACCAGATTCTCGGGACATATCCGGATCGGGTCATTCAGAAAGGAGTTCCTCCTTGCCGGAGGGATGAAGAAACATTCGGGTCTCTATTACACCACTCTTCATAATGTGTCTGTCGGAGACGACTGCTGCATCGAAAATGTCAAGAATTATATCGCCAATTATGAGATTGGTGACGGGACATTCATCGAGAATGTGGACATCATCCTCACCGACGGGGAGAGCAGCTTCGGCAACGGTGTAGAAGTGGCTGTCCTCAATGAGACTGGCGGCAGGGAGGTGATGATATACGACAGGCTTTCCGCGCAGCAGGCATATGTCATGGCCATGTACAGACACCGACCCGGGCTTGTGGCTGGACTGAAGTCTCTGATAGGGGATTATGTAAGGTCAGTGTCGTCGGAGACGGGAAAGATAGGCAGGAATGTGACGATAGCCGATGCAGGCTATATCAAGAATGTAAAGATAGGGGACAGCTGCAAGATAGAAGGGACGGCGAGGCTGAAGAACGGAAGCATCAACAGCAACGCGGATGCTCCGGTGCATATCGGGGTAGGCGTGATAGGGGATGATTTCATCATTTCAAGCGGTTCGTCGGTGGAGGACGGTGTCACATTCTCCAGATGTTTCATCGGGCAGGCATGCCGGCTCGGACACACATATTCGGCCACGGATTCGCTGTTTTTCAGCAACTGCCAGGGAGAGAACGGTGAGGCATGCGCCATATTTGCAGGACCGTACACTGTGACCCACCACAAGTCCACCCTTCTGATTGCCGGGATGTTCTCTTTCATGAATGCCGGCTCGGGCTCGAACCAGAGCAACCATATGTACAAGCTCGGTCCTATCCATCAGGGAATAATGGAAAGGGGAGCGAAGACCTCTTCTGATTCTTATCTGCTCTGGCCTGCCAAGATAGGGGCATTTTCCCTCGTGATGGGAAGGCATGTGACCCATCTGGACACTTCATCTCTTCCGTTTTCGTATCTGATCGAGCAGCAGAGCACCTCCTATATAGTGCCTGGCGTGAACCTGAAGAGTGTCGGAACAATCAGGGACGCCAAGAAATGGCCGAGACGCGACGGAAGGAAGGATCCCGACCTTCTGGACTGCATCAACTACAATCTGCTCAGCCCGTTCACCATCCAGAAAATGTTCAAGGCAAAGGATATTCTGAAGGCCATCCTTGCCGCTTCTGGCGACGGACCTGACATATATTCCTATATGGGGGCGAAGATAAGGAGCTCCTCGTTGAAGAACGGACTGAAGTATTATGACATTGCCATCAACAAGTTCATGGGCAATTCCATTATCAAGAGGCTTGAAGGGATGGATTTCACAGATGATATGCAGATAAGGGAAAGACTTGTCCCTGAATTTGCCGCAGGAGAAGGGGAATGGGTGGATGTTTCAGGCATGATAGCCCCGAAATCCGAGGTGGAAGCCCTCCTTGACGACATCGAGTCCGGGGCAGTCCGTGATATGGAACAGATACATTCCCGTTTCCGTGAAATGCATGCCCGCTATTATGATTATGAATGGACATGGGCATATGGCAGGATAAAAGAGTTCTACGGCATTGACCCGGAGCAGATTACAGCATCGGACATAATCAGGATTGTGGAGCAGTGGAAAGATGCTGTGGTCGGTCTGGACAGGATGGTCTATGAGGATGCGAAAAAGGAATTCTCCCTGTCTGCCATGACTGGCTTTGGCACAGACGGTGACATCGACACGAGAAACCAGGATTTTGCGGAAGTGAGGGGCGGACAGTTCGAGTCCAATCCTTTTGTGATGGAGACACTCGACCATATAAAAAGAAAGACGGCTTTAGGAGATGAACTCATAAGCCGTCTTGCAAAAGTCAGATAACCGGTTACAGTGTCTTGAGGCACTCAGTCACATTCTTCTCGATACGGGCGAGGATGTCGTCTGCGGAACTTTCCTCCGCCTTGACGAACTTCTCCCCGGTTATGTGCTCGTAAAGCTCGATGTAGCGGTCTGTGATGCCGGCTACGATTTCAGGGGTCATTTCAGGAACTTTCTGTCCTTCCTGTCCCTGGAAGCCGTTGGCCATCAGCCATTCCCTTACGAATTCCTTGGAAAGCTGCTTCTGCCTTTCGCCTTTAGCGAGTCTTTCCTCATAGCCTTCGGCATAGAAATATCTGGATGAGTCTGGAGTATGGATTTCATCCATGAGATAGATGACACCGTCTTTCTTTCCGAATTCATATTTTGTGTCCACGAGAATCAGTCCCATCTTGGCAGCGATTTCCGTACCTCTCTGGAACAGGGCTTTGGTGTAGGCCTCGAGTTTTTCATAGTCTTCGCGGCTGACAAGTCCTGAAGCTATGATCTCTTCCTTTGAGATGTCCTCGTCATGCCCTTCGGCAGCTTTTGAGGTAGGGGTTATGAGCGGCTCCGGGAATTTCTGGTTTTCAACCATGCCCTCAGGCATCTCCATTCCGCAGATTGTCCTTTTGCCAGCCTTGTATTCTCTCCAGGCATGCCCTGAAAGGTATCCTCTGATCACCATTTCCACCTTGAAAGGCTCGCATTTGTGTCCTACGGTCACCATCGGGTCTGGGACAGCTATTTTCCAGTTCGGAAGGATGTCTGAAGTCGCATCGAGGAACTTGGCTGCTATCTGGTTGAGCACTTGTCCCTTATATGGAATGCCTTCAGGCAGGACCACATCGAATGCGGATATCCTGTCGGATACAGCCATTACAAGATATTCATCTTTGATGTTGTAGACATCACGGACCTTGCCGACATATTTATCGACCTGTCCCGGGAAATTGAAATCAGTCTTTACGATTGCTGCCATAATCATGTGTATTGAAAATCCGCGCAAAAATACTAAAAATATCCATGAAGTATCTGTTTTGCCGACTTTATTTTGCATGGATTACCAGCTTGTGAGCTTGAGGCGGAACTTGAGGCTTCCGAGATTGCGGTAATACGAAAATGCAGGAAGTCCGCTGTCCAGGGTGTCAGGTGCAGGCAATGCCATTGGAGCCAAGTTGTGGCATTCCTCCCGGCTGACAGGCGTGCGTGTCCAGGAGTTGCGGTCTATCCTGAAAAGTACGGGGGATTTTGTCCCTTCTTCCGTGAAACCGAGCTGTCTGTAGACGGAGCCGTCGGACCATTCCATGTCGGCATAGCTCATTATGTCGTCAGGACGGATGTCTTCAATGAATTTTTGCAGGATCTTGCCCATGCCTCCGCTGATTCTAAGGTCTGGCATCGAGGCATATCTTATCCATTCATATGACCTTATCGTTTTGTCTCCCTTGACCCATTTCCTTGCATTCGAGAATTCCGCAACTGCCACCAGGGCGCCTTCGGGATACAGTGAGCGAGTCTTGACCGTGTCTTGTGCTTCTTCTGCAGAGCTGCCGGTGTACCTCCTGACATACAGCCCGTAGCAATATCTGCATGAGGCTCCTCCGTAGCTGTGGCTTTTCCCGAGGAAACTGTTGGCTTCAGGTCGTCCGATGCGGCGGACTTCGCAGTTGCGGGCGAATATCCTGCGGCATATTCCGCAGTGGGCAAGTATTCTGGCCTGCATCATCTCCTTCTCCCTTTCCCACAGGTCTCTGACTATGATCATCGGTCTGTTGTCAAGTCCCTTGCACAGATGGTCTATGCGGACTGATTCCTCAATTGCAGCGGAAGGATCGGCGGACATCGGATCTGCCAGGATGAATCCTGCGTTGTGCCCTCCGGCACCTTCAGCGGAAAGCAGAACCAGTCCGTCCGGCCGGCTCATGTTCACTTTTATCCCATGTCCTGACAAAGTCAGGCAGACCTCGTCTATGAAGCTCCAAAGTTTCATCCTGCAAAAATATCCGTTTGGCAGGAATTTTCCTATTTTTGTCAGTTGATTAAATTTCTCGAGTATGGCTTTCCCGTCCCCTGCGCAGGATTATATGACTTCCTGCATCGATTTGAACAAGGAACTTGTGCTTCATCCGGCAGCCACCTTTTACGGAAGGGTGGTCAGCAATGCTATGAGCAGAGAGGGAGTGGACAAAGGGGATGTACTGGTGATAGACAGGTCTCTCGATCCCGAGGAAGGCTCCCTTGCGGTATGTTTCATCGACGGGGAGTTTGCATTGAGGAGGATATCCGGTGATGATGCAGGGAATGTCGGGGACATGAGGATATGGGGTGTGGTCACATATGTCATCAAGAAAGTATGAACTTGTCATGTATGCCCTTGTAGACTGCAACAATTTTTTCGTCTCCTGTGAGAGGGTCTTCCAGCCGCAGTTGGAGGGCAGGCCTGTCGTGGTGCTTTCCAACAATGACGGATGCGTCGTGGCAAGGAGCAACGAGAGCAAGGAGATGGGGATAAAGATGGGGACTCCGTTCTATCAGGTGAAGCACCTGGTAGAGGCAGGGAAACTTGAAGTCAGGTCTTCCAACTATATCCTTTACGGTGATCTTTCCGACAGGGTGATGTCCATCCTTGCCGAGGCTGTCCCGAAAATAGAAATCTATTCCATAGACGAGGCTTTTTTGGTAATGGAGGGGCTTCCTGTGGACTATGTGAAGACCCTGTGTTCGGAATTAGTGCGGAAAATCAGGAAATGGGTGGGAATCCCTGTGAGCATAGGGATAGCTCCGACTAAGACACTGGCCAAGATTGCGAGCCATTTTGCGAAGAAATACAAGGGGTATCATGGGGTATGCACGATAGACACTGATGAGAAAAGGCAAAAGGCGCTCGCCCTGACGCCTGTGGGGGATGTGTGGGGAGTCGGCAGGAGGAATGTGGTGAAGATGCATGAGTCGGGCATAGTGACGGCTGCGGATTTCGTGGCACGCCCCCAGGAATGGGTGGACCATCATTTCGCAGTGCCTGGAGTGAGGACATGGAAGGAGCTTCAGGGCATAGTTTGTCTCGCAGAGGAACTGCCGGACAAACGCAAATCCATATGTACATCCCGCTCTTTTGCAGAAATGCTCACGGGAAAGGATGAACTGGCCGTCAAGGTGGCTGATTTCGCAGCCCATTGTGCCCGCAAGCTAAGGGAGGAGGGGACAGCGGCAGGACAGGTGACAGTATTCCTGAGGACAAACAGGTTCAGGGATGACCTGGAGCAATATTGTCCCGAGATGACAGTGTCCCTGCCTGTGGCGGCCAACAGCACACAGGAAATAGTCTCGGCTGCATTGAAGGCTCTGGACAGGATATACAGGGAGGGATTCCTGTACAAGAAGGCAGGAGTAGTGGTCGACGGCATAGTGGACAGCGATGCAGTGCAGGGAGTGATCTTCGGCTTCGACGACGAGACAAGACGCAGGCAGGACATGCTGTCGTCAGTGATGGATGCGGTGAATGACGGGCTCCAGCCAGGCAACCGCAGCCCCTTGCCATCAAGAAAGCGGAGACATGCCGCCGGCCCCGATGTCATAGGCATAGCTTCACAGCACCTCGGGCATTTTGCCGACGGCATCAGAAGCGATCACCGCTCACGCAGGTATACCACTGATTTCAACGAATTGATTGAAATACATTAGCCTATTTGCAGACCATGATGTCGAGGATCATGTTGTCTGCGCTCTGCATCCCGACAGAGCCGATCTGACCGAGGTTCCTGATGGTCTTCTCTATGTCCTTTTCGATGATTCCGTCATTTTCGGAAATGCAGGTCCCGTCCATCGCGAGTACGGCGGACTGGATCGCGCTGGCTACTCCTGATGCCACCTTCATGGCGCAGCCGACCTTCGCCCCGTCGCATACCATTCCGGTGATGTTGCCTATCATGTTCTTGATGGCGGAGCATACGGCTTCATATGAGCCGCCCCTGAGATAGACCAGACCGCATGCTGACCCTGTGGATGCTATGACACATCCGCAAAGGGCGGAGAGTTTGCCGAGATAGCCTTTGATATGGATGGCCACAAGATGGCTCAACACAAGTGCCCTCGCAAGGGTTCGGTCGTCAATCCCGTGCTTTATGGCATATGCTATCACGGGCATGGTCACTGTGATGCCCTGGTTGCCGCTTCCCGAGTTGCTCATTGCAGGGAGGGTGCAGCCAGCCATTCTTGCATCCGATGCTGCGGCGGTCATTGCCATGGCGTAGCTCATGAAATCGTTGCCGAACACGTCAAGATGTTTCGAACAGTGGATTGTCTTGCCGACCTTCAGCCCGTAATCTCCTTTGAGACCTTCTTCAGAAAGGGCAAGGTTGAGGTCGCGTGATTCCAGGATGAAGCTTATGTCATCGAAGTCCACATCCCTTGCAAAGTCGCATATCTCCTTGACAGTGAGCCCGTACTCCTTTGTCTCCCTGTGCTCTCCCGTATCTCCGACATCTTTCCGGCTGCTTGCAAGAATGTTGTCGTCGAAATATGTCTCCACTATGTTGTCGTGGTCATTTTCGATGACTGCAGATGCGCAGTGCTCGTCGTTGATTCTGACGCTTGCCTTGATATACAGTTTCTTGTCGGTGTCGGCAAGCTCTATCTTGACCCTTTTCTGCTCCACGAGTTCTTTCGCCCTTGCAATGTAGCTGTTGTCCAGGTCATGCAGCACTTCCAGACCATAGGCGGATTTGCCGCAGACTGCCCCGAGTGCGGCTGCGATATAGAGTCCCACCATCCCTGTTCCCGGGATTCCTACTCCCATCCCGTTTTTCAGGATGTTACCGCTGACTGCGACCCTGACATTGAAGTCTGCGCTCTCTCTCCAGTCCTTGTCCTTGCTGCAGCAGGCGCATTTGTCCTCGATAATCTCCACTGCCTTGGCGACCGCAAGGGCTACAGCGATGGGTTCCGTGCATCCGAGGGCAGGTTTGACTTCTTTTTTGATGAGTCCGATGATTTCTGCGAAACGGTCTGTCATTGTCTGAAAAATTTTAAGGTTGAACTGATGATCCTGAATATTTCTTCTTCCGATGCCAGGGCTTCTACAGGGAAGCCGAAGCAGGCCGTCCTGTAGCCGGAAGGGGATGTATAGGATATTCCGGAAGGAATCCTGGAATCTGTGTATTCTGATATGATCCGTCCTGAATCCGAGCTTGGCGCTATACCGTCAGGAGAGACGACCCTGTAGACAGGCTTGGCGTATTCAGTATTGACGGAGAATGTCCCGTCGCCTGCATTGAAGCCGAGGGTGTCCCTTTGCGGAAGGAACTGGACGGAACAGTTCTTGGAGGCGTGTCCCCTGACCCAGGTAAAGCCGAGTACATCTTCTGCGAATTCGATGGAGGACGCCCTGAATGAACTGTCTATCCGTACAGGATACATGGCATCCCATATGTCTGTCCCGATGTGCGAGCCTGAAATCATGACATTCCCCCCGTCTGAGGTGTATCTGCGGATTGCGGACTGCAGATTTTCAGGGAATACCATGTGTCTGTCCGGCTGACCGTTCCTGCCGGAAACTGTCGTGACCTGTTCTCCGCAGATGATGTCAGTTGCGATGAACTCTGACGGGGAAATGTCCACATATTCCGAAAAGGTTTCGGAACTTGTGGAGCAGAACGGGTAGCCTGCGGCAAAAATGGCTTTGCCGTGGACATATACATAGTCGAATGAATTTCCGGTAGACGGTCTGCCGCTCCATTGCCCGAATGATGCCCCGAATCCTGGATTGGCGTCGCTTGTCCACTGCCTGGATCTACGGGGTTCATACATTTCCCCGACATATGAAATGTCGCTTATGTATGGCATCCCCGGGTCGGACGAACTGTCGAATCCCGCTATTTCGGGAGTATCATACCATACGGGGGCGGAAGTCCTAGTGAAATTGTTGACTACCAATACGGTGCTGTCTATGGAACTTTTCCCGTACGGTATCCCGGCTGCGAGGGTCTCAGACGGGAAACTCTCGCCTCCGTCATTCAGTGCCGTTACCCTGAAACTGTAGATATGCCCCTCAGCCATAGGCAATACGGCATGTACCCTGCCGGAAGAATCCGTCATGGTCTCTACCACCTGCCCCGAGTCGAATGCCCCGTCATCGGTCCTCGTATAGACCTTGTATCGGGACGGAACGGCTGTCGGTTCTATATCGTCGGTACGCGGAAGCCAGCTCAGATCCACAGCAAGGCTGTCGGTCAGCATCGCGGAGAAAGCGCGCACCGGCAGTGGCTGGACCGCATATGCGCATCCGTATCTGTTGCTGAGGTATTTCAGCATGCCCTTGTAGATGGCCCTGCTCAGGATGAACCTGAAGGAAGGGTCGAGGGCAAGTCTCATGTCTGCAAAATTCTGATGGGAAAAGCTTTCAAGCAGGATGGTAGGGGTCGGAGGTGTTCTGGACTCCCTGTATGCCCTGTCCCATATCTGTCTCCTTGTCCACGATGAATCGATGCAGCTGCGGATATCGTGTACTACCTGGCTCTGGACTATGTCGGCGAATTCTCTTCCCGTGAGCCTGTCCTCTCCGTCAGGCAGCCTGTTTTCCCTCTCGTTGGTGCGTGTATAGATTACAAGTGTGCCAATGGTGGAATCGCACGGGGTGACACCTGCGTCAGAATGGAATGCAAATGTCAGGTCGAAAGGTATTCCTCTGCCCGGTTTCCCTGGATTGGAGGAAGACCCTCCGCTCATGAATCCTACCCAGTCTCCACGGGAGAAAAGGTCGTCACGGTAGTCGTCTTCGAGCCTGTGCTGGCAGAATATGGTGGTGTCCATCCCTGCCCATTGCAGCCAGTATCTTGCGGCTTCTGCATATCTCGGCAATCCTGATGTCGCAGGAGCGGAAAGGGAATCATCCGGTGCTGACCTTGCTATGTTGCCCATACCTCCGCCTATCTTCACGGCATCGGCACAGACATATGTACCCTTTATGAATTTCCTGCCCTCAGGTACGGAGCATGACAGTTCCACATATCCGCCAGTGCCCTTGTCGAACTCGAATGTCCCGAGATATACCCATGTCCCTCCTCCTATTTTCTGGTTGACGGCGAAGCTCGATTCTCCGCCAAGGTGGTGAACCTTGTAGAGTGCAGATGAAGTGCTGTTCGGAAGGCTCCTGTAGGATATGTATACGGCATATTCACCCCGTTCCGGTATGTCCGGAATCCATAAAACCGAGGCTCCGGATTCTTTGGAGCAGGATGCCATTCTTGCAGTTCCTGCCATGAATGGGTTTTCTGTCCTGGTCAGGATTTCTGTCGTGTCCGCGAATCCCTGTCCTGCATCTTCCCAGTCCCCGTGCTCCTCATAGCGTCCGAGATTCCTCGAAGTGCAGCATGGGTCGTTGTCTATGATTATTTCAATGGGGGAGGTGTCCCTTTCTCGCGGAAGCATCACATATGCGCCGGAGTTTTCGAGCATCGGGACGAGATACTGGAGCACGAATCCTGTGGACATCATGTCTTCCACCGTGGTGAAAAGCTGCGGCCTCTGCCATGTCCATCTTCCGAGAGTCTGGCTGAAATATCTTCCATGGCTCGGCCAGATGGCCAGATGTCTTCCTGACATCCCTTTGCTGAACCATTCCCTGTCGGTGCTGACCACAAGGGGATTGATCCTCCCTTTTGGATCCTGTCTCCTGTATGGGGTCTGCACGGGATTCCCGTCGTATCCCGGAGGTTTCACGGGCAGACGGCTTGCCTTGTCCCTCTTGCAGTATATTTCCCCGAGCCTGTATCTTGAATATTCTTTAGGGAAAAGGGATTTCAACTCTGCACGGAACCAGCTGTAGCTATCCTCTCTCCACGGGAAATCGCTCAGGCTTTCATCGAAATAGAAATCCAGCCTGCCGCTTCGCTTCATGACATTTTTCAGCTTCAGCTCTCCCTGGACTCCTGTCTTTTCGGAAACCAGCACGGACATGGAATCGCATACGGGAATGAAATCATCCACTATCCCTCCTTTACCTGCAGCCATTGCAGGAATCAGAAGCAGAATCGCAGCTATTGATGTCCGGATGCCCATGTGCTACCACTTTTTAGCTATGGCAGAGTATGCCGTTGTCAATATCGAACCTGTCAGAATCCCAAGACAGTCGGCCCTGAAGTCATTGATGTCTGCGCTCCTGTACGCGAGCAGCCCCTGTATCAGCTCGGTAGTTCCGGCAAGAATGCCTCCGACTGCAATTATGGCGCAGAGAAACAGCACGAGGTATGCAGGCTTGTGCCCGGTTTGGTAGAACGCCATGTACATAAGGACAGGATATGGCAGGAACATCGCGAAATGCACAATCTTGTCCTTGGGGATGCCGAACCATTCGGATGAAAGGTCTATCCCGCTGTTGAACCTGGAAAAGCAGGCTATGGCAACGGCTATGATGTATATGACGAGGACCGCCCGGGATATTGTCTTCCTTGTCTGCATCTCAGTCCTGCAAAATGAGTTCTCCGAAAAATTCCGGTCTGTGGAAGTCCGGAGACGGGACATCTATCGGGCTCCAGCTCAGGAAGTGCGGATGTGCGCTCTTGTCTGCGCATTTGTAGAAATTGGCGCGGATAGAGGACGGCAGATTGTCGGGGTCAGCTCCGATAAGGTCGAAAGGCACGCACATGCCTACGCTCCATCCGAAGATTTTTCCGTCGAGCTCCCTTTGTTTCCTCTGGAGTGTGGAATGCCTGACCACCCTTGAAAGGGCTTCAGCGGAGAACATTTCCGCATTTTCCCTGGATGTCCTCTTGGATGCGAGGAGGGTGCCTATGCAGTTCATCTCGAAATTGTAGTATGTGCCGTCTGAAGGGTCCGCAGCAAAGAACTCGCAGCAGCTGTCTTCCCATACATTGCCGTTGTCCTCCATGGCCATCGCCCTGAGGTCGAGCCCTCTGACATGGTACAGCACGGCGAGATGGGTCCTGCTGCGTGCCACAGAGAAAGCCACATCTGGCCTGTACGGATATTCCTGCCAGTTTACGCATCCGATGAAGGACTTGGCAGCACCTGTCTCCATAGCCATGTCCATCTCCTCGTAAGACATCTTCTCTATCCCTTCGATAAAAGGTACCTTGATCGTGTTCATTCCAGATTCTTTAAACTTTACGAACTTACAAATATACTAATATTAAATGAACTTTATCTGATGAAATCCTTTTTGAACAGATATTCCCATGCAAGGATCGCCCAGAAGCGCAGAACAAGAGGCCAGTATGAGTCTTTCCTTTTGCGGTACAGTTCTTTGCATGTTTTTCTGATGCAGACGAATTCTTTTATGCGGATGCCTTTGACATTGAATCCGAGCCTCATGTTGCAGTATGCCCTGACATCATATGCAGACATTATGAACCTGATTGTCCTGGACAGGTCTTCACTGTGGCTTACCGAGCCTGTCCTGTAACGGTATACTGCGGAATAGAACGGAAGTTTCCTGATTTTCCCTCTGGAAGCGAAATACAGCCATTGAGGATAGTCGCCGAGCTGGAATCGCGGCATCCCGGGCGTGAACTCCTCAAGATAGTCTTTCAGTATGGAAGTCCTGTACAGTGATGTGAGGGTCGTTATACGGTTTTCTTCCAGAAGATATTCCGGTGTGATCTCTTCCTTGACATCCTGTGTCATTTGGACCAGTTCTCCGGTATTGTCATCCAGTTGCACTGCATCCGTGCAGCACAGGACATATTCCGGATGTGATTCCATGAAATCCACTTGCTTCTGGAGCTTGTAAGGGTCTGTCCAGTAGTCGTCTCCTTCGCATTCGGCTATGTACTTCCCTTTGGCAAGAGGGTACATGTATGTCTTTCCGATGGGTATGCCTTTGCTGTACTGGTTTTCTTCCTGGAATATCGTCACGAACAGTCCGGGGTATTTCTTGGCATATTCACGGATTATCGCTGTTGTCCCGTCTTTGGATGCATCATCATGGATGATGATTTCGTACCTGAATCCGGTCTTCTGCATTACGAAACCGTCCAGACACTGTCTGATGTATTTCTCGTGATTGTATGCCAGACATATTATGCTGACAAGAGGTGTCCCGTCGTTCATGGTTCTATGGTCAGATTGAATCCATGTCATGGAAATAGTCTTTCTCATACCCCCACAGCCGGGCGAAAGGCTGGGCCTCCATCTGCTCCTTGAATTCCAGAAGGTAGTCTTTCCAGCTGTAGCGCGGGACATAGCCGAGTTCGCTGCATGTCTTGGATATGTCCAGGACAAACTGCTGGCAGTCCTTTTTCTCAGGACAAGGGATTATCCTTGATCTGTGTCCGGACGGGCTGAACACTTCGGCAATGGCGTTTATCCTTTCGCGTAAGGTGCTGCCGCCGCTGCCGATGTTGTAGATTCCTCCGTCATGCGGAGCTTCAAGGGATTTTTCCACGATCTGGAGAAAGTCCCCTATGCTGCAGGTCTCAAGTATCCTGTCCGGATCTCCCCACATTTCAATGTCTTCCCCTTTCATCGCCCTGTAGATGATATATCTGTCTGAAATCATCACTTTCTTCCCGTCCTGGAATGTGTATGGGTTAGGATGGTACAGATATACTCTCGAAAGCCTGAGGATGAACCTTTTGAGACCGTAGACCTTGTGATAATGCTCTATCAGGTCGACTGCAGCATTCTTGCATATGACATATACTGCATGGTCCCCGTCGAGAGGGGCCTTGCGGAGCGAATCCGCAGGGATAGGAGTCCTTGAGCCGAACATGTAGCTGATGTCGAACAGGGACTGGGGGAACACTATCCTGTCCGCGTTCACTTTTCTCGTGTATTCAAGCACATTGAGCGTACCCTGGACTATAGACGAGACATACAGGTCCGCATCGTATCCTTTCATGGATGCAGGCAATGCTCCAGCAAAGTCCAGGACTGCGTAAATGCCTTCCTGGGGTAATTTGCTGAAATCTTTCTTGTCAGTTATGTCTACGCTTATATATTCTATTCCGTGCTCTGCGAAGAATCCGTTGTCATTGCTGCGTCTTCCTGCCGCTGTCACTTCATATCCGGCATTTTTCAGGTGGATTGCTATCGGAGCTCCAAGTGTCCCTGTAGCACCCAAGACTACGACTTTTCTCTTACCCATTATTTACAGTTATTTTATGGTCCGACTGGTATATTATATATCCGCTCCTGTCCTGCGATTTGCGCAGGGGTTTCAGTGGGCCTTCATCGATCTCCCATCTTACCGCCCATTCCCTGTCCTTATTCTTCTCTATGAAATCGCGGACATATTCCGTATCCTTGCTGAGGAAGTAGATCCCTGAATATTTGCCTGCAGCAGGTCCAGGTTCGGAAAACCTTCCCAAAGCTACTTCGATCATCCCTTTCGGGAAATCATAGCCGGTACTCAGTCTCACGAGATCGTAGGAGATGCAGTCGCCTCCGCCTCTTGCTCCTATCTCTATGAAATATATTTTCCCGTCAGCGGTTATCTTGAACTCTGCATGGGATGCTCCTTCTGTCAGTTCCAGCGCATCGAGGATACCCGGGACCGTCTTCCTGATTTCATTCTGGATATCAGCAGGCAGGGAAGAAGGTTCGTGATGAGCCGTCTCTACGAAATAAGGGGCGCCGGTGGTTTCCTTGTCAGTTATCGCGAGGATATGGTGCTTGCCGTGGAACGAAATGGATTCTACAGAGATTTCTCTTCCGTCAATGAATTCTTCGACCAGGATTTCCCCTGACCCTGATGCGGACAGTGCCCTTTCTATCGCTGCAGGGATCTCCTGTGGGGAAGATACTTCCGACACACCGTTGCTGCATGAACTGTCGGTCGGCTTTATTATGGATGGAAATATTTCAGGTACGGGGTCGCCTTTTTTCAGTACGGCGAAAGCCGGTTGTCGGCAGGCTCCGGTGAGGGCTATCCTCTGCCTCATCAGCTTTTTGTTCACGGCCCGGAGCGCAGCTTCGTAGGAAATTCCGTTGAATCTGCACTTCCCAGCCACATAAGCGACCGTAGGCACGGCCGGTTCCAGGGCATTGGCCACTATGCCGTCTATTTTCTCGGCGAGGCACAGTTCCGCAATCCTCTCTTTTTCAATGATTGAGATGTCGAAGAAATGGTCGGCGAAATCCTTGCAGTATGCGCCTTCCGCCCATGCTATGCAATATGTCTCCAGTCCCATTTCCCTCGCCTTCAGATATAAAGGAAGGTGCGGCTCCGATGCCCCGAGAATTGCCAGTTTCTGTCTCATTCCACTATGGTCTTTATCCATGACATGTCTGACAAGGCTGCTTCAAGACTTTCTTCCGTGTCGAATTTCAGCGCCATTGTACCGATGCAGTCATTGGCTCCGTTAAACTTCCTTACCGGGTCTCCAGGCTTGACAAGCAGGTCAGTCGTGACGACATGCCCCTGCATTTCATGGGATATCTCAATTTTCCGGTATATCCCTGACTTGTCGGAATGGAGTATGATTTCAGCCCAATGCCCTTTGTATGAGCATGGCTTGATATGTCCGGGGTCGTCTCCTACGGCCGACCTCACTGCAGCGGCAATCAGATCCGTCCCGGTTGAAAGTCTCAGCATTTCAGACAGCCTGTTGCCGCCGCCTCTCGGGGATACTTCCATGATATATGCCTTCCCGTCAGTGCCGAGCCTGGTCTCTATGTTGTAGACCGATGTTTTCATCCCGAGAAGAGAAATAAGCCTCTGTATCTCTGCCTCCAGCTCCTTTTCAGTGGCTTCAGGCATGGTGGACGGCCAGCTGTATGCGGCTGGAGTATAAGGGTTGGGGGCGGATATGTCGAACCTCTGTGCGGAGAATGAAGTGAACACCAGTTTCCCGTCGACAGAGAAGCTGTCGCTGTCTGACGAACAGCCTTCCTTCTCGATGAATTCCTCCACGATGACCTTTCCGCAGATGGAGTATTCCATCGCATGGTCAAATGCCGGCGGAAGGTACTCGGGATTTTCAATTTTCGTGACCCCCTTGCTTCCGGCAGAATCCACAGGCTTGACGATGACAGGGAAATTCAACCCCGATATCTTTTCCATCGCTTCTTCAATGTTGCATGCACTTATGGCGGCAGGCACATTGAATCCGTTGTCTTTGAGGAATTTCCTGAATCGGGACTTGTCCTGAAGAATGCAGACCGAATCGTACGGATTGCCTGGGAGTCCCATCTTTTCCTGGACATATGCGGCAGTCACCACTCCTGGATCTACAGCAAAAGACATGATCCCGTCTATGTCCAGTGTCCGGGCAAGTCCGAGTACCTTGTCTTTCTCCACGATGCTGACATTGTGGTATTCATCCGAGTATCTGTGTGCGATGTTGTCCGGAATATAGTCGCAGGTAATGACATGGTAACCTTCCCTGTGGGCTGCATCTATTACCGGTATGAGGTAGCCGAGCCCTCCCAAAAGCATCAGTTTCTTCATCTTGCGACTTCTGCTATAATGCGTTCCACATCTTCTTCATCCAGGTTCTGGTGCATAGGCAGGCATACCACGCTGTCGGCTGCCAGATTGGCTACCGGAAGGTTTTCTTTTGCAGCGCTCGGCAGGGATGAATACGGTGAGAATTCACTGATGAGCGGATAGAAATATCTCCTGCCATAGATATTATGCTCTTTCATCTTTTCATACAGCCCGTCCCGTGTCATCCCGTAAGTTTTCGGGTCTACGAAGATCGGGAAATATGCGTAATTGCTTTTCACCCTTGCATCCGGTTCGGGCAGCATCCTTATGCCGGGTACATCCTTGAGGGCTTCGCGGTATCTTTCAGCAACCTTTTTCCTCTTTTCTATCGCCTTGTCCACCTGTTGCAGGTTCAACAGTCCGAATGCTGCCCTGAGTTCATCCATCTTGCTGTTGATTCCAGGCTCGGTGACAGTGATCTCGTTCTCGAATCCGAAATTGCGAAGATGGTCGATATGTTCTTTCATTTCCAGGCTTCCGGAAATGACCGCCCCTCCTTCCACTGTGTTGAACACTTTTGTGGCATGGAATGACAGGGTGGACATGTCTCCGGCTTTCAATATCGATTCACCGTCAATCTCTACACCGAATGTGTGCGCAGCATCGTATATCACTTTAAGTCCGTGCCTGTCTGCAATTTCCTGTATGGAAGAGATGTCGCACGGGGTGCCGTAGCAATGTACGGGCATTATCGCCACTGTCCTGTCTGTTATCGCTTCCTCTATCCTTGCCGGGTCCAGGTTGCATGTATCTTTGTCTATGTCTGCGAAGACCGGCTCCAGCCCGTTCCACCATATGGCATGGGTCGTGGCCACGAATGAATATGGAGTTGTTATCACTTCTCCTTTCCTGATTCCGAGCGCCTGGAACGCTGACAGCAGAGGCAATGTTCCGTTTGTGAAAAGGCTCAGATACGGGACTTTCAGATATTCTGACAATGCCTTTTCCAGTTTTTCATGGAAAGGCCCTGCATTTGTGATCCACTTGCTGTCCCAGATCTTTGCCAGCAGTTCGTTGTATGCGTCAAGGTCAGGCAGGAGGGGGGAGGTGACAGTAATCTTCTTTTTTCCCATGATCAGTTACAGTGCTTGCATGTCGTTAAGTTTCTTGTAGTAGCCATCCAATGCTATCAGGTCTGCATGTTTCCCGTGCTCCACAATCACTCCGTCCTGCATCACATAGATTTCGTTGGCATTCTTGATGGTGGAGAGCCTGTGGGCAATCGCAATGGTAGTGCGTGTGGATGTGAGCCTGTCCAGAGCCTCCTGTACCAGCCTTTCCGATTCAGTGTCCAAAGCCGATGTCGCCTCGTCCAGGATGAGGATAGGAGGGTTCTTGAGGATGGCCCTTGCTATGCTTATCCTCTGCCTCTGGCCTCCGGACAGCCTTCCTCCACGGTCTCCTATCATGGTGTCGTAACCGTTTTCCTTCTCCATGATGAAGTCATGGGCGTTGGCTATTTTAGCGGCGGCCACAACCTGCTCCATAGTGGCATTTTCCACACCGAAAGCTATGTTGTTGAAGATAGTGTCGTTGAACAGGATCGCCTCCTGGTTCACATTACCTATCAGGCTTCGCAAAGAATGTATTTTCAGGTCCTTGACATTGGTCCCGTCGATGAGAAGCTCTCCGCTCGTGACATCGTGGTAGCGTGGGATGAGGTCCACCAGGGTGGATTTCCCGGAGCCTGACTGTCCGACAATGGCAATCGTCTGTCCCTTAGGCACAGTCAGGTCCACTCCGTGTATCACTTCCTTGCCGTCACCATATGAGAAACGGACATTTCGGAACTCTATCTTGTCATTGAAACTGCTGATCTCTTTTGCATCAGGCTTTTCCTTGATGTTATTCTCCGCCTTCATGATCTTGTCCACCCTTTCTACTGACGCCATTCCTTTAGGGATGTTGTACCCGGCTTTGGCGAGTTCCTTGAGCGGATTCAGCACGCTGTAGAGAATGATCATGAAGAATATGAATGTAGGGGCGTCGATGCTGGCGTTGTCGTTCAGGATGAGTGTGCCTCCGAACCAGAGGACAATCATGATCATCACCGAACCGAGGAATTCACTGACGGGGTGGGCGAGTGCCTGACGGATGAACACCTTTGAATTGGCCCGTTTGAGCTCATTGCTGGTGTTGAGGAATCTTGCCTTCATCTTGTCTTCCGCTATGAACGCCTTGATTATCCTCAGCCCTCCGAGGGTCTCGTCTATCTGTGACATCGTGTCGCTCCATTTCCCCTGTGCTTCAAGGGATTCCCTCTTCAGCTGCTTGCCTATTGCACTCATTGCCCATGCCATCAGAGGGACGACGAGAATGGTGAACAGCGTGAGTTCCCAGCTTGTGAAGAGAAGGGTGGCGAAATAGAAGATAATCAGTATGGGGTTCTTGATGAGCATGTCCAGGGAACTGGTGATGGAATACTCTATTTCTCCGACATCTCCGCTCATCCTTGCTATGATGTCACCTTTCCTTTCCCTTGAGAAGAAGCCGAGAGGCAGGCTGAGCAGCTTGTTGTAGACCTGGGTCCTGATGTCCCTGACTATGCCTGTGCGCAGCGGCACCATGATGGCGGACGAACCGAAATAGCAGCCTGTCTTCAGGAATGTCATGATGCCGAAGAAGATACCTATGAAAAGCAGGGTCAGCGAAGGCCCGTACTTGTCGATGATGATGGTGACAAAGTAGTACATGTTATTCATCAGGATGTCTTTCAGAGGCATTTCGCTGCCCCACGGGATGAATTCATATACCGTGGTGTCCATCTTGAACAGTATCTGGAGGATAGGTATTATCAGGGTGAATGAGAAAATGTTGAAAATTGCGGAAAGTATATTTATCCCGACAGCACCGAAAAGGTATCCGGTATATGGGGCTGTGAAGCGTTTGAGTATTTTCCAGAATTCTTTCATAATGTCAAAATAAACTGCAAATATAGTCTTTTTAATGATATTCTTTTAGTATTTTTGCCTCGACTTAATATAAAAACAATGAGCCTCGTATCAGTCATAATGCCGGTACATGACACTGCTCCATATCTGGAAGCCAGTCTGTCGTCGGTCCTCCGGCAGTCAATGGAAGACATAGAGATAATTCTGGCAGAGAACCTTTCGACGGACGGTTCATATGAGATGTGTGACGCTCTGGCGGAAAAGGATTCGAGGATAAGGGTCCTTCACCTTGACAGGGCGGGGCTTTCAAATGCCAGGAATGAGGGCATCAGACATGCCTCCTCGGATTATCTGGTGTTTATTGACAGTGACGATGTCATAGAGCCGCAGATGCTTGAAAAGCTCTATTCCGCGGCTACGCAGTACGGAGCTGATATAGCGGTGTGCAATTATGACTGGGTCTTTTCTGACGGTACTTCAAAGAAACCGTACAGGGAGGGAAAAGACCCTGTATTCATGGATACAGTCGCATTCACATATGCGATATTGACTGAGCAGGTGTGCAGTTCCGCATGTGTGGGGCTGTACAGGAAAGATATGTTCGGCGACGGAAGGATATGGTTTCCTGTGGACAGGTTCTATGAGGACAGGGCAACGACATACAGACTTGCGGCTGCAGCCGTGAACGGAGGTGTCCTGGTGCCGGAGTCCATGTACCATTACATCCAGAGGGAAGGGAGCATATGCCATACCATGGATTTCAAGAAGTTCTTCCATCATTGTCTGGCCGATACCGAACGGCTGGAGTTCATTTCTTCATCCGGAATGTTCAGAGGCATGGACAAGCGCAGTGTCAGGAAACTGTATGATGCCGTGGCCGGGACATGGTTCTGGAGCTTCAGCCAGATGATAACTCTTTCTGATTCAGATGAGAAATACCTGGAGATATGCAGGTTGCGTGACAGGATGCTGTCTGCGGTGTCTGTGAGCAGCTTCAGCTGTCTGTCCTTTAAGCGGAAACTGATGGAAATGAAGATGGCATGGCCTCTCTATTACCGCTTCCGCGCAGGAAAGAAGACAAGATACCCGTCCAGGTGACGGTCCCATGTCTTACAGCAAGATGTCAAGCCATTGGTAGATGAGGATGATACGCCGGCGCATTACGGGGTAGTTGAGTGTCCCGGGGGTGTCGTAGGTCTTGTTGTTGTTGAGGGTGATGCCTGAAGTGAACAGGACGGCAGGCACTTTGTTGTCCACGAAAGGCCTCTGGTCCGAGAGCCTGTAGAAAAGCCTTGTGAAAGTCTCGCTCCCGTAATAGGACTCCGAGATTTCAAGCCTCGGGCCGTAGAACCTGTTGCAGAAGGACAGGGAATTCATGGCCTCCTTGCTCAGGCTTTCCCCGCCGAGCATTATGATGAAGTCCTCCCTGCCGGAAGCAAGAGGGGAAAGGCTCGACCCTATCTGGTCTATGTTCACCATGAGCCTTATCTTGTCCCTTGTGATTGCCTTCCCGTTCAACGGGTCCACGAGGGTGCTGTCCCCGAGCATTTTCCATAATGATTCGGCGCCTGACATGCTGAGTTCCTTCCCGTCGAATGCCACGAAGATTATGTTTGACGACCAAGCCCTTCCGAGGGTCTTCATGGATGAGAACATGTCCACAAGGGACATCAGGGCAGCCACGCCGGAAGCGTTGTTGTCGGCCCCGGGGAACATTCTCCCGTCCAATACTCCAAGATGGTCATAATGGGCCCCTACAATGATGTATGAATCCTTTGGCTTTTTCCGCGAGCCGGGCAGAATGCCTATGATGTTGTGCCCGATTCTCAGGCTGTCTGCAGTGTAAAATGATTTGGCGTATGATCCTCCCGGGGCAAGCAGTCCGGCCTTGCGGAAATTCCTTGTTATCAGGAATGCGGCTTCAGTGCCTCCTCTTGTGCCCGTACCTCTTCCTGCGCAGATGGAATCGCACAGGAATTCCACCTGACGCTTCAATTTCTCTTCCCACACTACATTCTGGGCCGCCCTTTCGTCATATGCACCGGCTGCAGCCCCCTTGCCTCCCTCGTTTTCGGCCATGGATTTTACGGTGAAAGCCAGCATCAGAATTGCAGCCATGGCGGCGGCATGCAGTATTTTTTTTACCGAGTTTGGGCAAGTAGGCATAATAAATGTGTATCTTTGCAATTTGCCGCAGGCAGGAGTGCCTGCAAGGCCGCGCAAAAATAGGAAAATTCAGGATAAATCGGAAATATAATGATGCGGATCTCCCGTCTTGTCAGGAAATTGGTGTTTGTTGCCGCCCTGCTGCTGTCCGTGGCAGTGGAGCTGTCGGCCCAGTATGACAAGGATGTCTTTTTCTACAGGGGGAGGCTCGCCCTGTCTGACGGGAAATATGCTCAGGCGATAGAGAATTTCAATGTCCTTGCCCGTCTCGACACAGCCGATTACTGGACATTCTTTTTCAGAGGAATAGCGAAGTACAATCTCGGGGATATCAGGGGTGCGCAGCAGGATTTCGACAATTCGGTGAGTCTCAATCCGGTATTCACATCAGGCTACCACTACAGGGCGATAGCATTGAGCAGGTTCGGGAAATACGATGAGGCTCTTGCCGACCTGCAGAAAGCCATCGAACTCCGCCCGGGATTCATAGGGCTGTATTTCAGCAGGGGAGTCACTTATTTCCTTTCGCAGCAGTTCGACAAGGCGGTGAAAGACTTCGACAAATATATCAGGAAGGAGCCCAAGGACCCGTCGGCCTATCTCAACAGAGGGGCGAGCTACCTGTTTCTCGGGGATACTCTCAAGGCGCTGGACGACTACAACAAGGCAATCCGTCTGGACAGGTTCGACCCTGAAGGCTATATCAGGAGGGGACGGCTCTATGCCACAAGGGGAGACTACGGGAATGCCATAGCGGACATGGACAAGGCGATAGAGCTGGACACGACAAATACTTTCGCATATTTCAACAGGGCCATAATGCAGTATGAGCAGAAAAACTATATAGCTGCAATGTCCGACCTCAACAGGGTGCTCAAGGATGAGCCGGGGAATGCGCTTACATTGTACAACAGAGGACTGATCAATGCCCAGGTCGGGGCGTATGAGGATGCCTTGTCCGACATGGACAGGGTGCTCAACATCAACCCCGAGAATGTGCTTGCCTATTTCAACCGGGCATCGATATTCATAGAGATGGGACGCTTTCAGGATGCCCTTGAAGATTATGACAGGGCCATAGAACTGTATCCCGACTTTGCCAAGGCGTATATGAACCGCTCTTATGTCAAGAATATGCTCGGAGACATGGCAGGGTCGCGTGAGGACTACAGGATTGCCCAGGCCAAGGTCGCTGAGTACAGGAATGCCAGCACCAAGGATGCCGAATCCTTTGCCGACACTACCAGGAAATACAGTTCCTTGATTGCTCTTGATGCTGATTTTGCCAAGAAGGACTTCAATGACGAACTGCTTCAGCACAGGGATATAGACATCAGGCTCAAGTCGTTGTACCGGTTTGTGCTGTCAGCGGACAGGCAGGATACAAGATATGCCTTGGAGAGGGGATATGAGAATCCTCTGATCGAGCGTTTTGTCACCGGCTGCCCTGTGCCTGTCGCGATTTCCAATGCAGACTCCACGCTTTCAGCCGAAGTGCTTGAAGCTGACGAGGCTGTCCTGTATGGGAACATGGCCCCGGATGATGCCCTCACGGATTTCCTGAAAGCTCTCTACGAGGCGGAGAACAGACAGTTCAATTCAGCCCTGGCGTATTATGACAAGGCTGCCGGTGCAGAAGAACAGGGGGGACTGGACGCTCTTTACAAGGGCTTTTATCTGATGAATAGGGCGGTGCTGAAGGCAGATATGATAGATTTCATATCATCCATAGAGAGCAATGTCCAGACTCTGACAATGGATGACACGGGGGCGACGAGGGCGAGAGTCAAGGATCAGGTGAGCCGCCAGTACGACTATTCCGGAGCAATCCAGGATATGGAAGATGCAGCCAGAATAATCCCTGACATCGCATATGTCCATTTCAATCTCGGCAATCTGCGCTGCCTTGCCGGAGAGCATATCCCTTCGATAGACAGCTATACTGAAGCGTTGCGCCTTTTCCCTTATATGGGTGATGCATACTACAACAGGGGACTTGTGCTCATCTATCTGAAGGACAAGGAGAAAGGCTGTATCGATCTCTCTCGGGCTGGAGAGCTGGGCGTCAGCGAGGCCTATAGTGTGATCAATAAGTATTGTGAAGAGGAGGATAATCTGTAATGGTAAAGTTCATGAGTTTTTCAAGCGGCAGCTGCGGAAACTGCTATTATCTCGGGACTGAGGAGAAGGGACTGTTGATAGATGCAGGAGTGAGCTTTACAAGACTGAAAAAATGTTTGGGCGAGGCAGGGCTTTCCGTTGAGTCGTTCGGCTCTATCCTGTTGACCCATGACCATTTCGACCATATCCGCAGCATCGGCAAATACTGCAGCAAGCTCAGCATGCCGGTATATACCACCGAGACAATCCATAATGCAGTGGCAAGGCATGGCTTCACCGAGGTGTCGGCATGCAGGAGAGTCCTTGAAGAAGGGAAATGGAACGATATAGACGGATTCAAGGTGAGATATTTTGTAGTGCCTCATGACGCGACCCAGACAGTGGGATATGCGATAGTCATAGAGGACCGCCGCTTTGTCATCATGACTGATATCGGGGAAATGACTGACGAAGCCGTGGCTTTTGCGCGGCAGGCTGATACTGTCGTGATAGAATCCAACTACGATATGGATATGCTGATGGGCGGACGGTATACATACGACCTGAAGATGCGTATCGTCCAGGGACACGGGCATCTGAGCAATGACGAATGTGCCGATGCGATCCGCCGTTTCATCCATCCGGGGCTGCGCAATATCTTCCTCTGCCATCTGAGCGAGAACAACAACACTCCGCGGCTGGCGTATGACTGTTCCATGTCGGTCCTCAGGGAATCCGGCCTTCAGGTTTGTCTCCGCTGCCTCCCACGCCGCACGCCTTCTCCTCTGTTTATCCTGTAAGGTCTGCCTGTCTCTTGCCGGCATATACCACATAGCCGTAAGTCCCGTCTTTCACATCCCTGCCGTGGTCTATCCAGAGCCTGAGGGCATCGGCGGTAGCAGGAAGATCCTTTTTGCCTTCATTGACGGCATTGTATTTCACCCAGTCGGTCTCATCGTTCCTGAGCGACTGCCTCCACAAATACTCATTCTAAAGCCAATCGCCATATCGAAAACAGTCTCGGGAAACGGTTAAGGCCGAATATAGCATCAGGAGAATAAAAACAAGAGGGTGACCACAATGCCTTATGGCTTTCGGGTCACCCTCTACTATTATGTTCAGACTAAGTCCGGACAGTTTCGGATTAAAGCTTTGGACCGGCTGCTACGAGAGACTTGCCGAGGTCGTTGCCTGTGAACTTCTCGAAGTTCTTGATGAAACGGCCTGCGAGATCCTTTGCCTTTGCATCCCAAGCGCTTGCGTCAGCGTAAGTGTCGCGAGGATCGAGGATTGCAGGATCAACTCCAGGGAGCTCGGTAGGAACTTCGAAGTTGAAGTAAGGGATAGTCTTTGTAGGAGCTTTCTCGATTGAACCGTCGAGGATAGCGTCGATGATTCCACGGGTGTCGCGGATAGAGATACGCTTGCCTGTTCCGTTCCATCCTGTATTTACCAGATATGCCTTTGCACCTGCAGCTTTCATCCTCTTGACGAGCTCCTCACCGTATTTGGTAGGGTGGAGTGAAAGGAATGCTGCTCCGAAGCATGCAGAGAATGTAGGAGTAGGCTCTGTGATACCGCGCTCTGTACCTGCAAGCTTAGCGGTGAATCCTGAGAGGAAGTAGTACTGTGTCTGCTCAGGAGTAAGGATTGAAACTGGAGGAAGAACTCCGAATGCATCAGCAGAAAGGAAGATCACCTGTTTTGCGTGAGGACCCTTTGACACCGGTTTAACGATGTTGTTGATGTGATAGATAGGGTAGGATACGCGGGTGTTCTCTGTAACGCTCTTGTCAGCGAAGTCGATCTTGCCGTTAGCGTCTACAGTCACATTCTCGAGAAGAGCATCTCTCTTGATTGCGTTGTAGATATCCGGCTCGCTCTCCTTGTCGAGGTTGATGACC
>JADIMD010000121.1 GCA_017695015.1 Candidatus Cryptobacteroides faecigallinarum | reverse complement strand
CATTTCATTTCCGCTATTATCCCTTCTGTCCCTCCCCGGTATGCCACCTTGTCATACAGCGCCGCCGGGATCTCGATGACCTGCAGATCCGGATCTTGGACCTTGTGCATGACATCCTCTGCCTTTCCGATGATGTCATCAAGGTCAGTGTCAGAGATGATTTCCCTGCAGACAAACAATGTGTCAGGAATAAATCCTGCGTCGAGACAATGTCCCAATTCCCTGCGCCCTTCAACTACAAAAAGACCCTGCTCGCGCCTCAGTCTGGATTTTTCCTGAAGTGCGAGCAGGGTCCGTATTTTCGGATTCTGTGCTGATGTGACAGTTTCCCTTTTCATATAAAGACTATTCCACCGGCTTAGGTTTCATCTGAGGGAAGAACAGTACATCCTGGATGGTAGGGGAGTTGGTCATGAACATTGTCAGACGGTCGATACCCATTCCCATACCTGATGTAGGAGGCATGCCGTATTCCAGTGCGCGCACGAAGTCCATGTCGATGTACATGGCCTCGTCATCTCCGTGCTCCCTCTGTTTCAGCTGGTCCTTGAATCTGTCGAGCTGGTCGATAGGGTCGTTCAGCTCGCTGTATGCATTGGCCAGTTCCTTGCCGCAGACAAAGAGCTCGAACCTTTCCGTAAGGGAAGGATTGCTGCGGTGTCTTTTGGTGAGAGGAGACATCGCCACAGGATAGTCGGTGATGAACACAGGCTGAACGAGATTCTTCTCGCAGTATTCCCCGAATATGGCATCGATCAGCTTGCCCTCTCCCATTTCCTTGGTGACAGGCACATTCAGCTTCTCGCATGTCTCCCTGAGCTGTGCCTCGTCCATTCCGGCTATGTCCACCCCTGCATATTCCTTGATGGCTTCGAGCATAGGCAGCCTGCGGTAAGGCGGCTTGAAGTCCACTGTCTTGTCTCCGATTGTGACCACAGTGGTGCCGTGCAGCTTCAGGGCTATCTTTTCGAGCATCTTCTCGGTGAATTCCATCATCCACATATAGTCCTTGTATGCCACATAAATCTCCATGCATGTGAATTCAGGATTGTGGGTCTTGTCCATCCCTTCGTTACGGAAGTCCTTCGCGAACTCGTATACTCCGGAATATCCTCCGACAATCAGCCTCTTGAGGTAGAGCTCGTTGGCTATACGGAGGTACAGAGGAATGTCGAGGGCGTTATGATGTGTGATGAACGGCCTTGCGGTCGCGCCTCCAGGAATCGGCTGGAGGATAGGCGTCTCCACTTCAAGGCATCCTGCTTCATTGAAGTATTCGCGCATCGTGGAGATTATCTGGCTTCTCTTGACGAACACATCCCTGACGGCAGGGTTCACGATGAGATCCACATATCTCTGCCTGTATTTCAGCTCCGGGTCTGTAAATGCATCGTAGACTTCCCCGTCCTTCTCCTTGACGATAGGAAGCACCCTGAGAGACTTGCTCAATACTGTAAGCTCCTTGGCATGGACGGAAAGCTGGCCTGTCTGGGTATAGAACGCATATCCCCTGATACCAATAATATCACCGATGTCAAGCAGTTTCTTGAACACGGTGTTGTACATCGTCTTGTCTTCATCAGGACATATCTCGTCCCTCTTGATGTACACCTGGATGCGTCCGGTCTCGTCCTGGAGCTCGATGAACGATGCTGCCCCCATGATTCTGCGGGACATTATCCTTCCGGCTATCACAAGTCCGGTCATGTTGCCCTTTTCGGGATCATATTCATCCTTTATCTTCTGCGCTGTCGCATTGACAGGATACAAGGCTGCAGGATATGGCTCGATTCCCAGTTCCCTGAGTTTCACCACGGCTTCGCGCCTGTTCCTCTCCTGTTCATTCAAATCCAAATTTTCCATAAAAACCCATTTATCTCGCAAAAATAGGAATAACTGTCGGAATATCATAACAGCATTCGGAGAAAATGAGTATATTTGTCGGTTATGGGGAAGGAAAGGAAATGGATATTGAAGGATGCAGGCGACAGGGAGACGGTGAGCAGGCTGTCTTCCGAGCTCGGCATTGATCCTGTCCTTTCGGAACTTCTTGTGCAGCGCGGAGTTGCAACTTTTCAGGATGCGAGGGCCTTTTTCAAGCCGAGCCTCGACAATCTCCACGACCCGTTCCTGATGCAGGATATGGACAAGGCTGTCGCGAGAGTCGAAAGGGCGATAGCGTCCTCCGAGAAGATTCTTGTCTACGGTGACTATGATGTAGACGGGACCACTGCCGTCTCTCTCGTATATTCTTTCCTCAGGAGGCTCACCCCGAATGTGGATTTCTATGTGCCTGACAGATACGATGAAGGCTATGGAGTCTCATACAAGGGCATAGACTGGGCACACGAGAACGGTTTCAGGCTCATCATAACCCTCGATTGCGGAATAAAGGCGAATGACAAGGTCAATTATGCGGCCGAGAGGGGTATCGACATGATCATCTGCGACCATCATCTTCCTGAGAATGACCTGCCTGATGCAGTAGCTGTCCTTGACCCTAAAAGGTCTGACTGCAACTATCCTTTCGACGACCTTTCGGGCTGCGGAGTAGGATTCAAGCTTGTCCAGGCATATTCTTCAAGAAACGGAATCCCGTTCGAAAGTCTCATTCCCCTTCTGGATCTCCTTGTGGTCAGCATTTCGTCTGACCTTGTTTCAGTGGTGGGGGAGAACAGGATTCTTGCGCATTTCGGGCTCAAGCAGCTCAACGAGAATCCGAGGACAGGCCTGATGGCGATGATCCAGCTGTCGGGACTGGATGTAGGCCATGTCACTATCGACGACATAGTGTTCAAGATAGGGCCGAGGATAAATGCTGCCGGGAGAATGGAGTCCGGCAGGGTCGCGGTGGAGCTTCTGACGGCAACCGATGACGAGACGGCAGCCAGAATAGGTACGGAAATCAACAAATACAACAACGAAAGGAAGAATATCGACAGGGAAATCACCCGTGACGCCCTGGAAATGGTGCAGTCAGGAAAATGTCTTTCTTCCAGGAATGCTACCATAGTATACAATCCGTCATGGCACAAGGGTGTAGTCGGGATTGTGGCTTCAAGGCTTGTGGAGGCATTCTACAGGCCTACGATAGTGTTCACGAGATCCAACGGTTTCGTGACGGGATCGGCACGGAGCATCCACGGGTTCGACCTGTATGAGGCCATAGAGTCGTGCGCAGACCTTTTAGAGAATTTCGGAGGTCACCTTTATGCGGCAGGTCTCACCCTGAAGGAGGAGAACCTTCCTGAATTCTGTGAAAGGATAGAGAAATTCATGGAGGGCAAGATCAGCAGTGACATGCTCACTCCGGTGATAATGATAGATACCAAGCTGGATTTTGCCCAGATAACCCCCAAGTTCTTCAGGATTCTCAAGCAGTTCCAGCCGTTCGGTCCTGGCAACAGCGCACCTGTATTCCTTACTGAGAATGTATATGACAACGGCAATGCCAGAAAAGTGGGGGCAGACGGCAGTCATCTCAAACTTGAACTCATCCAGGAGTCGCAGCCGTACAGGTCCATTTCGGCGATAGCCTTTAACAAGTCGGAGCATTTCGAGCATATCAAGGCCGGCAACCCTATAGATGTCTGCTATTCTGTAGTGGAAAATTATTATCGCGGCATCGCCAATCTGCAGCTCCGTGTCAAGGACCTCCGGGACAGGGAGGACATAATCTGATTATCCTATAACGGAAACGATTTCAGAGGCGACGGCGGCTACGGTCTTGCCGTCGATATCTATGATGTGGTGGGCGCTGGATTCATATATTCCGCTGCGGAGCGACATCAGCTCTTCTATCCTGCCGCGCAGAGTGGATGTGCTGCCCTGCGAAAGCATCGGCCGTCCTGCAGTGTCACCTTCCAGATTTCGGACAAGGGTGTCTGTGGCGGCTCTCAGGTAGATGCACAAGGTCTTCCTGTGGACCAGTTCTGCGCATTCAGGCGTAGTGAGGGTGCCGCCTCCGAGAGAAAGAATCATCTGCACGGGATCAGAGAGCAGCTCTGTCAGGGCGTCAAGCTCCATTCTGCGGAATGCCGCTTCTCCTCCGGATGCAAAAATTTCAGGGATAGACCTGCCCTCTTTTTCTTCGATATATGAGTCGAGGTCTATGACAGGATATGAAAGCAGTGCCGAGAGTTCTTTCCCGACACTGCTTTTACCGCTTCCCATGAATCCTGTCAATGATATTGTCATGCCTTCTGTCTTAGAACAATGTTGGCTGGTCGTCATCGTTCATCATGCCGGAAACATCCGTGATGTCCTCATCTGCTGGCGCCTGTGCTGCATTGATGTCAGATTCGGTGCCGTTGCCTTCAGCCTGCAGGTCATTGTCTTCAATGTCATCTTCTGGCTTGTGCAGAGGTTCGATGAACCTGACGGACTTCACTTCGTACTGGCTGACCTTCTTTCCTTTGGCAGCGAGACCTTTCTTGGCGATGAACTCTTCGGCGTCGATATTTTCAGCAGCCCTGTGCTCATTCTTGCCTCCGAAAACGATTTCTGCCTGAGGATGCCTGTCGTCGCAGATTTCCACGAGGTATGACCCTTTCCCGTCGGAAATGAAAGAGACAGGGTTGTTGTCGTTGATTTCGAAGCTGAACCTTTTGATATAGAAAGCCTTTACCTCTCCGTCATAATACAGGGCAGTCCATGTCTTGGATGTGTCGAGCTTCTCTATTTTCAGCAGTTCTCCCTGGTATCTGTTGCTCAAATCCGTGGAAGTCGTGTAATATGTACCGTCCTTGAATATGGCAAGGATATGGTCATTGCTGCCGAACTGTCCGAGATAGTCGCCTCTGGCGTCTTCATTGAGCCTCTGGATGTCGGAGTCGAACCATATGTCTTTCCCTCCGATGGTGGAGATGCCCTTGCTTTTGAGCATGATTCTCTGGATAGGGTTCTTGGAGACGAGATTGCCTCTCGATGACCTTCCCTTTATTGCAAGTCCCGAAAAGTCGTATTCGCTGATGAGTTTCTTGAGTTTCAGCCTCGGACGCAGGTAGATTTTCACTGTTTCTGCCTCTCCGTTGGCATTTGCCGTGAACCACATTACGGATGACCCTTCATTCCCCTGGGTGATGTCATATTCCTTGTCTCTCGTCACTCCACCCACGGCGAACCTCTTTGCATAGTAAGGCCCGTTCTTGCCGTCCTTGTATATGACATTGTAGGTGGTGCGCTGGTCATTCCTGTCGAACAGCCCGACATGGATGATGTCAGGTCCGAAAAATGCCTTGTCGCTGACCTTGGTGACGCGATATTTGCCGTTCTTGTTGAACACGATGACTTCTGAAAGGTCTGAGCAGTCGCAGATGAACTCCGCATTGTCCTCTTTCTTGAGCCCGATACCCACGAATCCTTCTGCCTTGTTGGCAAAGAGCTTGGCATTGTTGCTGACCACCCTCGTCACGGCAATGTTCTGGAAATTCGTGATCTCGGTATGGCGGACATATTTCTTCCCGTATTTCTTTTTGAGGTTGCGGAAATAGTTGACAGTAAACTCGGTAAGATGTTCGAGATGGTTCTTTACCTCGTCCATTTCGTCCTCGATGCCTCTGAGCTTTTCGTCCACGGCCTTGGTGTCGAACTTGGAAATCTTCCTCACCGGCTTTTCCACCAGTTTCAGGATGTCTTCCATGACGATTTCCCTTTCCAGCCGGTCCTGGTATTTTTTCATCTCGTCGAACACCTGGGCAAGCTGTTCCTCCCAGCTGCGGGAGTCGGCTTCAAGAATCTTGTAGACCCTGTTCTCGAAGAAAATCTTCTCCAGAGAACTGTAGTGCCAGTCTTCCATGAGCTCGTCGAGCCTGATCCGGAGCTCCTGCCCGAGCAGTTCCATGGTATGCCTGGTGCTGTATCTGAGGATATCATCCACATTCAGGAACTGCGGCTTGTTGTCCACAATCACGCAGGCATTAGGGGATATGGAGACCTCGCAGTTGGTGAATGCATACAGGGCATCGATTGTCTTGTCAGGGGAGACATCGTTGGGAAGGTGAATCAGGATATTGGCCTGCCTTGTGGTGAGGTCGTCAATCTTCTTTATCTTGATTTTCCCTTTGTCCTTGGCCTTCAGTATCGAGTCTATCAGCCTCTCTGTCGTCTGTCCGAAAGGTAGCTCGGTGATTGCCAAAGTGCTTTTGTCTATCTTGTCTATCCTTGCCCTCACCCTTACGGCTCCTCCCCTCTGGCCCTTGTTGTATTTCGAGCAGTCCGCAAAGCCTCCAGTAGGGAAGTCAGGATAAAGTTCGAAATCCCTCCCTTCGAGGATGTCGATGGAAGCATCGATCAGCTCGTTGAAATTATGCGGAAGAATCTTGGATGCAAGTCCTACGGCAATACCGTCTTCTCCCTGTGCGAGCAGCAGAGGGAATTTAACGGGAAGCTCCACAGGCTCCTGGTTGCGCCCGTCATACGAGGTCATCCAGTTGGTGGTCTTGGGATTGAAGACGACCTCCTTGGCAAATTTCGAGAGCCTTGCCTCAATGTACCTCGGTGCTGCATTGGAGTCTCCTGTCAGGATGTTTCCCCAGTTTCCCTGGCAGTCGATGAGAAGGTCCTTCTGTCCCAATGTCACCAATGCCCCGAGAATGGAGGCGTCTCCATGGGGATGGTACTGCATCGCCTGACCTACGATGTTGGCAACCTTGGTGAGGCTGCCGTCGTCCATCTTGTACATTGCATGGAGCACCCTGCGCTGGACAGGTTTCAGCCCGTCTATGATATGAGGGACGGCCCTTTGAAGGATGACATACGAGGAGAAGTCCAGGAACCATTCCTTGAACATCCCGGACAGCTTGAA
Source organism: Candidatus Cryptobacteroides faecigallinarum (assembly GCA_017695015.1). Lineage (GTDB taxonomy): Bacteria > Bacteroidota > Bacteroidia > Bacteroidales > UBA932 > Cryptobacteroides > Cryptobacteroides faecigallinarum. Next base: position 42,140 of record JADIMD010000121.1, on the reverse strand, counting down.
TTTCCGGCTGTCTTCTCCGAGAAGCCTGTCAAACTTGCCGGAGGACATTTCCGATGTCTCGTCCAGCGGGGCTTCATTGATATCGTCGTCATATTCCTCCCCGGTAGGGAGCCCGATGTCATCTATACTCATTCTTGTATGTTTTTATTCAGTAATTGCCGACTATCCTTCATATCCGAAACGGCGCAGCTCTTTCTTGCTTTCCCTCCAGTCAGGGTCCACTTTCACGAAAATGCTCAGGAATACTTTCTTCTGGAAGAAGTCCTCCATGTCAATCCTCGCTTCTGTCCCGACCTTTTTGAGAGATTTGCCGCCCTTGCCGATCAGAATCCCTTTCTGGCTGTCTCTCATGACATAGATGACAGCGCTTATGTCGTACCTTTCCTTCCCTTCCTTGAACTCCTCGATGCTCACTTCACAGCAGTACGGAACTTCCTGGCTGTAGTTGAGGAATATCTTCTCACGGATAATCTCGGAAGCGAAGAATCTCAGGTTCTTGTCGGTGAAGGTGTCCTTGTCGAACCATGCAGGGGCTTCCGGAAGGTTGCTGACTATGGCATCGAATATGTTTTCTATATTGAACTTCTCCTTGGCGGAGGCAGGGTAGATGACAGCTTTCGGAAGCTGCCCTTTCCACCATTCCATGAGCTTCATGACATCCTCCTGCGAGCTGATGTCTATCTTGTTGATGACAAGGATGACCGGACATTCTATGTTCTGAAGCTTCTGGATATATTCGATGTTTTTGTCCGCCTTTTCCACAGTGTCTGTCACATAGAGTATGATGTCGGCATCGCCTATTGCGGTGTCCACGAAATTCATCATGCTCTGTTGCAGCCTGTAGCTCGGCTTGAGGATACCGGGGGTGTCGGAGTAGACTATCTGCCAGTCTTCTCCGTTCACTATCCCCATTATCCTGTGCCTTGTGGTCTGGGCCTTGGCTGTCACGATGGACAGCTTTTCCCCGACCAGGGCATTCATAAGAGTCGATTTTCCAACATTAGGGTTGCCGATGATATTGACAAACCCTGCCCTGTGTTTCTTCATCTTATTTGTATGCTCCCATTCTGAGAATGTTGATCTCCCCGTCAGTGAGGTATCTCCATCCTCCGCGCTTGATGCCTTTCTTTGTCAGACCTGCGAAATATACCCTGTCGAGCCCCTTGACCTCATATCCGAGGGATTCGAATATCCTGCGGACGATGCGGTTCTTGCCCGAATGTATCTCGATGCCGATTTTCCTGTGGTCGTTGTCGTCGATATACTCCAGTTCGTCAGCCTTGATCTCACCGTCATTCAGGGTCACGCCTGCCAGTATCTTGTCGAAATCCTCCTGACTCAGCTTGTTGGAGAGGGTCACCTGGTATATCTTCTTTTTCTCGTACGAAGGATGGGTGAGCTTCTCTGCCATTTCCCCGTCGTTGGTGAACATGAGGACGCCCGTGGTGTTCTTGTCGAGCCTTCCTACAGGGAATACCCTTGCAGGGCACTTTTTGATGAGGTCCATCACAGTCTTGTCTGCATGAGGGTCGCTTGCCGTGGTCACATACCCCTTTGGCTTGTTCATGATGATGTACACCTTGGCTTCGCCCCTGAGCCTTTCCCCGTTGAACCTGATGTCATCAGTGTTGATGTTTATCTTGGTTCCGAGCTCTGTCACTACTTCACCGTTTACAGTCACCACTCCGGCCTGGATGAAATTGTCAGCCTCCCTTCTGGAGCAGATGCCTGAATTGGCGATGAACTTGTTGAGACGGACGGTCTCCTTTACAGGTATATTTACATAGTCGTTGTCTGAGAATTGGGTGTCATCGATGACCTGCTTGCGGCTTATCATCCTGTTGATGCCCTGTTCTGCAGCAGATTCTGCAGGAGCACTCTTCTTGCGTGGCCTGAGTTTGGCTCCGGAAGCTGTCCTTATGCCTGTGAATCCATTGTCCTGGAAACTGCGGCGTGGAGCAGCGCTTCTTCTCGGTCTGTCGCTGTTTTCCCCGAAAGTTCTTCTCGGCCTGTCATTGCCTTCCCCGAACTGTCTGTGGGGCCTGTCCTGGTTGTCTCCGAATGACCTGCGTGGTCTGTCAGAGCCTTCCCCGAATGATCTGCGAGGTCTGTCGCTGTTGTCCCCGTAAGACCTTCTCGGCCTGTCTGAGTTGTCTCCGAACGATCTGCGAGGTCTGTCAAAACCTTCTCCGTATGACCTTCTCGGTCTGTCCGAATTTTCCCCGAATGATCTGCGTGGCCTGTCGGAGCTGTCCCCGAATGACCTGCGCGGTCTGTCATTGTGTTCACCAAAAGACCTTCCCGGCCTTCCTTCGTTTCTTCCTGGGCGGCTGCCGTACTCTCTACGGCCCTCTGCCGGTCTGCGGTCATAACCGCCTTTCTTGAAATTTTCCATTGTAAATCTGTGCCCTCCCGGGCGTTTAAATTGGGATACTTATATGTTAAACTTAATTCAACTTGAATATGTATGTAATTGTGCCTTCCTGCATGACAGGAGCATCAGCTTTCATATTGAACTTCGTCTGCCTTGCTGCGGCAAGGGAAGTCTTCCACAGATCGCTGTCGCTGACAGTTGTCTTTTCGATGTCGATCTCGGCTTTCTTGACTTTGCCGTAGTTGTCGACCCAGATTTTCACTATCACCGATCCTGTGTTCTGTCCCGGTGCTGCCGGTGCCGGCAAGAAGCCTTCGGTCGACCTTCCCTGCAGGCGGGCAGTAGGCTTTCCAATAATCTTGCCAGTGTCAGCTGTCCCGACTGCATGACCCGCTTTCAATTCGTCTGTCACCTCTGCTGCCGTCTGCTGCGCCAGGGTGTCCTTGCTGGTCTTGTTATCGGCGGCATGGAACAGTGCCCTGCGGTTTATTTCCTTTTTTCGTGGGGGCTCGGGGATTTCCACATCTCCCTTGTCCCCGACAGTGGCTTCTGGAGCTTCGTTCAGCTCAGTGCCTTTCACCTGTCCTTCAGATCTCTGCACCAGTTCTATCTCCCTGTCAGGATCAGGTTCTGCGGATTTTGGCTCCCGTCCTGTCCTTTCCTCAATGACAGGCATCGGCACATCTTCCGAGAAATCGATAAGCATTGCCTCCTCCTCTGGTGGAGGGTAGATATATTTCAGACCTGTGAAGAATCCGACAACCACAATGCAGACATGGACCGCCACCGTCAGAGCGATACCGGTCCAGCTGGAGTTCCTCTCCTGTCTTCTTCTTTCTCTCGGGTCTGTCATGTCTCTATTCCGGTGAAGTTGCCATTATCACCTTGTAATGGTTGCGTTTCGCTATATTCATTACCTGTACGACTTCCTTGATAGGCACCGTTTCGTCTGCATAGATGACGAATGTCGGGTCCTCTTCCGTCTGAAGCTCCTCCACAAGAGCGTCCTCCACCTTGCTGAAGCTTATCGGGTCGAGGTCTCCGTTGATATGGTAGGTGTAGGTATTGTCATGCATGTCCTTGATGGATACGCTGACTGTAGCCTTGGCGGAAACCTGCCCCGTACTCTTTGGAAGCAGAAGCTTGAGCGCATTGGGATTGATCAGAGTGGAAGTGACAAGGAAGAATATGAGCAGGAGGAACACGATGTCAGTCATAGACGACATCGAGAAACTCGGCTCCACCTTTGTTGTCCTTTTGATTGCCATTTCTTCTACTGTTTGTCTGTGCTCTCCTCTGTCTTGTTGTCCTCTTCAGGGAGCATGTCCATGAAATCTATTGTTGCGCTTTCCATCCTGAACACGAGATCCGAGATCTGCGAGGTGAGGTAGTTGTATCCGAAATAGGCTATGATACCCACGATCAGACCTCCCACGGTGGTGATCATCGCGATATAGATGCCTCCTGACAGGAGGGTTATGTCGATGTTGTTGCCTGCCGAAGCCATGTTGAAGAATGCCTGCACCATTCCGATCACAGTGCCGAGGAAACCTATCATAGGCGCTCCTCCTGCAATGGTCGCGAGGGTAGGAAGTCCCCTTTCGAGTCTTGCGACTTCTATGTTGCCGGTGTTTTCGATTGCGGTCTGGATGTCACCGAGAGGACGACCGATCCTTTCTATGCCTTTCTCTACCATCCTTGCGACAGGGGAATCATACTGGCTGCACAGCCCTGCTGCGGATTTTATTTTCCCGTCATGCAGGAGACTGTGTATCTCCCTCATGAAGTCTTTGTCTATTTTGCCTGCCTTGCGGATCATCCACCATTTCTTGCCGAGAATGTAGATGGCAATGATGGACAGGGCGAGCAGCACCCACATGAGCGCTCCTCCTTTCAGGAACAGGTCGAAAAGCGACATTGTCATTTCCTGTGGCTGGACTGCAGCCTCTACGGTCGAGTCCAGACCGGATTGTAAAAGATTGGTAAGCATTTTATTCTGTCACTAAGTTTAATCAAAGCCGCAAAGATAGGAAATTTTTTCAATCTTCCCGAGGATATTCCACCTTGTTCAGGAAAAGGGCATTCCCGGGCACGGACTCTCCGGCATCGGACCTTGAACCGGATTCTATCAGGGATTTGACCCGTTCCGGAGCATACCTGCCCCTCCCAACATCCACAAGGGTCCCGACTATGGCCCTGACCATGTTCCTGAGGAATCTGTTCGCCCTGATTCTGAACACGATATAGTCTCCTTCGCTGGCCGGATATCCCATTGTCTCCACATGTGCCGGAGTATAGGTCTTCCATTCAGCTTCATACACAGTGCAGACTGATGTCCTGTTGTTGCTGCCCGTCTTTTCAAAACAGCCGAAGTCATGGGTGCCTGTCAGGAATCCCGCCGCCTCGTTCATCCTGTCCATGTCAAGCGGATATTTGCACCAGTAAGAGAAACTTTCCATGAACGGATCTTTTCGTCTGTGTATAAAATAATGATATTCACGCGAAACCGCCGAGAATCTGGCATGAAAATCTTCTCGTGCAGGCAATATTTCGTGTACGGTTATGTTTTTTGGCAAGATGGCATTTATTTTGTATACGAAATCCGCTGCTCCGGCTGCTACTGCCTCCGGGGCATCGAAATGTGCGATATAATTGACTGCGTTCACTTTTGCGTCCGTGCGCCCGGCTCCCGTGGCTTCGGTTTCGCAGCCGATGAGCAGGGAGAGGGCTCTTGAAAGCTCCTGCTGGACTGAAGGCGCATTATTCTGGCGCTGCCATCCGCACAATGCGGACCCGTTGTATGAAAGTCTTATCCTGTATCGCATGTTTTGTACGGAACATTGGTTTTGATTGCAAAATTATCAAAAATACAATTTATGGAGAGCGTAAACATTAAAGAATTGAATGACCGCATCCAGCGTGAAAGCTCTTTCGTGGATATCCTGACGATGGAGATGAACAAGGTCATCGTGGGGCAGAAGCATCTCGTGGAGAATCTCCTGATAGGTCTGCTTGCCAACGGGCATATCCTTCTGGAGGGAGTCCCGGGACTGGCGAAAACATTGGCGATCAACACGCTTGCGTCAGCAGTGGATGCAAAGTTCAGCAGGATACAGTTTACCCCTGACCTTCTTCCTGCAGATGTGATAGGTACGATGATCTATTCGCAGAAGAGCGAGCAGTTCCAGATACGCAAAGGTCCTGTCTTCGCCAATTTCGTGCTTGCGGACGGGATCAACCGTTCCCCGGCAAAGGTGCAGTCAGCACTTCTGGAGGCCATGCAGGAGAGGCAGGTGACCATCGGAGACCAGACATTCAAGCTGCCTGAGCCGTTCCTTGTGATGGCGACGCAGAACCCTATCGAGCAGGAAGGTACATATCCTCTTCCGGAGGCGCAGGTGGACCGTTTCATGCTCAAGGTGGTCGTGACATATCCTAAAAAGGAAGAGGAGAAGCTCATCATAAGGATGAACAATTCAGGGGAATTCCCTAAGGCGTCTCCTGTGATGAAGCCCGAAGACATAGTCCGGGCACGCTCTGTGGTGAGAGATGTCTACATGGACGAGAAGATCGAGCGCTATATCGTGGACATAGTGTATGCCACAAGGACTCCCGGGGATTACAATCTCGGCAAGCTCGCCAATCTCATCTCCTACGGTGCGTCACCCCGTGCCAGCATCTCCCTTTCCATGGCTTCGAAGGCATATGCTTTCATCAAGAGGAGAGGATATGTGATACCTGAGGATGTGAGGGCGGTATGCAACGAAGTTCTCCGCCACAGGATAGGCCTGACTTACGAGGCTGAAGCGGAGAATGTCACCACGGAGAACATAATATCTGAAATAATCAACGCAGTAGAGGTTCCATAATGGAGAGCATGAGTGCAAATGACCTTCTCAGAAAGGTCAGGAAGATCGAGATCAAGACAAGGGCACTCTCTCATCAGATATTTGCAGGTGAATACCATTCGGCTTTCAAAGGCCGCGGAATGGCTTTCAGCGAGGTCAGGGAGTACCAGTACGGTGACGATGTCCGCAACATGGACTGGAATGTAACCGCAAGGCTTCGTGCGCCTTATGTGAAGGTTTTCGAGGAGGAGAGGGAACTGACTGTAGTCCTCCTGATAGATGCCAGCCGTTCAAGGCTTTTCGGTACTTCGGGGCAGATAAAGAGGGATCTGATAGCGGAGATAGCGGCAGTCCTTTCCTTTTCTGCCATACTCAACAATGACAAGGTGGGGGCGCTTTTCTTCAGCGAGAAAGTGGAGAAGTTCATCCCTCCCAAGAAGGGCCGCAGCCATCTCCTGCATATAATCAGGGAAATAATAGAATTCCAGCCTTCATCCGACGGTACTGACATCAGCGAGGCGTTGAGGTATCTGACCAACGCCATCAAGAAAAGATGTACGGCATTTCTTCTGTCGGACATGCTGGATGTGGACAGCGACGGCAACCCGGCATATGAAGATGCGCTGAAGGTGGCGGTGAACAGGCATGACCTTTCGGTGATTGAAGTGTATGACCCTCGTGAAAGGACCATCCCCGATGTGGGGCTGGTCCATGTGAAGGATTCCGAGACGGGCAGATGCGCATGGGTGGACACTTCCTCTTCCAGGATGCGGCGCATGTATTCGGAATGGTTCGCTACCATGGCCGAGACATCTTCAAGGCTGTTCATGAAGTACAATATAGACAATGTCAGCATTTCGACAGATGACGATTATGTCCGGAAACTGATGACATTTTTTCAAAAGAGATAGAGGATGAATACTTGTTTGCTGTCTGTGTTTTTGACGATAGTGCTCATGCAGGGTTCTTTCCTGACTCCGTTGCAGGAGGGGAGGGATACCGTCCTTATAGCCGACCAGATGCTCTATGGGGTGGAACTTCAGGATGTCCAGGAAGGTACGGGGCTATTCTTTCCCGAGATCAGGCAGGAAGAAGGGCAGCCTGGTGTAATGGTGCTTTCTGACTGGAGGCTCGACACTCTCGATGTGAAGCGGCAGAAGAAAGGGCTTCCTAAGCTGTATGATATCAGGGCCGGGATTGTCGTGACCTCATTTGACGAGGGCAGGTACGCCCTCCCTCCGATTTCAGTGGAGAGGCACAGCCCGGACGGCACCGTGGACACGCTTTCGTTCGATCCTCTCGTGATGGAAGTCGCTCCCGTGCAGATAGATACCACTTCATTCCAGCTGCACGACATCAAGGGGCAGATAAGGTATCCGCTTACTTTCAGGGAACTTCTGCCGTATATCCTTGCGGCCCAGCTTGCAGCGGTGCTCATAATTTTAGCGGTGTGCCTTGTCATGATGTTCCGCAGGAAGAAATCCTTCGAACTGGAGCACAGGGATCCTGCCCATATTGTGGCGCTCAGGAAACTGGACACATACAGAGGAGACAGGCTGTGGGCCCCGGAGAAGCAGAAGGCGTTCTATTCCGGTGTGACCGATGCCCTCAGGGAATACATCGTCTCAAGATACGGCATATCGGCGATGGAGATGACCACGAAAGAGATTTTCGAGGACCTGAAGGGTACGGATGTGCCTCAGGACCTGTTCTCGGAGCTGGAATCCCTGTTCGAGAGGGCAGATTATGTGAAGTTTGCCAAATATGTGGCCAGTGACGAGGAAAATGCTTCTGCAGTGCCTCTGGCCGTGCGTTTTGTCACCACGACATACCAGTCTGAGGTAAATGCCGAATCCGCACAGGAAAGACAGGAGCAGGATGGACAGAAGCAGAACAGACAGGAGCAGGACGGACAGGAACCGGATAAAAAGGAGGATTGAACATGTTTTTCGAATATCCCGGACTATTGTGGCTTGAAGTGATACCGGCTCTGCTGGTATTGCACTATCTGTACCTTGAGCTGAAGGAGAGGAATCCCCATATGAGGGTCTCCACCGTTACTCCGTGGCTCAAGTCCGGCAGGAGCTTCATGGCATATCTGAGGCATTTCCCGTTTTTGCTCAGGATTTTTGCCCTTGTGATGATTATACTCGCAGTGGCGCGTCCGAGGTCTTCGGAGCAGATGGACAAGGTGGACACGGAAGGTATAGACATCATTCTCACGATGGATGTGTCCACCAGTATGCTTGCCAGGGACTTCACTCCGGACAGGATAAGCGCGGCGAAGGACATTGCCATAGAATTCATCTCCCAGCGTCCTTATGACAGGATGGGAATAGTGGTGTTCGCAGGGGAGAGCTACACCCAGTGTCCGCTTACAACCGACAGGGCGACCCTGATAAATCTTATGAAGGAGATCAGTACTGACCTGATTGAAGACGGTACGGCTATCGGGAACGGACTTGCGACTGCCGTGGCGAGGATGAAGGATTCCGATGCGAAAAGCAGGGTCATAATCCTTCTGACGGACGGTGTGAACAACAGGGGAGAGATCACTCCGCAGATGGCGGCCGAGATAGCAAAGACTTATGGGATAAGGGTGTATACCATAGGTGTCGGTGCCAACGGAATGGCTCCTTACCCTGTGATGACCCCATGGGGAGTGGATATCCAGAAGGTGCAGGTCGAGATAGACGAGGACTTGCTTTCGAAGATTGCCGAGTCCACAGGCGGACGGTATTTCAGGGCTACCGACAATACCAAGCTGATGGAGATCTACAACGAAATCAACAAGATGGAGAAAGCGAGGATCACAGTGGACAGTTTCCCTGTCTACAAGGAACTTTTCATGCGCTATGCCATAGCGGCACTTGCGGCGCTGCTTCTGGAGTTGTTGCTTAAAATGTTTGTTATTAGAAGATTGCCTTGATAGGAGATAGACAGTTATGGTGAATTTTGCACAGGCACAGTATCTTTTGCTCCTCCTGCTCGTCCCGCTGTTCTTTGTTTTCCATGCGGTGATGCTCAGGTTCAGGAGAAGAAGAATCAGACGGTTCGGGGATGAGCAGCTTGTAAAGGAAATAATGCCGTCATATTCAGCATCTAAAGGCTGGGTGAGGGTTTCCCTTTTTGCCATTGCATTCTTTTTCTTTACGATAGGACTTTCCAGACCGCAGATCGGGGCTAAACTGAAGGAGCACCAGACCAAGGGCGTGGAAATCATGATTGCGCTGGATGTCTCCAATTCGATGCTGGCAGAGGATTATTCCCCTGACCGCCTCGAAAGGGCCAAGCTTGCCATATCCAAGCTTGTGGACAGGCTCAGGGATGACAGGATAGGGCTCATCGTGTTTGCCGGGAGTTCTTTCGTGCAGCTCCCTGTCACTACCGACTATGTGTCGGCTAAGATGTTCCTCAATTCCATCACAACCGAGTCTGTACCTGTCCAGGGTACGGCCATAGGGGATGCCATCAATACAGCCATCAGAAGTTTCAGCCTCCAGAGCGAGAAGAGCCGCGCCATTATCGTGATAACTGACGGAGAAAACCACGAGGACGATCCTGTCGCTGCGGCAAAGCAGGCTGCCGAATTGGGAATCAGGGTATTCACGATCGGTGTAGGGTCGCCTCAGGGAGAGCCGATTCCGGTGGATGGGGAATTGCTCAGGGACAAGAACGGCGAGATTGTGGTGACGAAGCTGGACGAGAAGCTGCTGAAAGACATAGCCGCTGCAGGAGGCGGACTTTATGTCAGGGCCGAGAACAGCGAATTCGGGCTCAATCCGATTGTGGAAAACATCAAGAAGATGGACGAGGAGGAATTCAGCTCCATCGTCTTCGAGGAATTCGACGAGCAGTACATGTATTTCTTCGGGATAGCTCTTGTGTTTTTCGTGATAGAGATGCTGATTGGCAGCAGGAGGGCCAAAAGAAGACTTTTCAATTGACAGGAATTATGGGACTTGCAGGAAAAATACCGGTATTCGTGGCGGCTGTGCTGATGGCCTGCACTGTGGCTCATGCCCAGACAGACCGCAGGGAAGTCCGCAAAGGCAACAGGGATTTCAAGAAAGAGGAATACAAGGAGGCTGAAATCGATTACAGGAAGGCTTTGGTCAAGGATTCCACATCTCTGGCTGCCGTGTACAACCTCGGGAACACATTGTACCGTAACGGGGATATGGAGCAGGCTGTGAGCACATACGGGAAGCTGAAAGATGCCGCAGCCGCTTCAGAGTACGGTGCATCCTATTATTATAATATGGGTAATGCGGCTGCTTCCATGGAGGACTGGCAGTCGGCAGTCGATGCCTATGCCAAGTCTCTACTGATGAATCCGGGTGACATGGACGCCAAGGAGAATTATGTCTATGCCAAAAGTAAGCTGAAGAACCAGCAGAACGGAGGCGGAGGCAACGATGACAAGCAGGACCGGAATGACAAGAATGACCAGAATCAGGACCAGAATGAAAATCAGGACCAGAACGGTCAGAATAATGACGAGAATCAGAACGACAATCAGAATAACAACCAGGACGATCAGCAGGACAGGAATGACAGTCAGGACCAGTCAGGCAGCGGACAGCAGCCTCAGATAACGCCTCAGGCTGCGCAGCAGATGCTCCAGGCTATCCAGGCCAAGGAGAAGGAGACCCAGGAGAAGGTCAACAAGGAGAAGGCAGCCTTGCTCAAGTCCAGGCAGAAAGAGAAAAATTGGTAAAATTGCGGCAGATGAAAAAATTATTGCTATTGATATGTTTGGCATTCTATACTCTGGCGGTCTCAGCCCAGACCACCATGAGGGTCGATGTGCCTAATGTGGTGGCTGCTGACGAGCAGTTCAATGTGACTTTCATTATTGAAGGGGACGAGAACCCGAAAGATTTTACATGGAGCCATGGAGATGACTTCCAGCTTGTATGGGGGCCTCAGCAGGGCCGTTCCACGAGTGTGCAGATAATCAATGGCAAGAGGACAAGTTCATCGCAGTTTACATACACCTATATCCTGATGCCGAAGAAAACGGGGGAATTCACTATCCCTGCGGCTACGGCAAGGCTTAAAGGAGGCAGGCAGATATCTTCAGGTACGGCTTCTGTGGAAGTCGTTGCAAACAATGCGTCTTCTTCCGCTTCATCTCCCGGACAGGGAGGGGGCAGCCGCCAGTCCGGCACTTCTGTGGGAACGATATCCGACAATGACCTGTTCATGAGATTCACATTCGACAGAAAGAATGTGGTGGTAGGAGAGCCTGTGACTGCGACCCTCAAATTGTACCAGAGAGTGAACATTGCCGGCTTCGAAGACGCCAGGTTCCCTTCCTTCAACGGGTTCTGGAGCCAGGAGGTGGAAGCTCCGACAAATATCGAGTTCCAGAGGGAAAATGTGGACGGTAACATCTATTATTCTGCTGTGCTCAGGAAATATGTGCTGATTCCTCAGCAGTCGGGACAGCTTACGATAGATCCTGCCGAACTCGTATGTGTGGTGAATATCAGGGTGACCCCTTCCGGCGGAGTGAGCATATTCGACAGTTTCTTCGAGGACCAGAGGACAGTCCGCAAGAGGGTGATGACTGAGCCTTATACCCTGAATGTTTCTCCTCTTCCTGCAGGTGCGCCTGCGTCATTCGGGGGAGGAGTCGGCAAATTCAGCATATCGGCCGCGTTGAGCAAGGATTCCCTCATGACCCATGAGGCGGCTTCGCTTGTGGTGACAATCAAGGGAAAAGGCAATGTTTCCCTGCTCGAAGCTCCTAAGGTGTCCTTCCCTCCTGACATGGAGGTGTATGACACAAAGGTCTCAGAAAAGACGGACAAGGGCACAGGCGGCACTTCAGGAAGCAAGGTGTATGAATTCCCGTTCATTCCGAGGAGCCATGGCGATTTTGAAATCCCTGCCATCAGATACAGTTATTATGACATAAATGCAAGGAAATATGTCACTCTGACCGCAGGTCCCGTCAAGTATCATGTGGAGAAAGGTAAAGAAGAGCCGTCGTCTGCAGGCATTGTCCAGGGTGTCTCCAGGAGCGGGGTCAAGAGCCTCAACGAGGACATCAGGTATATTGCCACAAAAATCCCTGCCATGTCCGCAAAAGGAGATTTCTTTGTCCTGTCATCAGGATGGTGGATTCTGCTTGCCGTACTTGCGGCATCTGCATTTATCCTTTGGCTGGCATTCAGAAGGATAGCTGCAAGAAGGGCGGATATAGTCGGCACCAGGACGAGAAAGGCCAGCAAGATGGCAGTGAGGAGACTGCGCCAGGCCGGAGAATTCCTGAAACAGAATCTCTATACTGCTTTCTATGAAGAGTTGCACAAGGCTCTGGTCGGATATGTGTCAGACAAGCTTAACATATCTGTCGCCGACTTCTCCAAGGACACTGTGGCAAGGCAGCTTTCCGACAATGGAGTGCCGCAGGAGCTGGCAGCTGAATTCGTAGGTCTGATAGATGCCTGTGAATTTGCAAGGTATTCACCGGATGCAGGCCATGATGCCATGGAAGCGCATTATCAGACAGCTGTAAGGGTTATTTCATCAATAGAATCTGATATGAAAGGAAAGAAAACTTCCGGCAAAGGCCGTTCAGGGATGCTTGTCATTGCTTTTGCTTTGATGATGTCCGCTCCTGCTGTGTGCCATGCCGCAGGAGACCCATATATCGACTCGCTGTGGAACAGCGCCACTTCCATGTATTCCCAGGGACAGTGGGATCTCGCTCTCAAGGACTATTCGTCCATAGCTGCGGCTGGTCTTGAGTCTGCGGCCCTGTATTGCAACATGGGTAATGTCTATTTCAAGATAGAGGATTATCCTCATGCCATATTGTATTATGAGAGGGCTCTCAAGCTCGACCCGTCATATGCGGATGCAAGATACAATCTCGGAATCGCTTCAGGGCAGATCCAGGACAGGATAGACGCTGTGCCGGAATTCATCCTCAAAAGCTGGGCGCGTGACCTGTGCTATGTACTGGATTCGGATGCATGGGGATGGCTGTGCATAGTCTTTTTCTCCCTTGCCCTTGCGATGCTCCTGCTTTTCCTGCTTTCAGGCAGACTTGGTGCAAGGCGGACGGGTTTCTTCACTATGATAGTGTCGCTGCTGCTGTCAGGGATGGCCCTGTGGTTCTCCTTATGGCAGAAATCCGATTATGAAAGGGCGGACAGCGCAATCGTGATGCGTCCTGTGTCGTCTGTGAAAAGTTCTCCTTCTTCAGAATCCTCCACCGACCTTTTCATCCTGCATGAAGGCACGAAGGTCACCATACTGGACGAGGTAGGGGAGTGGAGAAACATAACCCTGGCGGATGGGCGCCAGGGCTGGATGCTTTCTTCCGATATGGAAATAATCTAATATCTGTTGAGAGGCATGCCGGAAGTGATCTGGCGTACCTGTTTTCTGACGGCGGCAAGTACGCTCTCGTACTCTTCCCTGCCGTCTTCTGTCTTGCCTGCGATGAGGTCGAGGTGAGACGAAGCATTGTCGAGGACAGCGTCGATCCATTCCACAATCATCTCCATATCCTTCTCTACGAATCCGCGTGAAGTTACGGCCGGAGTCCCTATCCTGATTCCTGATGTCTGGAACGGTGTGCGGGAATCGAACGGCACCATGTTCTTGTTGACGGTGATGTCGGCTTTGCCGAGCTCCTTTTCTGCCACCTTTCCTGTCAGATCCGGGAACTTGCTCCTGAGGTCGATGAGCATCAGGTGGTTGTCTGTCCCTCCTGAAACGATTTTGTATCCTTTTTTCTTGAATGCCTCGGCCATTGTGGCGGCATTGGATGCTACCTGTTTCTGGTATTCCTTGAATTCAGGCTGAAGAGCTTCATAGAATGCTACCGCCTTGGCTGCGATGCAATGCTCGAGCGGGCCTCCCTGTACGCCAGGGAATACGCTGGAGTTCAGTATCTGCGACATCTTCTTGACGACGCCCTTAGGTGTGACGAGCCCCCATGGATTGTCGAAATCCTTGCCCATCAGGATGATTCCTCCGCGAGGTCCCCTGAGGGTCTTGTGGGTGGTGGAGGTCACGATGTGTGCATATTTGACAGGGTTGCTTAAAAGTCCTGCGGCGATGAGTCCTGCAGTGTGGGCCATGTCCACCATGAACAATGCTCCTACCTTGTCTGCGATTTCCCTCATCCTTGCGTAGTCCCATTCCCTTGAATATGCTGAAGCTCCTCCGATTATGAGTTTCGGACGGGTCTCGAGAGCTGTCTCTTCCATCTTGTCATAGTCGATCAGACCCGTCTTCTCGTTGAGTCCGTAAGAGACGGCATGGTAGAGGATTCCTGACATATTTACTGGAGAGCCGTGAGTGAGGTGTCCGCCGTGGGACAGGTCGAGCCCCATGAATGTGTCACCGGGCTTCAGACATGCCATCAGAACAGCCATGTTGGCCTGGGCTCCGGAATGCGGCTGGACATTGGCGTATTCAGCCTCGAAAAGCTGGCATACACGCTCGATGGCAAGCTGCTCTATCTGGTCTATGATTTCACATCCTCCGTAATATCTTGCTCCGGGATAACCTTCGGCATACTTGTTCGTGCAAATCGAGCCGAGGGCAGAAAGCACCTGCTGGCTGACATAGTTCTCCGAGGCGATGAGCTCCAGCCCTGAAGACTGTCTCTCTTCCTCTTTCTTGATCAGATTGAAAATCTGCAGATCCTGTTTCATATTGTATTGGACTTTATAACAGATACAAAAGTAACCCTATTTTTTATTTTTGCTACCTTTGTGTTGAAAACTTTTTCAGAAAATCAGGGGAATGCACAACAGGAAACGCCTTAACATAGAGCTCGGGCGCATCAAGGCGGAAAAATACCGGGACCTGCCCGATACAGGGATAGCGGTCGTGCTCGACAATATCAGAAGCGCACACAATGTGGGCTCGGCATTCAGAAGCAGCGACTCTTTCAAGGTGGACAGGATATATCTTTGCGGCATATGCGCCGTACCCCCGTCAGCGGAAATCCACAAGTCCGCGCTCGGGGCTGAGGACAGTGTCCCTTGGGAACATTGGGACGACACGGCGGAGCTGGTGATGCATCTCAAGTCAGAGGGCTATACTGTGGTCAGCATAGAGCAGGCCGAGAATTCGGTGATGCTTCAGGATTTCCGTCCTTGTGAAGGCTCGAAATACGCCCTTGTGTTCGGAAATGAAGTCGCTGGCGTGGACCAGGGAGTGGTCGATGCCTCGGATATCTGTGTCGAGATTCCGCAGTTCGGCACCAAACATTCCCTGAATGTGTCTGTCGCTGTCGGGATAGTCCTCTGGCACTGCTGCCCTCTGATACGATAGGGCTACAGCCAGTCGGAAGGGTTGAATGTGTCTTTAGGGGCCTGAGGTACATTGGTGAAATACCTGAAACCAGTCAGTTTTTCCAGGTCTGATATGGACATCATGTCATTTGCCTGTGGCTTGTGTCCCTTTTCCATGGTATGCCTGATGCAGAACGCGACGCACTGGAGCTCGTCGGCAGAGCATTCCGTGACTGATTTGCCTGAATTCCCGGATTTGGTGCGTAGCAATGCATAGTAGAACATCGTGGGTCTTGACACATCGCTCCTGCCTCCGAAACTGATGGTGACAGGTTCCGTGCTCTTGCCGTATGCATCAGTGAATTTCTCGAAATAGCATCCCACTACCTCATAGAGGGTGTCGCGGCATACAAGCTCGTCCACATGGTTTTCAAGATTGTTCCATGCCCCTCCTCCTGTGTTGAATGTCTCTGAAAGCTGCGGAGCGATGTTGGTGTAATAGAAGACCTGTCTGTTGGTGCCAGACGACGATGTCCTTTCCGCTGAGCCGAGCATATGCCCCTTGTTGCAGCCGTCTCCCGTACTTTTGGAATTGTATTGTATTTCGGAAGGTATGTCAGGGTCTTTGCTATATGCATTTGTACGGTCGGCAGAGCCTTCATACATGTCGTGTCTCGGTGCTGCAACCCATGCAGGGCAATGATGCTCTGCGCTGTAGCACACGGTATAGTTCCTTGCGGACCTGCCTTTGTCATCCTTTTCACCGCCTGCGCAGAAATGGTAGGCATAATACAGGGACGGGTCATTGTCATCTATCCTGTTGCCGTCTTCGTCAGGAATCGACGGAAGCTCAAACCATCCGTATTTCCCGCTGTTTCCCGGCACAGGGTCCGGATCCGGGTCTTCATCCCCATCTGGATTTTCATCTCCTCCGGGCTGGTCTTCACCTCCTCCCGGAATGTCAGAGCCGTCTGACGCGGTCTTGCGGAACAATGTGATTTCCTGCTGTTCTGATGAATAGCATCTGAACATGGATGCGCTGCTGTTCCATTTGAGAGCCCTGTCAGGATACTTCATGCTGGAGATTGTGCAGACTCCCTGCCCTGAGGACAGGCTTATGGTCCACAGATATTCTGATGTGCCTGCATCAGGTTCGGCATCAGAGCAGTTGAGGCTGTTCTTGTCGGATTCGAGACCGATGTATCCCACATTGGAGACATGGATCGAATATCCGTTTCCTGTCCTGGTGAATATGGCTTTCAGAGGGTCTCCAGTCTCTGCAGGTATGCCTTCCGATAAGGTTTCCGCTCCGAAAGAGGTGGTGCTTGCTCCGGCATTGCCCGAGTCCCAGGAATCGAACACAATGATTTCCCCTCCGTCGTTGCTTGTGATAAGATATTCTCCGCTCCAGTCTTCAGGGGCAGACTCCACGACATTGTAGCTGTAGGTCACAGGAATTTCTTCTTCCCCTCCGGGATTGTCATCTTCTCCAGGCTGGTCTTCGCCGCCCGTGCCTTCTTCTCCAGTCTGTTCCTGCCCGTTCCCTTCCGGGGCAGTCAGAGAGTCATCGCATCCAAATGTCAGAGTTAAGGCTGCCATGGCAGCAATCAAATAGCGGAATTTCATATGTGTCCATTTTTATGGGTGGTGCCGGCTGCACTGTCCTGTTTTGCAAGGCGCAAATATACTTTCTTTTGATCAAAATAAAAAGACAGCCCGGGGTCCGGACTGTCCTTGGAAGCGGTGTGACCGCTTGTACAGTTGTTTTATGAAATTACATCAAATCGGCATATGTGTATACCTTCGTCCCCTCAGGAGCTACAGTGCAGCTTACTTTGATTGCAGATCCGCTATTAGGGTCATTGTAGGTGATGTCTACTGAATTCTCGGTGAGGTTGGCATATTCAAGGGTAACTTCTGTCTCTGCAGTGCCATCCATATCCATGTCGGTCTTGTATGTAACTGTCCCGGAAGTCTTGTCTGCGTCAGGAGTGTCGCTTACAAATTCGTCCGGTCCCATGACCATTGCAATATATGATTTGTCAGGATCTGCCCCTTCAGGCAGCATGGATGCATATCCTTCGTTATACTGGCCGATAAGTACACCTCCCTCGACTCCGTAATTGATGTCAAAGCACTGCTTTACCTCAAGCCCCTCCTGGGTTATAGAGCCGATCCACTGTTTCTCGATGGAGATTACAGCTGACTCTCCTCCGGTTCCGGGCTCGTTTCCGTTTTCATTTCCGTTGTCCTTTTCGCAGCTTGTAAGTGATACAAGGGAGAAGCATGCAGCTGTCGCTGCAGCAAGCATAAAGAATTTGTTTTTCATGGTAAAAAATTTTTAAGTGACTATTATGTTAAATCCTCACAAATATACAAAATGACAGGCATATTATCAAGCCCATTCATGCTATTCGTAAATGAATTCTACGACAACAGGCAAGGACGAACTTTCTCCATATGACGCTTTTGTCACATATCCCTCCCCGTCATATTCGTAGCTGACAAGGTCTGCTTCGGTGCCAGATGCGTAGATGCCTGACGGGAGAAGTGCGGATTTCTGACCTGTGGCGCCCAGGACAAGTGCGGAAGCAAGGATGTAGTCGCTGGAGTTCCCTGCAATTAGCCCTATGGTGCAGTCTACACCGAACGGATTGTTTATCAGTTCATTATTGTCATATACATATCTGTAACTTCCATCGAACTCCTGGATATTGATGTTGCCGTCCACCGCTGACAGTTCGTTACTCATCCTCCCGTCGTACCATGAGAGGAAGCCTGTGTTGCCATAGTCCCACGGGAACTCTTCAGTGACAGTCGTGACCTGTCCGCTTCCCGGGTCTGTCCTTTCGAGCTCGAAAGTGGATGATACCACACGGTTCCTCCCCTGGTCTACTTTCAGGATGAAGGAGTAATATCCTTCCTCTTCGTTGTCCGCAGATGCTGTGAAGTTGTATTCCGTGCGTCCGTCACTCCCCTGATTCACTGAAAGGCTGAACGGAGAGCATCCTGTCACGGAGCCGTCACCGTCCCTTGTGAATGAAAGTTCCCTGACGACAGTCGATTCCCCGCTGCCTACTGTGGACCTGAATGTCATGAGCCTCTTGACAGTAGTGACAAAGAAAGTGCTGCTGACAGTCTGTTCCCCGTTGTCCTGCACGATTATGAGTTTCAGCCTGCCTTTCGGTGAATCGTCAGGGATTATGGCTGTCAGGCTGCTTTCGCTCGCTTCTGTCCGGAGGGATGTCCTGGTCCCGTCCGGAGACTCAAGGGTCAGGGTCGCGGATTCTGCGAATCCCATTCCCGTGACAGTCAATGATTCTCCAGGTATGCAGTATTGAGGGAAAGTCCCTACTGTGACATCGATAGGTCTGGCTTCCACAGTGATGGTGCCAAGTTCCCATCTGCCGTCCTGTTCGATGACAAAAATGTATTCTCCGGCTACGGCGTCAACTGTCATTTCTATCCCTGATGCCGTTACCGTTACATCGGCAATCTCGATACTGGTGCCGGAGACAGTGTTTACGAGGAAGAAATCCGCCCTGTCAGAGAATCCGGAGCCGATAACAGGTATCCTGTCTCCGCTGTATATGGTCTGGGCGGGGAATCTTACATATGTCACAGGGCATCCGTCGGGAGTCCCTGTGTTCCCTCCTTCCGGACCTGTCTTGTCGCATGCGAGTGCCAAGCCTGTAAATACGGCTGCAAGCAATATGTATTGAATCAGTTTCATGAGTCTGTGATTAAGTTGTGTCAGATTCCTTTCAGTTCTGAAAGGATCTCCGCGGTGTCGTCAGATGACGGACGGGTCATCTCGGAATTGATGATTTTTCCGTCCCTGTCCAGCAGGATGAATCTCGGGATGCCCGAAATCCCGTATGCCGTCAGGAAATCGCTGTTGTTCCCAAGATAAAGCTGCACCCCAGGCATGTCGCCTTCCTTTACTCTCGCTTCCCATTTGCTCTTGTCGGAATCTGCTGACAGGCTCAGGAAAGTGATGGCCCGTCCCTTGAACTGCTCTTCCAGGACTTTCAGATGAGGAAGCTCCTGCCTGCATGGCTGGCACCATGTGGCCCAGATGTCAATGTAGAGATATTTCCCTTTGAAATCATCCAATGTATATTCACGCCCGTTTATATCCACTGCGGTGAAATCGGCTGACATCCTTCCAGGCTTTTTCCTGTCCCATTTGTCGCATTTGACATTGAACTCCTCTGTCATTGACGGGTCGCTGACATATGTCCTGTAGATATTGATCATGTCCTGGATGCCGTCAGTCCCGAAATTGTCTATGTATGGGATGGCGATATGGTGCAGAAGAGTCTGCCTGACCTTTTCGTCTGTGTAATTGTTGGCGATATATCTCATCTCTGCCACAAGTTTCGGGTACAGCTCTTTGACATCCCTGTTGGCAGGGTCGAGGGCATGGGCGCTTTCCACCATGAATTCCCTGTACTCGTCGAGGTCGGCATATTCCGGATTCTGCACTGCATAGCTGCGGATGACATCGTAATACGCCTCGTCAGGGCGGTACATCGGGTTTCTTGCCATGAGTACATGCGCAACGGGATACATCAGGAGAGTGTTGGCATATGAGTATGTGATTCTTCCTTTTTCCATTTCAATGAAGTTCCCCGTGCCGGCAAGGTCGCGTGCGTGGAGCAGTCTCATTGCATCGTCGATCTTGTTTTCTGTCTTGGACAGGAATTCCCCGAAATCAAGGGCGTAGGTCTCGTCGGGCATTGCCGTGAGTTCCACTGTGTTGAGGTATTCGACCGCAGGGGCTTTCCTTCCCTTGAACAGGAATGTGCCGTTGAAGTCGTTCCCCTGGAAAGAAATTTTTGCCTTGTCTCCCTTCTCCACATATATCCTTTTCATCCCTGGCCCGTAATAGACTCTGGCATATGCTGCGTCTATACCATCGAGGATGCAGGTCCCTCTGCCGTTTTCATCGAGGGCTATCTCGTTGATATCAGTATGGCAGACCACTACAACGGTGCTTGCAGCCGGGTCTGTCACTTCGAATTCCAGTCTTGCCGTATTTTCTCTCGCGCAGCAGATGCAGAGCAGAGAGACCATTGTCAGACAGATGATGTTTTTCATATTCATATCCTTATTCTAATATATCCTTTCCTTGTAGGTGGCATCCACAATCCTATGGAATCCGTCATATTCTTCTGCTGGGGTAGCTCCCGTGAAATCTCCGGCAGAATCATAGCCTTCATATATCCTGAGTATGCCTTCTCCCGAGCCTGTCTCGCTCCCCACCACGAGATTGTATGATTTCTTGCTGTTGTCGGAATTCTGGTAGAGGTTGAATTTCAGGCATGTTATCGTCTCTCCCGGAAGCTCGAACTGCACTTCGGCGCTGACAGGGACGGCAGACAGGTCTGCCCTGTAGACGGTGCTTCCGGTCGAATAATACAGGAAGTTGCCCAAAGAGCTGAAGGCAAACAGGTTGTCTTCTCCGGTTATCCCCGTACATCCTGAGATGTCTCCGTAATATGCCTTGCCAAGGACATATGGGCAGTCTGCATATCTGAGCATGTCTCCGCACTGGATGCCGTAGACATATCTTGAATCCCCGTCTGCCAGTATTGCATAAGTGACTCCCATTGATGCGTTTCCGGGGTCGTACCGCGTGTTTTCCATATACACGAGGTCATATCCTTCAGGGTACTGGTCGAATGCCGTCCCCACCACGCTTTCCTCATCCGGAGATGCCATGCCTTCAGCGATTTCCCCCATGGTGTCGAGGTCTGCGAGAGGCTCCTGCGCCCCGAGATCCGGCCTTTCGAGAAGTGGGCAATATCCCATAAACCTCTTGTTTGTCGTGTCATAAAGCAGATAGACGGCGGCATATATCTGGGTCGCCAGGACATTGGCTCCTATATAAGGGGACGACTCGAAACCTTTGTTCACTGCGCTTCCGTAAAGTCCGCTGAATCCCATCGTTTCGCAATAGTGCGAGTCAGTCCCGCTTACAATCATTTTCCCGAATCCTGCGCTGACAATGGAGTATGGCACAAGGTCTTCTCCTGCTCCAGATTCATACAGCAGCCTGTATTCCTCTGTCCATTCGAACGAGTCTTTGCCCAGCCTTGTCGCCCCGTCGTCTGTCAGAAGATAGTATGGCGAAGAGGCATCGGTCATGGAAGAAAGCCATTGGATGCGCCTCGGACCATTGTACTGCGGCATGTCAGGATTGTCTGAAAGGACATCGCGATAGGTCTCCGATGTGACTGCGGAGGCGAAATCCAGGACTGTCCTGCCCTCGTCGGAGCACAGCACCATCCATCCTTCCGACATGGAAGAGCTTACAGTCAGAGAGGAAGTAGTCTGCCACATTATTCCGCTTTCCCGTTCAGTCATGGTGTAGTACAGGGAATATGCTCCCGGCGAGAGTGCCACCCTGTATCTCAGGTCTTTTTCTGTGCCTATCTCAGTGACGGTGTTGTCATTGTTCCTGTCGATGGCTTTCCATTCGTATGTATAGCTGTCTTCCGGGAGTCCTCCCTCGATGACGGGAGAAATCGCAAGAGTCTGCATGGTGAGGACATCCAGTGTTTCCGGAATCCCGGAAATGGAAGGTCCGTTCAGGTCGGTGTAATTGTAGTTCCCGAGATCCTTTGCGCATGAAACGGCAACGGCCATGACTACAGCTGCACACAAGCAAGGATGATATGTAAATATTTTATTCATTGCGACTTGTCATTTTAGGAAGGAAATTCTATCGGACGGTTGGTCTGTGGGTCAATGATCTGCTCGTCAAACGGTTCACCCCTTTCCATCTTGGCTGTCTCGTCTTCTATATATGAGGTGATTTCGTTGTAGATGAACATCTGCCGCGGCAGGGTCATGACAGCGGCATCGTTGAAATCTGCCGGGTCGATGTCGAGCACATCACAGATAAGTTCGAATTTCGCCTGCGAGAATGTGCCGAGAATGCTCTCGTCCCATGCCGCAGGAGCTTCTGTGAACATGTCCGAAAACTGTATCCTGTACCTGACCGTGGAAACGGTGTCGGTGGTCTGCTCAAGCTCAGGCACGGCGAGAGAGAAAAATTCATTTGCGTGCAGTTCGAGTATGATTTCCTTTTTTGCCGTTTTCAGGGCTTCTGTCCTGAGCAGGATTACATTATAGTCGAATGATGTCCCGTCGGCAGGGAGGACGACACTGCTGCTCTCGGGAAGGATGTAGTCGGTCCCTTCCTCGGCATTATCTGAAGTGACGCTGATGTCGACAGGACGGTCATAGGCGGCTGTCCTTCCGAGCAGCTGTACGGCTACAGGGACGGTCATCCTGTCTTCGGCCTCATATACGAATGTCACATCCGTAGTGTCGCATAATACATTGCCCTGCACCCTGTTGTTGAAGTACACGGCTGTGATTTCCCCGAAATTGGCAGGGTGGCGCTCTACGCAGGACATGCTTGCAAGAGCGATGACCATCATTAACGGATATTTGATTATATTTTCCATTGCATTGTCAGTTCTGTGTTTCTGAATCAGGGAGAGGGACGACGAATATCTCGTCGCTCGGCTGTGGATTCTCGCTGTCCGTGACGGAGAACATCACAGGCGAATACATCCTTTTGTACATGAAGAAGAGCTGCCCTTCTCCGTAAAGTTCCCTTATGTATTCGTACTGGAGCAGCCTGTTGTTAAGGGAAGCGAGGCTGTTCACACCTCTGTTGGACCTGAGTATGTTGATGTAGGACACTCCGGCTGCGAGGTCTTCCGACTGTGTTTCCGCTGCAATCAGGTACATTTCTCCGAGTCTCAGCATCGGGATCATCGTATTGCGGATGTCACCTGTGTTGGCCATGTCGGAATATTTGTAGAAATACCTGTTGCTTCCCGTGGCAATCCAGTTGACCCTGCATCTGTAGTCGTCGAGGTTGCCTCCTGTCTCTGTCCCTCCGAAAATCCTGTTAGAGAACATGTCGTTGTCCATCCTGAACACATAGTTCGGAAGTCTGCTCGGGTCGAAATAATTGTTGAACAGTTCTTCTCTCTGGGCGTGGGAGAGGGCGAACAGTATCTCGGAAGAGAAAATCCTGTCAGGGTCTTCAGGTGAGCCTGTCACAAGAGACCTGTCCACAAACGGGAATATGCCGCTGTTTGCCGCACGGATTACTTCCTGGGCATAGTTGTATGCCTGCTCCCTGTTGCCGAACCAGAGATTAGCCCTGGCGAGAAGTCCTGTCACTGCATAATAGTTGAGACGCAGGCTTCTGTAGTTCAGGAAATTGGACGAGCCGTCCGTGGTACCTTCCATTTTGGTCCCCTCGGTAATCACAGGGTCGACTGAAAGCAGGATTCTCGCTTCGGTGAGGTCTGCAAGCACTTTTTCTGCAATCACAGAAGCGGGCTGTGCATCTTCCGGTGTGACTGAGTACCTTGTATAATAAGGAATACTGGTGGCTTCAGGGTGCCGGGAATATACGGGACCGAAGAGCCTGAGCATGTCGAAATGAAGCATTGCCCTCAATGCAAGCGCTTCTCCCTTGACGATATAGTAGTTGTCGCCGGTGAAAAGCTCCCGCTTGCCGTCTATCTGGGCGAGGAGGAGATTGCAGTTGAGTATCAAGGAGTATGCCTTGTTCCATGTCTCGCTGAATCTGGTCCTCCAGTAATCCGTGTCGTATTCGTAGGAAGCTATGTCGTTGTAGTTTCCCCATATGGAATTGTCAGAGCCTATGGTGTAGGCACCGCCCATTATCTCTATCATTTCCACTGTCATCGCGCCACCATACAGCATGTCGTCGTTGAGCTCGATGTATATGCCGTTGAGCAGCCTCATGAACCCGTCCTGGGTGGACAGCAGGTCGTCTTCCGCTATTTCGTCATATGGCTTCACATCGAGCCATTTGCCGCATCCTGACAGGAGAGGCAGGCAGAGTGCCGCTGTAATTATTGCTGTTATTGTCTTTTTCATGATCGTTCCGTCAGAATGTTATACCTAATGAGAATGTTACCGAGCGGGCAAACGGATAGTCGATGCCTCGTTCCACACGCACTGATGACGCCCTGAATATGTCATTCATGGTCATCTGGACTGAAAGTGCCGAAAGCTTGAGGCCCCTTATCAGCCTGTCCGGGAATTCATATCCGATGTTTATCGATTCTCCCGTGAAAGTGTTCTCGTCCATCACGAACCTTGAAGACTTGTCGGTTGTCTGCACCAGTGAGATGCCTTTGAAGTATGCTTCCCTGTTGTTGAGGGACCACCTGTCGTATAGCGCCCTCTTGTCCTGGTTGTTGTAGACATCCTCAGTGCCGATGTTTTCCACTTTCTGGAACAGAGAGGTGTTGAACACCTGGCCCCCGAGCTGGTATCTGAAGTAGCAGCCGACATACAGCCCCTTGAAATACAGTGTCGTGCCGAGGACCCCTTCGAGTTTCGGCTGGGTGTCTCCCACGACGACCTCGTCATTGACATCATAGGTGAATGAATATGACCCGTCTTTCTTGATAAAGAGCTCCTGTCCCGTGGCAGGGTCTATTCCGGCTGAGCGGACAGCCCAGATAGCTGTAGGGCTTCCTCCGTCGTAATATCTCGTCGTGCCGACAAGGGAAGACTGCCCCTCCTCGTTAAGCCTGCTGAAAGAGTTGCCGATATTGGCATACTTGGATTTGGAGCTGGTGGCGTTGATGCTGATGTTCCAGTTGATTCCGTCATGAGGCCTGTAGACAGGGGATATCCTAAGGGTCGCTTCCCATCCGTGTGTTTTCTGCGAACCTGCGTTGAGGGCGACGCTCGTGACACCCATCGAGCCTCTTGTGGAGATGATGGCGAGCAGAGGGTCGGTGTCTTTCCAGTAGTAGTCGAATGTGATGTTCACCCTGTCTCCCCAGAAGGTGATGTCCGTTCCTATGTCGTAGTTGATGGTTTCCTGCCATGCAAGATCCGGGTTGCCGAGGTCGTTCACAATCACTCCTGTCCCGAATATGTTGGTCATCCACCCGTTGAACCTGTATGTGGTGAATGCCTGATATGCAGAGAAATTCTGGTTGCCGGGGTTTCCGACAGAGCCTCTGATTTTCAGCATCTGGAAGAAATCCGTCCTGTCGGTCAGGAAGGACTCCTTGTGGATGTTCCATCCCAATCCTGCTGACCATGTGTTCCTGAAACGGTTGCCCGTGCCGAACATCGATGCCCCGTCCAGACGGTAGTTCACATCTACGAGATAGCGGTCGTCGTATGCATATCCTCCATTGATATAGAAACTTACGGCTCTCCTGAGACTTTCGCTGTATTCCGGGCTTTCACCCTCGGGATAATTGTTGGCAAAAGACGGTGCCGCGAACTGGTCGTCCGTGAATCCGTTTGCCGAATATCCGTAGTTCTGGCTCTTGTTGTTGCTGAAATTGAAGCCTCCCACAGCGTTCACCATATGTTTTTCTGCTATGAGCTTGCCGAAAGTGATGGCAACATCCCCTTCATAGTTCAGCTGGCGTATCATGGTCTGGGTGAAAAGTCCCTTCTCCGTGTCCTCCATGTCGTCGAACTGCGAGTGGAGAGGGGAGAGCCTTGTCTGGTCGTCCTGGTCGTTCTTCGTGATTCCGAATTTAGCCCTGAATCTCAGACAGTCTAAAATGAACCATTCAAATATGAAATTGTTGGTGAAGCCGAAGCTCTGGGATGTGTCATAGTTGTTGAGATGCGCGTTCCACAGAGGGTTGGTCACCGGATAGTCGTCTGTCCCTTCTTCCGGATAGTAGAGATATTTGTCTATACTCCCGTCTTCATTCCTTTTCTTGTAATATGGATTGGCGTATGCATATTCGGAGAATGACACTGCCGGGTCGTTGGTATTGAGCCAGTTGATGGTGAGCTTGTTGCTGAACTGGAACTTCCCGGTCCTGTAGATGAGGTCGATGTTGCCTTCGAGGGTCTGTCTGTCCGAACCTTTCATCACGCCTGCCACATTGCCGTAGCTCAGACCGATTCCGTACCTGATCTTGTCCTCGCCTCCTTCAGCATAGAGGTTGTGCTTGTGGGTGAATCCTGTCCTGATAGGTTCGCTGAGCCAGTATGTGTCCACTCCGCTGGCGATTGCCTTCAGCCTTTCGTTGCGGAGATTGTCGAGCCTTACCTGGTTGAAAGGGTCTCCAGTGGTGTCGGTGTATACCCCTGCAAGGGTCTCGAACTGGAGCTTTTCGCTGGCATTCATCAGGTTGTAGTCGGACAGGTCAGCTATTTCCAGCCCGAAATCACCTTTGTACGACAGTTGCAGCCTGCCTCTTGCCGGAGCTTTCGTCTCTATGACAACCACACCGTTGGATGCTTTTGAACCATATATGGCGGTAGAAGCCGCGTCTTTCAGGATAGTCACTGACGCTACCCTGTTCATGTTGAGGTTCATGACAGTTTCGAGGGTGGTCTCGAATCCGTCCAGAATGAACAGAGGCTGGTTGGGGTCTGTGCCGTACTCTTCACGCAGTCCGGCCACGCTCGTCTTGCCGCGGATTTCTATATCGGGCATGGTGTTGGGGTTCGAGCCGAACTGGGTGTTTTCCATTATCCTGAAAGACGGGTCGAGAGTCTGGAGGCTCTGGAGAATGTTCTGCGTGCCTATTCTCTTGAGTTCGTCCCCCTTGAATGTGGCGGATGATCCTGTGAAACTCTCCTTTTTTCTTTCATAGATACCTGTCACCACCACATCGTTGAGCTCCATTGCATTTGTCGTCATCCTGACTTTTGAGAATGATGATGCATTGCTGCCGGTGTATTCCTTGACGATTGTCTCGTAACCTACATATGAGAATGTGATGTTGCATGGACTGTCGGGGATTTCGAGTGTCCAGTTGCCGTCCAGATCTGTGGCAGCCCCTGTTTTAGTGCCTTCTATCATGACAGATACGCCGATAAGCGGATATCCGTCATTCGCGTCGGTGACATTTCCGGACAGTTCCACAGTTTCTGAAGTGCCGTTCTGGGCTGCCGCATTTTCAGCTGTAATGAAGCAGGACAACACGAC
Organism: Candidatus Cryptobacteroides faecigallinarum; assembly: GCA_017695015.1. Lineage (GTDB taxonomy): Bacteria > Bacteroidota > Bacteroidia > Bacteroidales > UBA932 > Cryptobacteroides > Cryptobacteroides faecigallinarum. The sequence continues at coordinate 14,663 of JADIMD010000121.1, read as the reverse complement.
AGCGGACATGACAGCGGCAATATGCAATATTACACATTTCGCTCCGATAGAATTGATCATATCTATTCTGTTTAGTTCGTAAAGCCGCAAATATACGCAGAAGCCGAGAGCAATGCAAACAAGTTTGCATTGCCGAGGCGATACAGTTTATATGGCGCAGTAGCGACAAATGTACGCAATAATTCAAAATAATCTGCGTTTTCACCCCTGAAATGCATTTCCGATACCGCCTCGTGCAGTTTTTGTCTGCCCAAATGACCCCTGCCTTGTTGATAAACAATCTATTTCGTCCCCCCCCTGCCGACATGTGCGCAGATAATCTTTATTTTACGCTTTCTATGGCATCTTGTCTGCGCATGTCTCACCTCCCCAACCGACAAGTGTGCAGGCAACCCTCGTCCTACGCTTTGGGTGGCCGTTTCTCTGCACACATCTCGGCTTCTCCTCCGACATCTGCGCAGCCGATCCTGATTATACGCGATGAGTGACATTCTCTCTACGCACATCTCAGGACGGGACAGCGGACCACGCACATCTTGCTTTAGGATGATGCTGGTATACAATGAGATACAAAATCCTCATGTTCGTAGTCCGTATTCTGAAGTGAGGTCCACGAACAAGCCTTTCCTATAATGCATTGATTTTGATTGCAATATAGAAATACCGTGTTCGTACTCCGTTGACATTGCAATAGCTCTGTCATATAAGGCTTCTTCTTGTCATCTAAGGGAACGGAGCCGCAGGCGGAGTGAAGGATCCGGGGCAAGCATACGGTTGGAAGCAACAGATTCTTCGCTGCCGCTCAGAATGACAGGAGAGGACGCTCAGAATGACAGGGGAGGACACTCGGAATGACAGATAAGGGCGTTCAGAATGACAGAGAAACGAGATGTGTGCTGGAGCTGGAGCCCATTGTTCGAGTCGCCAGACTTGCCTCCCGTTACGAAAAGTTATCAATCTGTTTCCCATATTTCCAGATCCTGCATTATCTCATTTTAAAAAGGTAAAACACAGGGTCCTGGTGAGACGAAAGGGACAAGAATGAGAAGGGTGGTATTGAGGACGGATACGAAAAAAGCAGCTACATTACTGTAACTGCTTTCGGTGGTGGGAGCAGAGGGAGTCGAACCCCCGACCCTCTGCTTGTAAGGCAGACGCTCTGAACCAACTGAGCTATGCTCCCGTTTTTCGTTTCTTTTGGCTTATTACTGCGTCAGACTTCGTGTCCTTACTCCTCACAACCAAGCAGGTTGCTGCGTCGTCCGTCACTTGTCTTCCTTGTCCTAAACTAAAATAAACTTCAAAATCCCTTCGTTTCTTTTAAAGAACTGCCCTTTGGAAGAGGTTTCTCCGAAAGGGATTGCAAAGGTAGACAAAAATTCCGGTTCTGCAAATTTTTTGCTGCGAATTTCGCGAAATTCGCAGCAAAAAATCATAAAATGTGTATATCCCGATTGGACATCATTCGGATACCATTCTTGCCTCGGCAGCTCCATTGGCGCGATAATGTGGCGAATACAGACATTCTACCGTTACTGCTGGAGAGGAGAATATTCCGCTCTGTGTAACATAGAATTCCTCCGTAAAGATTGTCTTCTCTTCGGGACATACATCGAAATAATATATGGTCCTGTCTGATTTCACTTCCCTGTATCCGCAAGGCGTAAAGCTGAACTTCGATATCCCGGCACCTGATAACAGCAGAGGTCTGAACCATCCTCCTGTCCTCCCGGAAAGCTGGTCTGCAGGACGCATGGAAGCATAGTATGGGGAGACCATCTGCACAAAGCTCCTGTTCTCCTGACTCCAGATTCTGTATTCAGCCACAAGCTTGTCTCCTGTCGTGAGGGTGTCTCCTTCCGAGACAGGAAACATCCATGTGTTCTGACCCGTCTTCACCGGCTTTATCATTGCACCTTCAGGGGCCTCACAGGCATTTGCATGTGCTGAATACAGCGAATCCGCCTCTTCCTCCGTAATGCCCGAAACCACCTTGTACCACTGCCGTATGATGGACATTTCATTTCCTGAAGCCTCTATCTCTCCAAAAGGTTTCATGTAGTTCTTTGTCATTACGGCGATTACGGAAGATTTCAGACTCTCCGAACCGTCCAGCACGGATGATACCGCATTCAGATATGCCGGGTCTGACTCCCAGTTCTGTGTCTCTTTCTGCAGCATTAGCCACAGACGGACACCTTCAGCTATGTCAGATGCCTTCTGTGCCAGTGGTGTTTCTGGAGAATTGCCCCCGGGGCCATGGCTTCCGCCTGAATATCTCCACATCAGGTCGCACAGCAGGGAATGGGCATATGCTTCGCTTTCAAGCAGTCCACGGAAAGGCATCACCGCATTTGGAAAATAGACGCCACCTGAAGGGTGCTGCACAGCATATTCTGTCAATGACACGATATCAGCATCGGCTGAAGAAGCAAGTTTTCTGATATCCCTTTTCTTCAGTCCGAGAGATATGGCAAGAGTTTCTGACTTGGGCGAGGACAGGGACAGAAGAGTCGCAGCCCTGCGAGCCTTGCCTAAAATGTTGTCATCCAGTCCTCTTCCGTCAGCAGGAAGCAGGTAATCCCTGACCTGTCCGGCAAATTCCTTGAGCTGTTTCTTGCCTGCAGCCACAGTGAAAGGCACATCAGGATACATTGACCTGAGATACAGATACTGCGGCAATGAAATACCTCCATACCATGAAGGCCTGTCCTCCATGAACTGGAGCGAGTCCAGATAGTTGACGGCATCGGAAAGGTCTACGGAGCATAACCCTCTGTCCATTAGTGCCGCAAATCTTTCCAATACGACAGCCGTAATCACCGGAGATGAAGAGAATCCTTCGAACCATCCGAAGCCTCCATCATGGTTTCTGCATGCGAGAATGTCTTCAAGCAACGCTCCTTCGTCCGGGTCTGATGATGCAAGGAGATTCATGTAATATGCCTCTGACAATGAAAGCACATCCTTTGCCTTTGGCTCGCATTTGCCCGGTACAGACTCAGTCAGCATGTCCATAAGCCTGATTTCGGAATACTCTGCCCCTGTTCCGGAAATTCCTGTAAATTCCGCTGCCAGAGCCTTTTTCAAAGAATCCCTGTCCATTCCTGCAACAAGTACAGCCGAATGGGCTTCAGTCAATGTCTGGATCGGTTCCATCACAGGGATGGATACGAACATTGCGTCCGAGACGGAAACATCTGCGATATCAGCGGTGTAGACTATCTTGAAGCCGAGGGTGTCAGAGCCGGCAGGTACATCGACTGCAAATTCTCCTGGGGCTGCCGAACCTGCACCGACAGTCAATGGATATGTCATGACTTTTATCGGATCTGAGTGCAAATGATCTGTTGTCCCGTATACATATAGCAGCAGATGCCCAGACAGGGGGCTGTCAGAAGAATTCGATACAGATGCACGCAGACGGTAAGTGTCGCCTGCATAAAGGAATTTCGGCTCTGCTACCGACACTTTCACAGGGAGCGAAACTGTCATTTCCTTGCGCAGAACGGAATTTCTCATCCGACGGTCATGCGCGAATACCGACACATAATATGTCGACAGCTTGTCGGTCACATCGACATTGAACTCCATATTTCCCCCGTTGTCAGGGTAAATGTGCGGAAGGAATGCGAGGGTGTTGTCGAACTGTTCTCTGACAATTGCCTGAGCAGCGGTGTCCATCGCATTCTCGGCAGTGACGGATTTGCTCCTCAGCATAGGAGTGGCTGCAACAGCATCTGCGGATGCTCCGAAAAGCTGAAAGTCCCCACCGGCATAATAAGAGTCCCCTCCGATTCTGCCTGTTTCGGATCGTACTCTTACGGCAGCAGGAGTCGCTTCCCTGAATCTGATTTCCGACCAGCTGTTGCCCCGTATGTTGTCGGTGCTTTTGTCGTAAACGGATACGAGACATTCTGCATCAGGAGAGGTCTGCAGACAGAATTCGAGTCGCGTTCCCGGTAATGTCCTGTCAGTAAAACGGGTGAATGCGAGAGGCATTTCCATTGTGGTGCGGACAGGTCTGCGGTATGTGAACGAATCGCTCCTGACTTCACCGTTCCTGAATCCGAACAGAACCATGGAGACAGCATCGGTCCAGGAATCGTCATATTCATGGCAGACAAGTCTCACGGAATCATCCGCCCCGTTTTTCCCGTCCATTCTGAATATCTCGGAGTGCAGAAGCCGTCCGGCAGCATCATGGATTTCCATGACGAACCACTGTTCTCCGTCTCCGACACCGACAAGGGCAGCAACACGGCCATCGTCGATTTTCCTGAAAAATGACTCAACTCCATAATCCATCGAAGTCTCGGATGCCGAGGTCTTCAGCAGGGACATTTCGTCCTTGCCTTCGAGACGCCTCCCGTCCGGATGGACATAGACAGCTTTTGCCTTGATGCTGTATATCCCTGAAGGTCTCCCGGAAAGGTCAATCACAAATTCTTCCCCTGTCATCACTGAACCTGACAAGACATGTTCTCCGGAACGGGTGACTTCATATTCTACAGGACATTCAGGCATGGAGGACAGCAAGTTGAAACGGAGTCTTGCCGAGTCGCATGACATCAGCTCCACCCCATCGTCGGCAATGCCAGGCATCATCTCCACATTCCCCTCTGCCCCGTTTGACAGATGGGTGGACAGGTGCATCTGAGGATTGACATATACCGGACTTGCAGACCATTCATAAGTCTCTCCCGTCAGGTCAGTGGCCTTGACTGTCGGATAGCAGAAATATGTCCTGTCTGTGCCTCCGGTCGGCACTCCTACCCTGAACCGGATTTCGAACGAACCGTCGTCGCCGGCTTTCATTTCCCCATGGACCGGCTTTATTCCGGAGGCATAGGATTCCACGCTGTATTCGAGCTTCGCTGATGATACGGGATGTCCGGAATAACTTGTAAGCCTGCCCTTGACAACGACTGTGTCGCCTGCGAACCAGACTGCCCTGTCATTGTCGAATTCCATCGTATAGGCAGGCAGAACGAATTCATCAACTGTCAGGGGTGACCGGTTAAGGTATCCTTTCTGTCCGGGCACATTGACAGATATGAAATATGTGCCTCCCTTCAGACCCTCGGGAAGCTCGAACGAGCCGGAAGCTGACCCGAACCCGTTGGTCTTCAGCGTGGTTTCAGATACGGTCTTCCCGTCAGGTCCTGTCAGCCATACTTTTATCTCCTTGTCAGGCTCGACTGCATAGTCATTGCCGTCCGAATGGGAGTACAGCACTACCTTGAACTGCACCGAATCTCCAGGATTGAATGCGCCCCTGTCCTTGTATATCCCTGCATCTGTTTTCCTCTCCGGGACTTGACTGTCAGAGTCTTTCGATGCAGGCGTGATGAAGGCACTTCCTGAAAGGAAAAGCTCGGGAGACCTTCTGTAAAGGCCTGCACTGTCCACTGTGGAGCACCTTATTTCAAGAGCACCCTCATGTTCTGCAGCTGTTTCGTCAAGTATTTCCTGCACTGGAGTGAACCCTTCAAAGTCATAGTCTTTGACTGTCTTCACCACCTTTCCCTTCGACAGGATTTCGATGTCTGCCTTCTCCACTGGTTTTCCGCTATCCTGCCATGCTATATAGATTCCGCATCCGGAGTCCTTGACCGTTCTGCCGGCTATCGAGAGTGAAAAGACAGGATATGACAGGCTTGACATTTCCTTTCCGTAACGGCAGACCAGCATGTAGTCCCCGTCAGGTGTCGGAGGCAACTGATATTTCACAGTGTCAAGAAGATAGTAGCTCTTTCTGTCATTGGAGATTACCGCGCTGTGGACCAGCTCCCCGTCTTCGTCATCGTGCCTGAGTTCCAGAGTTGCTTTGTCCACATTCCTGAAAACTACACTGATTTCATATCCTTCTGTATGCAGCCATACACTACGGGAGTCCAGCTCCTCTGCCAGATTACGGACGGAGGTCAGGCAGTCTGCAACAGCTTTTTCTTTTCCCCTGAATGATTTCTGCAGACGAATGAAATCCTCGCAGTCTTTCCTTAATTTCTTATAGTCAGAAGATTGAGGTGCCTGAAGGCCGTCAATCCCTCTCTGTCCCATATCCAGAATCTGTTTCCTGTCGAGCAGCATCTGCTCATTTGCGTAAAGGGATATCGCCTTCCCTTCATATTTCGCGGCAAAACTTTCTAAGGCCGATTCCCTCTTCTCCAGGCGAGCGGTGAGACTTTCGCCATGATTCTCCAAGTCGTCATCAGTCTCTTCTATCCACGGCCCTCCAACCCCATTCAGAACTTCGGTGTATTCTAAAAACGCCCCGACAGGATAAACATCACCGATGTATTCTTTCAGTGCCTGCTCTGCAGTTTCTCTGACATCATCTTCCTGGCTGTAGCCTGAATACCTTGAAATCGACCATAGCAGATATTCATAATCATTGGAAATGAGATCGGTAATGAACGGTGCGTATCCATGCGAGCCGGCAAGGGCATTGTCATTTTTGTGAAAGGTTCTGTTGCAGGCCTGTTTGAGAGCGTCGGCATTGCCCTGTACATTCCCGGCGAACCATTTGCTGTCGATTACGCTGTCGATCAGCCCTGAGCGGATGAGCCTGTAAGTCACCACTGTATTGCCCATCTGCTCCGCATCTGCCGCAATCCTGTCCAATGATTTCTCCCTCTGCTTCCAGTTGCGGGAAACCTCCGAATGATACCATTTATATGAAGCATCATAAAAATCCCAGCAAAGGCCTTCCTCCAATGATTCCTTTATGATTTTATCGAGGATTTCGGATTCTTTCTGAGGTCTGTCTGCCAGACGGGCATTATTGTATTTCTTCCATAATTCCACGAGAACATGGCCTTCCTTGTCAGTTTTCATATCGTTTTTCCTTTCGACTGATGCAGCGTCGGAATTCCCGGCTGACATTATGGATATCAACACTGCTGCAGCTGCCGCACACAAGACTGACAGCATCGGGAACAATCCTGTTTTTGTCTTCATAACATTCCTTTTAAACAGCATATCGGGCATTGCCGTTTTCCCGGGTCAGCAGATTCTTCAGTCCTGCCTGAAAAACGGGACAGCTTCGGCAACTACATATGTACTGCCGCCCACATATACCAAATGCCGTGCCGCATCGGACTGCCCGTCAGTCGTGGTGCTGTCTTTATCCTTTGATTTGTAGTTTTTTACGGGTAATGCCCCCGCCGCTTCAAGTGCCGACCTGACATCCGCGCAGCATACAGCCTTCGATGGATTTCCACCTGCGCTGATGAATTTCTCCAGTATTTCCTCCGCTGACATCGCCCTTTTCCCAGGGGCTGTCACAAAGAACATCTCGGCATGGGCGGGCAGCAGACTCATTATCTTGTCTATATCCTTGTCCGCCATTGCCCCGTAGACTATCGACAATTTGTCGAAACGGCCGGATTCCATCATTTCGTCAAGCTGGCGGAAATTATATTTCAATCCGTGGGAATTGTGCCCTATATCGCAGATGACATATGGTGTGTCAGCAAGTTTCTCCCAGCGCCCGTGGAACTGCATCCTCTCTGCCGTATGTTCTATTGCCAGTTCTGCCTTGCTCTCCATGTCAGTAGCAGTCCCGTCATTGCAGCGCCCGTCCTCGGCTCCGGGGATGATCCCACCTTTTGCCAGCACATCCATTGCTGCAAGGACAGTCCTCAGGTTCTTCTCCTGATATTCACCCTGCAGGTCCATCATCCGCAGTATCCTGTCCTTTTTGTCCCAGAGGGGAGGCACTGTCTTGTCCGCGAATGTCAGAAGCGACATGATTCTCTGCCTGTCTCCCATGAAAGAAGGCTCTGGAAGATTGGTATACAAGACTTTGCGCTCGAATACCTGGTCTGTTTCAGGATTGCTTTCTCCTATCACTGCAGGGACGGCCGGCTTGATGATCCCGGCTTTCTCGAATGCAATTTCCCCGAGGGTGCTTCCGAGCATGTCGCAATGGTCCAGCCCGATATTGGTGATGACGCTAAGCACCGGGGTGATGATGTTGGTGCTGTCGAGCCTTCCTCCAAGACCAGTCTCGATGACAGCGATGTCCACTTCCTGGCTCGCGAACCAGCTGAATGCCATCATCGTGGTGATTTCGAAAAAGGAAAGGTCCAGATGCTCGAATGTCTCATTCCATTCCGTTATGTAATCCCATACTTCCTTTTTTGATATGAAATACAGGCGCTCCCGGGAGCCGTCCCTTCCGTCCAGCACACGCATCCTTTCCCTGAAATCCAGTATGTGCGGTGAGGTATACAGCCCGACTTTCATCCCTGATGCGGCGCATACTGAAGCAAGCATGTTTGCCACAGACCCTTTCCCGTTGGTCCCAGCCACATGTATCGTCCTGTATTTCCTGTGCGGATGACCTGAAAGCTGGTCGAAAAACATCATGTGCTCTATCCCCGGCTTGTACGCATCTGACCCTACTTTCTGGAAGGAAGGAAACCTGCAGAACAGGTCTCCGATCATTTTCTCATATTCCTTCTCTGAATATTCCATTTCATCAAATCTTCGAATAGTGAGACAAAAATAACAGTTTCCGGAATTTTTTGGAAGCGGTTTCGGCAGATTCTTTATATCTTTACAAAGATTTTCAGCATATGGTGGACAGAAGCGACATATTGTTTTCCGAGTACATTATCGACGGGGCGTCCATGGAATCTACTCCTGCCGACATGCTCAAGGAATGCATGCCTGTGCAGATGTGGGAGCAGTTTTTGAACAGGTGGCATAATGCCTTGAAAGACAATGGGGGACAGGATGGCGGAGAAATGCGGCCTGCCCCGATAATAGATGAGACGAGGGACAAGGTACCGGTGAATTTCAAATATGAAAGCGGCAGGACAGAGGAATATCTTGAACAAATCTTCAGCCTCATCCCTGGAAGGGACGAAAACATGGTGAATCCTGACCATCCATTCTCTGCAACACGCATTGCGGTCGCTTCAAGCATTCTGTCTTCATTGTGGAAAGAAGGACATTTCAGATTGAATAATCTGGATATGGCGGCCCTGTGGGAATGGGACACTGCCCCTGTGGGAAACATGGCGGCCTTCTACAATTCCGTGGAAGCCGCGACGGGGTATGTCTATGACCTCGGAGTAAAGCTCACTTCAATAGCAATCAGGGAGAGGCAGGGCGTATGCAGGGCAGGTTTCGTGATATCCGGAGTGCAGAACTGGATGCCTTTTGACGATGCCCTGGAATATGTCCCTGACATGGATGCGGAGGATGTCCTTGGACCGGAAGCCGGTCATCCGCAGGAGAAGATATGGCTTCGCGAATCGAGAAAATGCCCTGGGACGGTTGTCCTCGATGATTCAGTGAGAGGAGATTCAGAAGGAAGCTGGCTTGTATACATACCTTTCGACACCTGTTCCCACAAGCTTGGAGGCTCGATGCTTTCTGAAGTTCTCGGGAAAGGCAATGAAAACGGACCCGAAATTTCTGACCCCGATTATTTCATAGACTGTTTCGAAGTCGTGAGGGAGCTGGTGGAAGACGGGGTCGTGATGAGCGGAGTGTCCGTGGGGCAGGGAGGGCTCGCGGCTGCAGTGGCGAGAATGCTCGGGCGTTTCCAGGAAAGCGGACTTCAGCGTCCGGAGTGCGGTATTGACCTTGATATCAGTGGAATAGAGCAGGCATATGTGGAGGCGGATCCCATAAGGGTGCTGTTCTCGGAGATTCCGGGGGCGGTTATACAGATCAGCAGCGCGGATTATGACTATGTGGATGCCCAGCTGATGCTCCAGGACATAGCTTATTATCCGTTGGGCCACCCTGTTGCAGACGGAAGGCCTGTCCGCCTGACATCATCCAGCCGTACAAAGCTTTCCGCTATCCTTGCTGCGCTGATGGACGGGCAGTCGTCGGAAGGGGAAGATTAGAAGACTACACAGTTAAAACCACATACCATGACACGATACGCGAATGTGCCGGACAATGGTCCAGGCGGGAAAAGACCCAAGATATTCGTGCTGGACACCAATATCATTCTCCATGACTTCAAATGCATAAGGCATTTCCAGGAAAATGACATCGTCATCCCCTCCGCTGTAATAGAGGAACTGGACAAATTCAAGAAAGGCAATGATTCGTTGAGTTTCAATGCCCGCAATTTCATGAGGGAGCTGGACAAGCTGACAGGCAACAGGATGTTCGGGGAGCACGGGGTGCCGATAGGAAAGGACAGAGGATATATTAAGGTAGAGCTCAACCATCCTTTCCCTCATGAACTCCGCAATCTTTTCCAGGATGACACCCAGGACCACAGGATACTTGCCACCGCGATGTGGGTCAGGGACAATAATCCGGGACGGTTCGTCGCCCTTGTCACCAAGGACATCAACCTCAGGATGAAGGCGAAGGCGGTGGGGATGGAGGCCCAGGACTATCTGACTGACAAGATAGATGAGCAGAAGGTGGAATACACCCAGAACGAGGTGATTGTCAAGGAGAATCTCGATCCTGCAAAATGTCAGGAGCTGACTTACGGCAAAGGCTGGATTTCTGTGAAGGATCTGAAACTGTCGGGAGAAGGGCACCCGATGCCGAACCAGCTGTACAAGTTCCGCTGGGGAGAGAACGGGCACGAGGCTACAAGCTGTGCGAGATATGACAGCGCTTCAGGCAAGGTGGTCCTTGTCAAGAAGCAATATGCATATGGGATTTCTCCTCGCAATGACGAGCAGAAGTTTGCGATGGATGCCTGTCTCAACAAGGACATCAGGCTCGTTTCCCTTACGGGAGGGGCCGGTACCGGCAAGACCCTGATTGCACTTGCGTCGGCACTGGAGCAGGAGAGGGAATACGACCAGATTATCCTGACCCGTCCTACTGTCATCCTCGGGAATCAGGAGATAGGTTTCCTTCCGGGTGACGAGAAAGCCAAGATGGGGCCGTTCGTGCAGCCCCTGATGGATAACCTCAATGTCATCAAAAGCGTATTCAAGCCAGGCAGCAAGCAGGCTCTGCGGATTGACGCGATGCTGAAGGAAGAGAAGCTCCTCATCTCTCCTCTTGCCTACATAAGGGGGAGAAGCCTCGGGAATGTCTACTTTATAATCGATGAGGCTCAGAATCTTACGCCTCACGAGGTCAAGACTGTCATCACGAGGGCGGGGGAGAATACCAAGATGGTGTTTACGGGCGACCTGTTCCAGATAGACCAGCCGTATCTTGACATATATTCCAACGGTCTCACCCACCTTGGAGAGAAGATGGCCGGCCAGCCTCTGTTCGAGCATGTCAATCTCCGCAAGGGGGAAAGGAGCGAACTGTCCGACCTGGCAAGCAGACTTCTGTAAATTTCATCGTTTCATCCGTTCAGAAGTTAGTATAAATCAAAGTTTTTTATTATTTTTGCGCACAATTTGACTTAAACCCCAATTTTTATTAAAAATCATAACTGAAATGGCAGACAAGAAAAAAAGGGTCTACCGCTTTGGCGGAAAGACTGCCGAAGGCGACGGCTCTATGAGAAACTTACTTGGAGGCAAGGGTGCTAACCTCGCTGAAATGTGCAGACTTAACATTCCTGTACCTGCAGGATTTACTATTACGACAGAATGCTGCGCTGAATACTATCAGCTTGGCGGTGGATATACCGACGAGCTCAAGGAAGAGGTGGCAGAGGCTCTGAAGGCTACCGAGTCCATCATGGGCAAGAAATTCGGTGACAGCAAGGATCCTCTTCTTGTCAGCTGCCGTTCAGGTGCAAGAAGCTCGATGCCGGGTATGATGGACACCATCCTCAATATCGGTCTCTGTTCCAACACCATCCCCGGACTTATTGAAAAGACCGGCAATCCTCGCTTCGTATATGACGCATACCGCCGTCTTATCATGATGTATTCCGATGTCGTGATGGAGAAGGCTGAAGGAATCGAGCCAGAGGACGGGCAGGGTATCCGCCAGCAGCTCGACAGGATGATGGAAGACCTCAAGAAGGCCAAAGGATACAAGTCCGATACCGATATTACGGCAGATGAACTGAAGGCACTCTGCGAGCAGTTCAAGCTCAAGGTGAAGGAAGTGCTCGGAGTCGAGTTCCCTGATTCTGCAGAAGAGCAGCTCTGGGGCTCAATCGGAGGCGTGTTCAAATCATGGAACGGCAAGAGGGCCATCGCATACAGAAGGATCGAAGGCATTCCGGACGACTGGGGTACTGCAGTGAATGTGCAGTCAATGGTGTTCGGTAACATGGGAGAGACTTCGGCTACTGGTGTCGCATTCTCAAGAAACCCTGCTTCCGGGGAAAACAAATTCTACGGAGAATGGCTCATCAATGCCCAGGGAGAAGATGTAGTGGCAGGTATCCGTACTCCTAACCCTCTCAACGAAGCTACAAAGAATCCTCATAACCAGCATCTTCAGTCTCTTGAGACTGCCATGCCTGAAGTCTACAGGGAGCTCGATGACATCCGCAGGAGGCTCGAAGACCATTTCAGGGATATGCAGGACATAGAGTTCACTATCCAGGACGGCAAGCTCTGGATGCTCCAGTGCCGTATCGGCAAGAGGACAGGTATTGCAGCCCTCACCATGGCGATGGACATGCTCGACGAAAAGATGATCGACGAGAAGACAGCCGTAATGCGTGTCGCTCCTAACCAGCTGGACGAGATTCTCCACCCTATCCTCGACCCTGCTTCAGAAAAGAAGTCCAAAGTCGTTGCTCAAGGACTTCCTGCATCTCCGGGAGGAGCTGTAGGTAAGGTGGTGTTCTCTTCAGAAGCTGCCATGGCTGCCAATGCCAACGGTATCGCCACTATCCTTGTCAGGGAAGAGACTTCACCTGAGGATGTGGAAGGCATGCGTGCAGCTGCAGGTATCCTTACACAGCGTGGAGGTATGACTTCACATGCAGCCCTCGTGGCAAGAGGCTGGGGCAAATGCTGCATCGTAGGCTGCGACACATTGCATATCGACCTTGCAGGCAAGAAAGCCGTGTTCACTGCCAGCGGTGTAGAGATCAAGGAAGGGGATATAATCAGTCTCAACGGTGCGAAGGGTCTCGTATACAATACGGAGATCTCCACTATGGATGCTTCTGAGAATCCTCTCTTCATCAGGTTCATGAATCTTGTGGACAAATACCGCAAGCTCGGTGTGCGTACCAACGCCGACACTCCTGAGGATGCAGAACGCGCCCTCAATTTCGGGGCTGAGGGAATCGGCCTCTTCCGTGTCGAGCACATGTTCTACGGAAAGAATGCCGAGACTCCTCTTGCAAAACTCCGCAAGATGATCCTTTCGAGGACAGATGACGAGCGCCGTGCCGCTCTCGCCGAGCTCGAACCATACATCAAGGCTTCAGTCAAGAGCACGATGAAGGTGATGGACGGCAAGCCAGTGACATTCCGTCTCCTCGATCCGCCTCTCCATGAGTTCGTGCCTCAGACCCAGACCAAGAGGGAAGAGCTTGCAAACGAGCTCGGAATCTCCGAGGAGGACATCGAGAAGAGGGGAGAGTCCCTCCACGAGGTCAACCCTATGATGGGACACCGCGGAGTCCGTCTCCACATCACATATCCTATGATTTCAGAAACACAGTTCAGGGCTATATTCACAGCTGCTGCCGAGCTTCTGGCAGAGGGACTGCATCCTATGCCTGAAATCATGGTGCCTGTGACAGTATCCCAGAGGGAGCTTAAATTCCAGAATGCGATATGTGTACGCGTGAAGGCAGAAGTCGAGGCCGCTACCAACCAGAGCATCGACTACAAGTTCGGAACAATGATCGAGATTCCTCGTGCCGCCCTCACAGCAGACAGGATGGCGAAGACAGCGGAATTCTTCTCTTTCGGAACCAATGACCTGACACAGATGACATTCGGTTTCTCACGCGACGATGTCGGAACATTCATGGGAGATTATCTTGGCAACAAGATTCTTGATGCTGATCCGTTCCAGACCCTTGACCAGAAAGGCGTCGGCAAGCTTATCGAATACGCAGTGGAAATGGGTCGTGAAGCCCGTCCTGAACTCAAATGCGGTATTTGCGGCGAGCACGGCGGAGACCCTGCATCAGTAGAATTCTGCTACAAGATAGGTCTCAACTATGTCTCATGCTCTCCATTCCGTGTGCCTATCGCCCGTCTTGCTGCGGCGCAGGCTGCAATCAAGGCAGAGAAGTAGCAGACATCAGGACTCTATCCTGAAATGACATACTTCGCGAAGGGCAGTGACCCGGACCGAAGAGTCAGTTGTACCAATTAAAGGGATTTGCCCGTCAGGGTGAATCCCTTTAATTGATGGTTATCTCGGACCCAATGTTGGGACTGGTTGTCATTTCCTGATTTAGGTTGATTCAGATCATTTTTCTTGAACTTGTCCACGAAAAGAGGCCTTTTTGTGGACAAGTGCATTATTTCTACGGCTTCGTCCACGGATTGGCAGCTTTTTGTGGACGACAGACTGTCAATCGAGACATAGAAGTATTAGATGTGTGCAGGGAGGATGCCATCCAAGGCGTATTGTGCTCCGGTTGCTATCGCACATCTCCCGAAAGAGACTGAGATTTTGATACGGCAGAATCTTATGGCACTTCCGATAATCCGCATGACAATGAGGAACTGTGGTAATGGTGCACGAAATAGTTGGTGAAATGTCCATAACTAACTGACAGATATGCCCATATAGTAACTTTGATGAAACCGGTTTCATCAAAGTTATTT
>JADIMD010000120.1 GCA_017695015.1 Candidatus Cryptobacteroides faecigallinarum | reverse complement strand
GACACTTTTCTTTTCGCGATTTTAACATAAAAAAATAACTTTGATGAAACCGGTTTCATCAAAGTTACTATATGGGCATATCTGTCAGTTAGTTATGGATATTTCACCAACTATTTCGTGCACCATTACCGTAAATTTCGTGTCGATTTTCCTGTCATGCAGCAATGCCTGCTCCGATTCCTGACATTTCGTATTCGGATTTCACATCCTGATAGAATGCCGCCTGGGCTGTCGCATAATATGGGAGAAGCCACAGGAAACCGATTCCGAGGGTGAACAGGCAGAGTATGGCCCACCCGATGAAACTCAGCTGCAGATAGAAAAGATCGAACTTGTGTCCCGACATCATCTTACAGCTCAGGTTGATTGCCTGATTGGCAGAAAGGTCAGGCCTGTCCACAAGTATATAAGGTGTCATCGCATAGGCATATGCCTTCACGATACCGGGAATCAGAAGAAGCAGGCTCCACAGGAATACGAATATCCCAAGGAGAAACTGCCCGAGCACGATACGGCCCCAGCCCTTGAACCCGAGTGTAAAGATATTGCCTACCAAATCAGAGTTGCCCTCCTGATGCAGTTTTTTGAATGCATTGTAGTAACCAACCTGCATCGGGGCAAGGAAAAGCAGGGTAACTATGACAGGGAACCCTCCCACAAGTATCGCCGCCTCAGGGGAAGAGATGAAAAGGACCCCATACTGTGAAGCGGTCGAAGGTGCAGTACATATTCCTCCGATGAGGACATATACAATAGTGGCAGCCACAGCCACCGGCCAGTTGCCTCTCAATGCGTCTAGAGCGGAATTCTTGTAATACTGATTGTTTTTCATATGCAAAGCCGTCAAGCAAGTAAAACAGTCTACCTTTTAATATATATGGAAGCCACCAGGTTGTCAAGGCAGAAATACAGAGGGAAATCAGCCTTGTTGGACTCCAGGTCGAAATCTATATTGTCCACATTGCCGAGCTTGGTCAGCGAAAGCGGTTTCCAGCTTGTCAGAAGGCTGTCAGGAGCCTCTCCTCCATTGGCCGCAGGACGGTAGTCCGCCAGATAGTATTCCACCTGTCCTGTCTGCTTTCCGTTCAGGAATCCTGTAGCGGTCAGCTTGATATAGTCTCCTTCCACAAATCCCGAGTTCTGATCCTTGACTCTGACTACGGTCTGCTGGGTGTTGCTGATGTAGCAGAACTGGGGAGTACATGTCCCGTACTCTGCCTCGGTGAACACGATGTCATGCTCAGGCATCTTGCTGTCGTCAGGGTTGTCATAGAACACTGCCGACACATTGTTGTTCATCTTGGATGTCTCGAATCTCGTGTACTGGGGATAGAGGTTGCCTTCCGCTATGGTCATGGAAGAATCCCTTTTCATTGTCATTCCGAACCCTCCTGTCATAGGACCGTTCTCGCTATCCCTCGCGCTGTTGAAATAAAGAGCCACGCTTCTGTTTCCTCCTGCAAAGCCGTTCTCCACATAAATGCTGTCGTCACCAAACCCGCTCGCCGCATCGGAAAACTCGAAATCCGAGATTGAAGTCAGATTCATCTCCATAAATGTGTCGGACAGGCAGGATGCCACCGCCACCGATGCCAATGCTATCAAAAGAAATCTTTTCATCATGTTTGAATTTAACCCTGCGAAGATAACACAAAAATATCTGCATGCAAAATAAGGCTCAGACCCTGATTTCGGCCACATATGCCGCAGGACCTGTCAGCCAGACCTGTTCAGCACCATCCTCGACAGGCAGGAAATCCACGGACAGGCTGTCCCTCAACGCCTTGACATCCACATGAACCCTGCCGTCTCCGTATCTGCCTATCACATCCCTGTAATGGTGCATGACTTCCCCTGCTGACAGGACATGGAAGACGGTCGCAATGGCTGCAGCCGTAATGCCTGTGCCGCATGCATATGTCTCATCCTCAACGCCTTTCTCATATGTCCTGACATTCAGTATCCCCTGCAGCGGCTCGACAAAATTGACATTTGTGCCGGCAGGGGCGAATTCAGGTCTGTTTCTGATTGTCCTGCCCTCGCTGAAGACATCATAATCGGCAAGATTGGAGACGAACTTGACGAAATGTCTTGTCCCCGTGTCGAGGAAATAGCCGTGAAGAGGGTCCTTGCTGTCTGCAAAAGCAGGTGCAGAAGCCACAGGTGGCATCCCATATGGGGAAATCCCGTGGACATCCTTCATCTGGAGCCTTACTGTCTTGCGTAACTCCACAGACGAAATGATCTCTGCATGATGCAGACCGTCGGCAGCCTCGAAAAGGTACATCTTCCCGTCTGCCGGGGCTATCCCGAGATCTGAAGCGAAGGCCACGATGCAGCGTCCTCCGTTGCCGCACATCATTCCTCCAGAACCGTCAGAATTGTAGTACACCATCCTGAAATCCACATCAGGTGCGGATTCAAGGAGCATGAGCCCGTCCGCCCCGACTCCATATCTCCTGTCGCAAAGGGCGGCTATGACCGCAGGAGTGAAAGAAAATCCTCCTTCCCTGTTGTCTGCAAGCAGGAAATCATTCCCTGCGCCTTGATATTTGTATAGAACCATCGGATAATTTATTTGA
This sequence comes from Candidatus Cryptobacteroides faecigallinarum, assembly GCA_017695015.1. Classification (GTDB taxonomy): domain Bacteria; phylum Bacteroidota; class Bacteroidia; order Bacteroidales; family UBA932; genus Cryptobacteroides; species Cryptobacteroides faecigallinarum. Next base: position 12,985 of record JADIMD010000120.1, on the reverse strand, counting down.
CAATATATTCTGAAAGGAGGGATGCCAGAAGACTTATCCCCTCCCTGATGCGAGTTTCGGTCATGAACGAAAAGTTGAGCCTCATGGTATTGCGTCCTCCTCCGTCAGGATAGAAAAAGTTGCCTGCGACATACGCCACACCTGCATCTAATGCCATATCATAGAACTTCACGCTGTCGAAGCCTTCCGGAAGAGTCAGAAAGACGAACAGGCCGCCTTCAGGACGGGTCCATTTCACCCCGTGTGGCATAGCAGAGTCCAACATCTCCAGCATTACATCCCGTTTGCTCCTGTACAGGTCCACGCTTTTGCGCAGATTTCTGTCGAGGCTCCCTCCGGAAATGAATTCTGCCGCCACATACTGGTCAAAGACAGGAGGGCAGAGGTCCAATGACTGCTTGCAGACATATATCTTATCAAGCAGGGACGGGTTGCCGAATATCCAGCCGAGTCTGAACCCCGGAGCCATTATCTTTGAAAACGAACCGAGATGCAGCACAATTTCCGGGTCAATGGAATATATCGTCGGCACATCCTCTCCCTCATACCTCAACTCCCTGTATGGAGAATCTTCCACTATCAGCATCCCATAGTGCCTCGCCACATCCACGAGCATACGCCTGTGCTCCACAGGAAGGGTCTCACCGGACGGATTCTGGAAATCAGGGATGGAATATATGAATTTCAGCCGCTTCCCTTCCGAAAGGGCCTTTTCCGCAGCCATACGATATGCTTCCGCAAATTTTTCAGGATCTGGAGAGTATTCCACACCTCTGACATCTGCCCTGTATGACCTGAAGGACTGAAGGGCCCCGAGATAGGACGGGCTTGAAGTCAGGATGACATCCCGGGGATCTACAAGTATCCTCGTACACACATCTATCCCCTGCTGGGAAGATGAAGTGATCTGTATCCTTTCGAGAGGCACCCCATATCTCCCGGACAGGGCTTCCCTGAGTTCTGTCACGCCCTGTGTAGCCCCGTACTGGAACGCCTTGGCGCCAACCTTGTCAATCACATCCGACATTATCCTCCTGAAATCTTCGAGAGGGAAAGTGTCGGCAGATGGATAGCCGCCTGCAAAGGAATATATGGCGTTCAGGTCCACCCTCTTGAAGATGTCCCTTACGGGGGAACGGAAGAAGGAGGCGGTGTCGAGGGAAAAGAGGTGGGAGTAATTATTCATTGTTATAAAGTAACAGATTCTTCGCTTCGCTCAGAATGACAAGAAGACGATCAAAATGACAAGAAGACGATCAGAATGACAGGATTATGGAAAAACCATCAACGAAGAAGGTCCTCCAGGACGACGGAAGCGGAGGTCTTGGCGTCACGGTATTTTACAATGACAGGAGTGTAGATATGAATCCCCTCGGCAGCTCCCGGACCTTTCCTGACAGGACGGCTTCCGGCCACCACAACAGCCCCTTCAGGCACTACCACCTGACCGGATTCATTGGCACGGATATATTCGCCTGTAGTGGCATCATAGATTGCTGTGGAAGAATTGATTATCACACCTGTTGCAATGACTGCATTCTGCCTGACCACAGTACCCTCGTAGATTCCGCAGTTTCCTCCGATGAACACATTGTCCTCGATAATCACAGGCAATGCGCCCACAGGTTCGAGCACGCCCCCGAGCTGGGACGCCGCTGAAAGATGCACATGCCTGCCCACCTGTGCGCATGACCCCACAAGAGCATGGGAATCAATCATGGTGTCCGCATCCACATATGCCCCTATATTGACATATGACGGAGGCATGACTATCACTGAAGGAGCGAGATACGCGCCTGTCCTCACAGCGCTGCCTCCCGGAACAATCCGGACCCCGTCCCCGATGCCGAAACGCCTCACCGGGATGGTATCCTTATCGAAAAATCCGAACTGTCCTTCAGACATTTCTGTCAGCTTGCCATATTTGAAGCCCTCCAGGATGATTTCCTTGACCCAGGAATTGACTTTCCATTCCCCGTCTACCTTCTCCGCAACCCTTACCTTGCCGGTCTCAAGATCCTTCACAAGGGCATTGAATCTATCTAACTGTCCCATATTATTGCCGTTGTCTTATTCCTCGGACCCGAGTCCGAGAGTAGAAATTATCTGCTTCATCACCTCATAAGTCTCCTGCCTGCAAGGGACAAGAGGAAGCCTGAGTTCATTGCTGACAAGCCCCATAGAAGCCAGGCCTGCCTTCACGGGGATAGGGTTGCTCTCCACGAAACACTCTTTGTAGAGAGGCTGGAGTTTCTTGTCGATAAGGTCGGCTGCAGCATAGTCCCCGTCATATGCCGCCGCGACAAGCTCAGACATCAGGGCAGGGGCTATGTTGGACACCACGCTGATTACTCCTGCACCGCCCGACTTCATTATGTCGAGAGTCTGGTCGTCATTGCCGCTCAGTACGGTAAATCCTTCAGGAGCTCCGTCGATTATCCTCCTTATCTGCTCCAGGTCGCCTGAAGCCTCCTTGATGGCGATTATATTGTCTGTCTCCGCAAGCTTCAATGCAGTGTCCGACTCCATGTTGGCCCCTGTCCTCGACGGGACATTATACAGCACGACCGGCTTGTCCGTCTCCGAAGCCACGGCCTTGAAATATTCGTACTGTCCCTGCTGGTTGGGCTTGTTGTAATAAGGCACCACCACAAGGAAGATGTCTGCCCCGTGGTCTTCCAGAAGCCTCATATTCCTGACTGTATGCTTCAGGGAGTTTGTCCCTACCCCGACCATGACAGGAAGTCCTCCGCTGCGTGATGCAGCCAATTCTGTAATGGCCACCTTCTCGTCATCCTCCAGACATGGAGTCTCCCCTGTCGAACCGAGGGGGACAAGAAAGTCGACGCCTCCGAGCACCTGCATGTCCACGAGTGTAGCGAAAGCCTTGTAATCGACATCACCGTCCCGGAAAGGGGTCACAAGCGCCGTCCCGAGACCTTTAAGAGTAAAATTGCCGCCGGTTTTTACCATATCGATATTCCGTTTATTCAGAAAAGATAATATCCTTGAACTCATATACGCCGCTTCCGAGAGAATCAGCCCGTATCGCGGCCTCCACAGCCCCTCTTGCAAACCCTGTCCGGGAGAACGCCTCATGTTTCAGCACAATCCTGTCATCAGCCCCCTCGTATCCTACAATATGTATCCCCGGGATCTCACCGCACCTGACCGACTGGATGTCTGTCTTCACTCCCATATTCCCGTCCACTATCTCGCCGAGGCTTTTGGCCGTCCCGCTCGGGGCATCGAGCTTGTGGCAATGGTGCATCTCCACGATATATGGGGAATAGCCTCCTGTCAGCGACATCTTCTTCGATATGAAGTCATTCACTGCAAAGAAAATGTTCACTCCTATCGAGAAATTGGAAGCATAGACCATCGGTGTGCCGCACTGGATGAAATACGAGACCACCTCGTCCCTGATGTCATTCCACCCTGTAGTGCCTATCACCACAGCCTTGAAATTCTCCGCAAGGAATTTATAGTTCTCCCTTATGGCTGCCGGGACGGTGAAGTCTATGCACACCGCATCCTTTGCCACTGCAGGGTCGAAAGACCTGATGTCCTCGCTCTTGCCTGCGCATTCGATTCCCATTTCCGCAAGGGTCTTCTCGACCATCCTGCCCATCTTACCGTATCCGCTGATCACCGCTTTCATAATCCTTGTCTTCAAAAAGATACCTGTGTACTTCCCTGACAGCATCCTTCATGGATGACCTGTCCACCACGAAACTGATGTTCACAAAAGACGCCCCCTGTGAAATCATATATACATTGCAGTCTTTCAATGAGGACATCGTCTGTTTCAGAAGCCCTCTGAGATTGACTATATTCTTGCCTATGACCGATATCTGGGCCTTGTCCCTGTCCACATCCACATCAGCGAACTTCGAGAGCTCCCCCACCACGGCATCGATGTCCTGGTTGCCGTCCATGGTCAGGGAAATGTTGGCCTCTGATGTGCTGATAAGGTCCACTGACACCTTGTGCTCGCTGAATGCAGCAAACACTCTCTGGAGAAATCCCGAGACATTTATCATCCTTGTGGAAAAGATGTTCATGAGCAGGATATTCTCCTTGTACGAGACCGACTTGACCCCGTCCTCTATCTTGTCGCTCTGCAGGATGGCCGTACCTTCCCCTCCAGGATTCATCGAATTAAGCACATACACCGGGATATTTTTCATCACGGCAGGCTCAATGGTCATCGGGTGAAGGACCTTGGCTCCGAAATGCGCCATCTCGGCAGCCTCCTCGAAAGAAATCCTGCTTATATTCTTCGTACACGGGACAATTCTCGGATCTGCTGTCCTGACCCCGTCAACATCCGTCCATATCTCTATGCTTTCTGCATCCACGGCCATTCCTATCAGGGATGCGGAATAGTCTGAGCCACCCCTGCCGAGTACAGTCGGCTCGCCCTTGACCGTGGAGGAGATGAAGCCCTGGGTGATGACGGCATCCGCCCCCGAAAATGCAGCCGACACTGCTTCAGGCACTCTTTTCATGATCTCAGCCTTGTCCGGCTCCCCTTTCATGTGGTTGTCGGAAGTGATGATCATCTTTCTTGCATCGATGAAATTGGTGATGATTCCCCTCGAATTCATCGCATAGCAGATGACGGTGGACGAAAGCCATTCCCCTCTGGAAATTATCCTCGCCTTGCTCCTGTCAGTCAGTTCCCCCAAAGCGCAGATCGCCCCCACGAAATTCTTCAGTTCGGAGCAGATGTCCGCCACCTTCGTCCTGGCTTCTTCCAGCATGGGGTTCCCCTCCAGCAGCTCTTCCGCAAGGGTGATGTGCCGTGACTGCAGGGTCTCTATGTATTCGTCGGCAGCCTTTCTGTCTCCTTCAGAAGCGCTGTCGGCTATTTTGTAAAGCAGGTCAGTCACCTTGGAAAGGGCCGACACGACCACTATGGGCTTCCGGTCCAACCTGCCGCCTATTATTGATATCGTCCTGGCTATCGCTTCGCTGTCCGCCACCGAAGTGCCGCCGAATTTCATTACTATCATAAGTCCGTCCTATAAATTTCAGTCTGTCAGAAAGTCAAATCCTGTGCTTCAGCTCCTCGAACATCCTGACATAATTGTCTTTCGCCTTTTCAAGGTCCTCCAGGAGGATATACTCGGCATCAGTGTGGGCGACAAGTATCGAGCCCGGTCCGCAAAGCGCCTTGACCGCAAAATTGGTCAGGTGAGGGGCGTCGCTTCCGAATGCCACCGTCTTGGTGTCGAAGCCGTCGAGGGTGAGGTATTCTGCCGGGGTATCCCCTCCGAAGGCTTCCACCTCGACATACTCATCCCTGAACCCTTCCATCACCTCGGTCACCATCCTGTCGCTCGCAAAAGTTGTCCTGAAATATATCCTGAATGTGAGGCGGTCGCTCAGAATGTTCTGCGGATTATCGCTGACAAGCTTGCCTACATTCCATGTAGTCTCTCCAAGCTGCGGGTCCATCGGGAATTCCACAGCCCTGAGCGCATTCATCATGTCCACGAAACGCTCCACCGCACTTGCCCCGTACACGGGATAGCCAGAATGGAAGCTTTTCCCTTTCACAGTCACTGCAAACGCCTTCGTTCCCTTGCTCGCCGACACCATCCTGTTGTCAGTCGGCTCTCCTACCACCAGATACTTTCCTCCAGGATATTTTTTACGGAAGTCCTTGGCCCCGAGCGAACCTGCCTCCTCTCCGTAAAGGAGAAGCAGTCCGAAACCTTCCTCTCCCCTGTCCGCAAGTTCAAGACATGCGCTGTACATCGAGAAAAGCTGTCCCTTGGCATCGCATGCGCCCCTGCCCCTGATGACAGTCTGCCCGTCCTCTCGTTTCTCCACGGAAGGAGGAATGTAAGGCGGCACAGTGTCGTAATGGGTGCAGAACACTATCCGGGGGTCTCCCCATGAAAGCATTATGTTGGACGGGACAGGCGCCCCGTCTCCGCGGCCTTCCGCCATATATGCATTGACCTCGCATCCTGACACGGGAAGCCTTCTGATCAGGAATTCGGAAAGAGCCCCTTCCTTTGCGGAAGAGGAGTCAATATTGAGGATTTCAAGAAAAAGGTCAAGATTCATATCAAGTCTATAAGCACGCAAAATTATCTATTTATTTTCACATACGGTATGCGATTAAGAAAAATAATGCTATATTTGTCGAAGTGCTCTGGAAGGAGCGCATCAGCATACCATACAATGAGAAGATTCGTGCATAACCATCATCATTGCACAGCATCCCGAGTGGTAGCCGTGAAGATGGTCATGTAGGTCATATCATACACATCTTATACAAAGGCTTACCACACGGTAGGCCTTTTTTGTTGCCTGCCGGACTGTAATGCCATAAAGGGGACGACACTACATTGGCTGTGCTGATGCTGGGATACATGGACCGGGAGGCTCTGGAGAAAACGCAGCAGGACAGGATTGTGACATTCTACAGCCGCACTAAAGGCAGGCTGTGGACCAAGGGTGAGACCAGCGGCAATTTTATGGATGTAGTGTCCATCGCAAAGGACTGCGACTCGGACACGATTTTAATCAGGGTTATTCCCCGTGGACCGGCATGTCACCTCGGGACTGTCAGCTGCTTTGCGGAAGAGACGGTGAGGGAAAGAGTGAAAACAGGAGATGCCGGGCACTATACGGAAGGGTTTATCCGTAAATTGGAGCAAGTGATACGGCAGAGGCACAGAGACATGCCTGAAGGGTCATACACATCCCGGCTGTTCAACGCAGGAGTGGCCAAGATTGCGCAGAAAGTGGGTGAAGAAGCCGTGGAGACTGTTATCGAAGCCGTCGCAGGCAACAGGGATGCAATGATATACGAAGCTTCGGACCTCGTATATCACCTGCTTGTACTGCTTGAAGCCACAGGATGCTCCATTTCCGACTTGGAGAAAGAGCTCGAACGGAGACACAGATAGCTGCCACGCAGACGGAGGCTATGAATAGAGACCTCCGTTGATGGAAATGCATTCTCCTGTAATGTAGGATGCTTCTGCTGAAGCAAGGAAGCCCACAAGGGCAGCCACTTCCTCCGGCTCTCCGAAACGGTTCATCGGGATGGTCTTTTTCAGCTCCGCCTCATCCAGACCTTCCACCATGTCCGTCCTGACGAATCCCGGGGCGACAGCATTGACTGTGACACCTTTGCGTCCGACCTCCTGGGCAAGGGCCTTGGTGGCTGCAATCAGACCTCCTTTGGCTGCAGAGTAATTGCACTGTCCCGGAAGCCCTTTCAGACCAGACAACGAGGCAATGTTGATGATTCGTCCGTATTTCTTGACAAGCATAGGCCTGAGTATTGGGCGCGTGACATTGTAGAATGCATCGAGACCTGTCCCGAGCACCTTTGACCAGTCCTCCTGTTCCATCCAGAGCAGGAGGCTGTCTTTTCTGATGCCGGCATTGTTCACAAGCACTTCGATATAGGTGTCGGGATGTGCTTCCTGCCAGGACTCTATGGCCGAAACGGCTGCGCTGTTGTCGCTGACATCGAACTTCAGCAGTTCTCCCGTTCCTCCGGCCTGTGCGATCATCTCAAGAGTCCTGCGCGCCTCCGTTTCATTAGAAAGGCAGTTCACTATGACATGGTATCCCATATTTGCCAGCCTGACGCATACTGCACGCCCTATTCCGCGGCTTCCGCCGGTCACCAATGCACATTTCATAATCTGATTCGGTTTAATGATTCCCGAAACACAATCCGGGTCCAAAAATTTTGTCACAAAGGTACAGAAATTATGTTTCTCATCTCGTCAATGCCGAGGATTTCTGCGCATGTAAACAATGAGGTGACAGAGACCCCGAGCATGCCGTGCAGGTTCAGATTCTGGCCCGTCAGCAACAGCCCCGGCAATGGGGTTTTCGGAGACAGGACTGTAGTCATGGGGCTCCTCCAGTCTTTCTTCAATCCATATGCAGTCCCGTCAGGGTCGGCAAGATAACTTCCGTATGACAAAGGCGTACTGGTATACACCCTGTCAATGGCATCCCTCAACCCGGGGATCACCGTTTCCGCCATTGCGACACACCTGTCCGTCTTGAGCCTCTTGAACTCCACATAGTCCTCTCCCCTGTGTCCGACAGGGCATCCGCTCCATTTCGCCACTTCTTCCCATCTCATGGGAGTCAGCAGGTCAAGGCTGATTGCGTCCTCCGAGCCGTCATACGGGACAGGCCAGTTGACCATGACACTCCCGGTCTTCCCAGAGACAGGTCTCCACAGGTCCGTATCCTGGTCATGAATGAAAATATTCCTGTTCACATACTTCAAAGTGCCTGGCTTCAGACGTATGTTGGCAGTGAACATCCCGTATGTATTTTGCAAAGCCGAGATCCTGCGTCTGTAAATGTTCCTGAAAGCAGCGGACTCCTCTACAAGCGCCAAGGTCGCGGACGGATGGATATCGGAAATTATCCAGTCCGCATCCAAAGTCTCCCCTCCGTTCACCTCCACCTTTGCAGCCCTGCCTCCTGCCTCGATTATCGCTGTCACCTTTGCATCCGTCCTGATTTCCCCTCCCATTGCCCTGATGTCCTCTGCAAGGGAATCCGCTATCTGCGACCCACCTCCGAGCAATCTCCATGCACTGCTGATATATGAATTATGTATCTGGGCAAAAACATACAGGGGCAACGACTCCGCATCCAGCTCCATCTTCAGCGAAGTCCCCGACAGGACCTGCCTCAGCAACGGGTCGGAGATGGTCTCCTTCAGAAATCCGTATGCGGAACGGGAGAACAGGTCCATACTGAATGTATCTCTGCAGGTAAAGGCATCGAAAATATGGTCTCCAACATTTTTCAGGAATGAGGTATACTTCAGAATATTCTCTTTCTGATGAGGAAAATGTTCGGAAAGCCGCTCTGCAAACCTGACATGTCCGCAAGCGAACGGATAGGATTTCCCTCCGATCACCACTTCATCGGAACATTCGGGATCGAGCCGCTTCCACGGGAGAGCCATAAGCCCGAAATAGCTGAACAGCCTGTTGAGAGGTTCTCCGTCTCCGAGACCGCCGACATAGTGGAAACCAGTATCGAAAAGCGCCCTGCCGCGGACAAAGGTCTGGAGACAGCCTCCAATCCTGTCGCTCTGCTCCAGCACAGTGACCTTGAAGCCGTGTCTTGCCAGAATATATCCGCATTCAAGGCCTCCGAGCCCGCTTCCTATTATGACAACAGATCCGTCCATCATTCAGCATTCAACATATGGGGAAGTCCACCATCCATTATCTGGATTCTACGCATATAGCCTTGAGGGTCAGGCACACTGTCCCTTCCCTGACAACGGACGATTTCAGCAGGATCTCCCCTGAGGCATCCTCCGAGACCGAGATGCTGACATCCACCTGAGGGCAGGCCACAGGGGAAATCAACGAAGTGAATTTACATTGCTGCACCTCCCTGATCATCAGCTTCCGGGCTATTCTGTGCGCGGAACATTCCATTTCAGCGCATTCTCTTATCATCTGGATACCGCATACGCCCGGAGAGACAGGATTGCCGGGGAAATGGCCCTTATACACCTCGCAATCAGGATTGAGGGACACGCGATAGACCGCCCCGTCATCATGGCGGGTCACTGAATCCACTTTATAGAAATCCTTTATCATACCCGATATCATTCGTCCTTGATGAATATCTTCATCTGTCCGGAAGCCACCGGCACTGTCCCGTATCCCTGACCTGTTTCTGCAGAGCAGACATCACTCTTTGACGCATACATCCATGTCTCCGCAGAGAGGAGGGACATCCCTCCTGCACTGCCAAGTATCTTCAATGCCGTGTGAAGGACAGCCCCTGTCTCCGGCAGACAATGTATCCTGAATTTTCTGACTTCAGCGATATAGCCCAACTTGGGTGCAATCCCTTTGCTGAAAGTCCCATATCCGGCAAATGCGGCAGCCGACTGTGCCACATGCTCCATCAGCCCCGGCTCGGCAAGGCGGCCGTCCTCGACAAAAATATTATCTCCGCGGACTGTAAGCCCTGTCTCCGCCCCGCCTTCTTCATAACTGTAGAGGGCATCCACCATGACGATGGGAGGTCGCTGGGGAATCAGGGAATATATCTGCTCTCCCGAGAACAAAGGTTTCTGACACATTTCCTGCATATTTACATGTTGCGGATGACGAGAGTGGAATTGGTCCCTCCGAACCCGAACGAATTGGACAGGAAAGTCCCGAAGCTCTTATCCACTGTCTTAGACGGAATCAGGAGATGCCGAGAATCCTCATCAGGGTTCTCGAAATTGATATTTCCTGCTATGAATCCGTTTTTCATCATAATCATCGAATATATCACTTCACTCGCCCCTGCCATCCACATCTCATGCCCCGTCTGGCTTTTGGTGCTCGTCACCTCCACTGTCTTCTCCCCGAAGATGTTATGGATAGCCTTTGCCTCGTTGGCATCCCCTGCTTTGGTGGAAGTCGCATGCGCATTGACATAGCCTATCTCCCTGATATCGATTCCTGCCCTGCGTATAGCCATGGACAGAGAACGCATAGGTCCGTCTACATTAGGAGAGGATATATGGTCCCCGTTGGAAGAGAATCCGTATCCGAGCACTTCCGCCAGTATGGGAGCTCCACGGCGTACCGCTGACTCGTAGTCCTCGAGTATCACTGTCGCTGCCCCGCCTCCCGGCACAAGTCCGTCACGGTCCCTGTCGAACGGGCGGCTTGCCTTCTCCGGCTCTGACTCCCTTACCGAAAATGCAGAAATGCCGTCAAACGACCCGACTGAAAACGGATTCGCTTCCTGCGCCCCTCCGCATACCACCATCTCCTGAAGTCCGTTCTGTATCAGCAGGGCACCGAGCCCTATGGCGTGCGATCCGCTTGCGCATGCCCCGGAGACAGTGAGGTTGATGCCTTTGAGCCTGAATATGCATCCTAGATTCATCGTCACTGTCGAATTCATTGACTGGAATATCGCACCGCTTCCGCACAAGGTAGTGTCTTTCTTTTCCCTCATCGTGTCCGCAGCCTTCACAACAGGTTCTGCAGAACTGTCATTCCCGTACAGGAGCCCGACTTCATGGCTGTCGATATAATCCTGATCGATACGGGCAGCCCTCAATGCATCTGCAGTTGCGCAATACGCATATTTTGCCTGCTCCGGCATATACGCCCGTTGTGAGCGGCTGAGCACACCTTTAAGGTCAGGGACCTCAAGCCTGGCTGTCAATGCAGACCTGAAACCCATCTCTTTCCTGACAGGGTCATAGACTATCCCTGACTTGCCGTTATACAAGGCATCCCTCACCTCGTCGAGGGTCCTGCCAAGGCATGAATATATGCCCATTCCAGTAATTACTACCCTTTTCTGCATAAAATCGATTCTTCGAAGCCGCAAATATAGTAAATATTAAACATACACAGTATGAATACAAAAAGACCGGACTTTATCGGTCCGGTCCCATAAAATATCTGTGTTGCAGATTAGTCGTTGAGAGAGAATCTCTTGAAGACAGTCACCTTTGCCTCCTTGTCGACAGCTGCGATAGCTGCCTTCACGGAAGTCTTGCCGTCTCCCATCTGATACTCCTGCTCCTCAAGAGTGTTCTCCTTGAAGAACTTGTTCAGACGGCCGTTTGCAATGTTGTTGATCATTGCCTCAGGAAGGTTTGCTGCCTTCTCTGCAGAAACGGTCTTGATGATCTCGCGTGCCTTGTCAGCCTGCTCAGGAGTAAGCCATCCCTTTGCAGTGTTGGAAGCGATATGATCCTCGCTGTCCACATGTGCAGGGTTGATGCCTGCTTTTTCGAGAGCTGAATTGACAGCTTTCTGCACGAGCTCTTCCTTGGTCTTCTCCACTGCTACGGTAAGCTCATTGTCGATGACATTCTGAGGAACGCTTTCCTTGTTGATAGCCACAGGGTTCATTGAAGCCACCTGCATAGCCACTCCCTTTGCCAGGTCGGCAGGCACTTCCTTGTTGAATCCAACGAGAGCACCGAGCTTGCCGTTGATAGCGTGGATATATGATACGATGAATGGAGCTTCAACTTTCTCATAGCCTACGAGCACATGCTTCTCACCTGTCTTGCCGGTCTGCTCTGTGATGGCAGCCTCTACAGTCCTGCCGTCAGCAAGAGTGCAAGCCTTGAGAGCCTCTGCATCAGCAGGAAGGTTCTTGATAGCTGCATCAGCGATGCCGTTGGCAAGAGCCTGGAACTCGGCATTCTTCGATACGAAGTCTGTCTCGCATCCAAGGCAGATGATGATGGCCTTGCTGCCTTCTACACGGGCAACGACAGCACCCTCAGTAGTCTCGCGGTCAGCCCTCTTTGCTGCAACGAGCTTGCCTTTCTCACGGATAATTTCCTGTGCGCGGGTGTAGTCTCCTTCAGCCTCGATGAGAGCCTTCTTGCAGTCCATCATTCCGGCACCGGTCATTTGACGCAATTTCATTACGTCAGCTGCTTTGATATCCATTTTCTGTTGATCTTTAAATTGTTAATACTTCTTCGCAAAGATTATTCAGCCTTTGTCTCTTCTGCTGCAGGTGCCTCGGCAGCAGGTGCCTCAGCTTTCACTTCCTCTGCAGGCTGTGGAGCAGCTGCCTCTTCAGCCTTTGCACCCTTGCGTGAACGGAGCTTCTTGCCTGATGCAGCCTCATTCTGCTCAGGAGCCTCTTTCTCTTTCTCCAGCTTCCTTTCTTCCAGTCCCTCCTTGATGGCGCCGCATACCGCATCCATAATGTATGCGATAGACTTTGCGGCATCGTCATTTGCCGGAATCACATAATCAATCGGAGTAGGATCGCAGCAAGTATCAACCATAGCGATAACCGGGATGTTAAGACGGTTAGCCTCTTTTACGGCGTTCATCTCTTTCTGTACGTCCACTACGAAAAGTGCTGAAGGGAGACGGCTCAGATCCTTGATTGAGCCGAGATTCTTCTCAAGCTTCGCCCTCTGACGGGTGATCTGGAGGCGCTCACGCTTTGCGAGAGTATCGAAAGTACC
>JADIMD010000119.1 GCA_017695015.1 Candidatus Cryptobacteroides faecigallinarum | reverse complement strand
TGGGACTGTTGCAACCGGAACCGGGACTGCTCATCTGGATGACGCTTGCGTTTGTCATCGTCTTCATCATTCTCGCGAAGTTCGGCTTCCCGATGATTTTGAAGGCCATAGACGAGCGTAAGGAATACATTGCCTCTTCTCTCGATGCTGCAGGCAAGGCTCAGAGGAAGGTAGATGAACTGCAGACAGAGATGGACGGCATCAGGGCCGATGCGGAAAAGCAGAAAGCGGAAATACTCAGGACTGCAGCTGAAACCCGGGAAAAGATTCTTGCGGAAGCAAGGAAAAGGGCGGAAGAAGAGGGCGAAAGGATCATAGCCACCGCAAAAGCGAATGCCGAGACCGAGAGGGAAGCAATCCTAAGGGATGCAAGGCATCAGGTGGCGCTGCTGTCCATCGCCATCAGCGAAAAAATCCTGAGAGGCAAGCTGGAAGACGAGCAGTCACAGACTTCTTTGGCTGAAAAGCTGTTGGAAGAGATGGGCAATGACAGAGACAAGAACAGGAAGGAGGCATAATGGATATAGGACTCATTTCAAGGAGATATGCAAAGGCTTTGGCAGACTATTCTGCCGAAAGGGGCGAGGACTCCAAAGTCTATGGTGAAGTACAGCAGCTTGCAGAACTGTACCGACAGGACCGTCCCCTGCATGAAGCACTGCAGTCCCCCGTACTCCCGATCAAGGAGAAAATCAGCGCCCTGTGCCACCTGTCCCCTGCTCCTCTCTGCAAATCTCTGACTGATTTCATCAGCCTGGTTCTTCGCCACCACAGGGAGAACCTGCTGTATTTTATGTTCCATTCATTCATGGACCTGTACCGGGAAAGGCACAATATCCGTGAAGCCGAGCTGTACACTGCGGCTCCCGTCGGAAACGGCGTGGAAGAGACCCTCAGGAGTAAAATCCAGGAGCTGTCAGGATATACGGTGAATCTGCACAGAAAGATAAAGCCGGCTATCATAGGAGGATTCGTGTTCAGAATGGATGACATGCTGATAGATGCAAGTGTCGCTTCCCAGCTTGCCGTACTTCGCCGCAACCTGGGGAATGAACCTGCACGGAAAATTTGAAACGATTGAATATGGACAACAAGAACAACAAGATAAACCCGGCTGAAGTTCCAGGCGTCCTGCTTTCTGAACTGAAAGGCATAAACCTCGAAGCACAGTATGCCGAAGTCGGCACGGTGCTGCAGGTAAGCGACGGTGTCGTGAGGATTTTCGGCTTGCGTAACGCCCAGGCCAACGAACTGCTGGAATTCGACAACGGGATGAAAGCGGTGGTGATGAACCTTGAGGAAGACAATGTGGGCGCTGTCCTGCTCGGCCCGACGGACCAGGTCAAGGAAGGCGACACAGTCAAAAGGACGGGTCACACGGCCTCAATCAATGTGGGTGAGAGCATGGTCGGAAGGGTCATCAACCCTCTCGGAGAGCCAATAGACGGCAAAGGGGACATCAAAGGGGAGACAGTGGAGCTGCCGCTGGAGCGCAAGGCCCCTGGAGTGATCTTCCGCCAGCCGGTAAGCGAACCTCTCCAGACGGGAATTAAGGCAATAGACGCAATGATTCCTATCGGAAGAGGCCAGCGTGAGCTTATCATCGGAGACCGACAGACAGGAAAGACGGCAATCGCGGTGGACACCATCATCAACCAGAGGCGCAACTATGAGGCTGGCGACCCTGTCTTCTGCATATATGTAGCGGTAGGACAGAAAGCATCCACGGTGGCAAACCTCGTGGAGACGCTGAAAAGGTACGGAGCCATGGACTACACCATAGTAGTGGCAGCAATGGCTGCCGATCCTGCCGCCCTCCAGTATTTCGCTCCATTTGCAGGTGCTGCAATCGGAGAATATTTCAGAGACACGGGCCGAAATGCATTGGTCGTGTACGATGACCTGTCCAAACAGGCAGTGGCATACCGCGAAGTTTCCCTGATTCTCCGCAGACCGTCCGGAAGGGAGGCCTATCCTGGAGATATTTTCTACCTGCACTCCAGACTTCTCGAAAGGGCAGCCAAAATCATATCCCAGGAAGAAGTTGCGAGGCAGATGAACGACCTGCCTGCGACCCTGAAAGACAAGGTCAAGGGCGGAGGCTCGCTCACGGCCCTTCCTATCATCGAGACCCAGGCCGGAGATGTCTCTGCATACATTCCGACCAATGTCATATCCATCACGGACGGACAGATTTTCCTCGACACAGACCTTTTCAACGAAGGCAACCTGCCTGCGATCAATGTTGGTATCTCTGTCTCCCGTGTCGGCGGCAACGCGCAGGTCAAGGCCATGAAGAAAGTGGCAGGTACGCTCAAGATAGACCAGGCACAGTTCCGCGAGCTGGAGTCATTCTCAAAATTCAGCAGCGATATGGACCCGGTGACTGCAGCCATCCTCGACAGGGGAAGGAAAAACACAAGACTCCTCGTGCAGGCCCAATACAGCCCTATGCCTACAGGGCAGCAGATAGCCGTGCTGTATTGCGGAACCCACGGACTCCTGAAAGATGTCCCTATCGAGCATGTTGCTGACTTCGAGCGGCTCCTGATAGAGTCCCTGAAAGGTACTGAAGTGTTCGAGACCCTGGAGAAGACAGGTCTGGATGACGACACATGCAGGAAAATAGAGTCCGCAGCCGCAGAAGTGGCCGCATCACTTAAATCATAGGCATCATGGCTGCACTGAAAGAGCTGAAAGGCAGAATAGCCTCAGTACAGAGCACTCTGAAAATCACATCTGCGATGAAGATGATCGCCTCGGCGAAACTTCACCGCATGCAGGCGTCGATGGAAGCACTGGCAGAATACGAATGCCGGTTTTCCGACATTGTCGCAGCTCTCTGCAGCGATCCTGATGTCATCACTGCATCCCCACTTGCCACAGAACACGGCAGTAAGGAACATGCCACTGTCATAGCGTTCTCGTCTGACAATTCTCTCTGCGGAGCATTCAACGCCAATGCAGTAAAAGAGCTCGCGCACGCGACCGGCTCTCTCATGGCTGAAGGCTACAGGGAAATTACAGTCATACCTGTCGGCCAGAAAATCACCCAGAGCACATCCAAGGCGGCATACACCTGCTGCACAGATTACAGCCATCTCGTCGGGAAACCGTCATATGAACGCATGTCGGAACTGGCAGACAGGCTTATGGATGACTATCTTTCCGGCAGGACAGACAAGGTCTGCACGGTCTACAACCACTTCCATTCCATGGGACACCAGGCCCCTGTGATGGAACAGATACTCCCTTTCCAGGATGTAAGCATCGCCGACAAGGGCAGGGAAACCGCCACAGACTACATTCTTGAGCCGGGACCGGATGAACTGCTGGAGATACTGCTGCCTTATGAGGTCAGGACAAGACTGTACAGGACATTGCTCGACAGCATCACGGCCGAGAATGCGGCAAGGACGATTGCAATGCAGACTGCCACGGACAACGCGCAGGAACTCATTGATGAACTGTCGCTTGAATACAACAAGAAAAGGCAGCAGGCCATCACGGAGGAGCTTGCAGACATCACACAGGGCAACTCTTAGATTTTCATAAATCAAAAGTGTTTTATAATTTTGTCTCCGAAAACATGGCTTCTGGCTGTGCTATCGGAGACAAAACATTGAATATCAACAATAAAACTCAAAAATATGGGACTTCTTGAAGGAAAAGTTGCCGTCATTACAGGAGCGGCACGCGGAATCGGAAAGGCAATCGCCCTGAAATATGCTTCAGAGGGTGCCGACATCGCATTTACTGACCTCGTGATCAACGAAGCTGCAGAAGCTACAGTAAAGGAGATCGAAGCTTTCGGTGTGAAAGTCAAGGCTTACGCATCAAATGCAGCTGACTTTGAAGAGACTCACAAGGTAGTATCCGAGATTCTCGCTGAATTCGGACATATCGATATCCTGGTCAACAATGCCGGCATCACTAAAGACGGGCTTATGATGAGAATGACAGAGGCACAGTGGGACGCTGTGATTGCAGTTAACCTCAAGTCTGCATTCAATTTCATCCATGCCTGCACCCCTATCATGGCTAAGCAGCGCAGCGGAAGCATCATCAACATGTCTTCAGTAGTGGGTGTTTCCGGAAACGCAGGACAGTGCAACTACTCGGCTTCCAAAGCCGGCCTTATCGGTCTTGCAAAATCAATCGCCAAGGAGATGGGACCTCGCGGAATCCGTGCAAACTGCATCGCTCCGGGTTTCATCATCACTGACATGACCGCTGCACTTTCTGATAAAGTCCGCGAAGAATGGGAGAAGCAGATTCCTCTCCGTCGTGGAGGTACACCTGAAGATGTTGCCAATGTGGCTCTCTTCCTCGGGTCAGACCTGTCTTCATATGTGAGCGGACAGGTTATCCACTGCTGCGGAGCAATGAACTGCTAATCGCAAGGCTCATACAAAAAACACCTGCCCCGGCAAATGCTGAGGCAGGTGTTTTTCTTTTTTTGCAGGGAGCTTATTCACCGTAAAGATAACGGCGCTGCTCCGGAGTCAGGACATCTATCTCATAGCCCCAATGCGCAAGCTTCTGCCTTGCCACCTCGTTGTCGATTTCCGCAGGGACATCATTCACCATCTTTCCGGTTTCACGCACAACCGTATCTTTGTGCTGCACAAGATACAGGGCGCTCATTGCCTGGATTGCAAAGGACATGTCCATGATTTCCGCAGGATGACCGTCCCCAGCTGCCAGATTTACAAGACGGCCCTCTGCTATAACATAGATTCTCCTGCCATTCGGAAGGACATATCCCATGATATTGTTTCTTGCAGGCGAAGCTTCCACAGCAAGTTTGCGCAGACCTGCCATGTCCACCTCCACATCGAAATGTCCGGCATTGCAGCATATCGCCCCGTCTTTCATCTCCATGAAATCAGGCACTGTGATCACGCTGTCGCATCCTGTCACAGTCACGAATATGTCCCCGACTGACGCCGCCTGCCTCATCTTCATCACTTTGAACCCGTCCATCACTGCCTCCATCGCCTTTATCGGATCCACTTCCGTCACTATGACATCCGCGCCAAGCCCCTTGGCCCTCATTGCCACACCTTTGCCGCACCATCCGTAACCGGCCACAACCACATTCTTGCCTGCGACTATCAGATTGGTCGTCCTGTTGATACCGTCCCAGACAGACTGGCCAGTACCGTAACGGTTGTCGAAAAGATGCTTGCAGTCAGCATTGTTCACAAGCATCATGGGGAAACACAGCTCGCCTGCCCTGTTCATGGCCATGAGCCTGTGTATTCCGGTCGTGGTCTCCTCACAACCTCCGATCACACCCGGGATAAGATGCCTGAATTCGGTATGCATCAGATGCACCAGATCTCCTCCGTCATCGATAATGATATTCGGTCCCGTCTCAAGCACGCATCTGATATGCGAATGATACTCTTCATCTGTCGCCCCATGCCATGCAAAGACATTGAGACCGGCATGCACAAGGGCTGCCGCCACATCGTCCTGTGTAGAAAGAGGATTGCTCCCTGTCACATACATCTCCGCCCCACCAGCAGCCAGGACCTTGCACAGATATGCAGTCTTTGCCTCAAGGTGTACTGACAAGGCTATTTTCAGCCCTGCAAAAGGTTTTTCCTTCGAGAACTTCTTTTCCAGCCCGTTGAGTAAAGGCATGTTATGTCTGACCCAGTCTATTTTCAGCTGCCCGTCAGCCCATAACCCGATATTTCTGATCTGGCTTTCCATATTTTACTTTTCTGTTTAATCCGGAGGGACAAAGATAGATATTTTTGACGGATTCGACAGAATTTCATATCTTGCACTGATATGGAACCGCTATTGGGAAAGAAGCTGGGATATGTTGTGGGAGCGGTGACTGACATCCTTCTTCCAAGAACATGCGCCGTGTGCGGAGCAAGACTCGACACGGAGGAAGCATATCTGTGCAGGGAATGCATGTCCGACATTCCGTTTACATACAACTGGGGCAGGAAGTATCACGCCATTGCCGACAGGCTGAATCTTATCATCCAGCAGGATCTGCATGAGTATGAGCCTTACTCATTCGTGTCCAACCTGTTTTTCTATAACGAGGATAACGGTTACAGGCACATCTGCCACAGACTCAAATATCAGGGAGACATACGGATAGGCAGATTTTTCAGCAGGGAACTGGGGAAACGGCTGAAAGATTCCCCTCTGTACCGGGACATCGACCTTGTCATACCCGTCCCTCTTCACTGGACCAGGAAATGGGACAGGGGCTACAACCAGGCCGCCATAATAGGCAGGGAGATAGCCCGGGTACTGAATGCCGGATACATGCCTGACTTTCTTGTGAGGAAAAAGAAGACTGCATCGCAGACCACACTCGACCTGGAACAGAAAAAGGCCAATGTCTCGGACGCATTCTCGGTGTCGGAGAAAGCCTGGAAAATCTTCGCGCCTGAAACAGGGCCCAAGACCTTGCCGGGACATGTGCTCATTACTGATGATGTGTTCACTTCAGGGGCCACCACTGCCGCATGCAGAAGAGTCCTGCGGACGGTATTCCCTCCCGAAGTCAGAATAAGTGTCGCCACCCTCGCGGCAGTGGAAGAGGAATGAAATAATTTGTCATGTAGAGAATTCTGACTATTTTTGCCAGCATTAGGCTGTGGCAGCCTGTCATCGCCACTCTTTTATACTACCCTGGATGAAAAAAATTCTTGCCTTGACAACATTTCTGCTGTTCTGCATGGTCATATGCCAGAAAGCAGATGCCCAATATTCCGTTGACTATTCAACCTACAATACCGCCGTACCCGGCTACAGTCCGTCATTAGACGATGATTTCCGCCAGATGAGATACAATATCGACCCTGCCCTGCGCTACAGGGTGGACGACTGGTCGCAATATGTTCCTGCCGTTGTCCTGGTCGGGCTGAAGGCTGCAGGGTATGAAGGACGGACTTCATGGGGCAGGATGCTCGTCTCCGATGCTTTCTCTGGCGCAATCATGGCAGGGCTGGTCAACGGGCTGAAATATTCTGTCAGGAGACCGAGACCTGACGGTTCAGCAAGAAACTCCTTCCCGTCCGGACACACCGCCACAGCATTCATGACAGCCGCCATGCTGCATAAGGAGTATGGCTGGAGAAGCCAGTGGTTCAGCATCGGAGGATATACCGTAGCCGCCCTTACGGGAGTGTCGAGAGTGCTGAACAACAGGCACTGGGTGACGGATGTGATGGCCGGGGCAGCCATAGGCATCAGCTCCGTCCACCTCGGATATTTTTTGGCGGACCTTATCTTCAAGGACAGGTACATTTCGGAAGCATATGAGACTCCCGACATGTTCGGATATGATCCCGAACACAAATACTATGAAGCAGGGCTGTTCTTTGCAAGAAGGTTTGTCCTCGGGAGCAAGGCAGACAAGGAGGCAGGTCTGCTGCCTTTCAGGGGGGGCGTATCCGGAATCTCATTGATGGTTCCGCTGATTCCCCAGACGGGCGTCGCATTCAGGGGAAGCGTCAACTCGCTTTCTTTCAAGGGAGGTGATGCTGGTCAGTACATGTCAATGGATATGTATAATGTCCTCGCCGGAGGATACTGGGTCTACCCGTTCCCCAAATATATTGAATTCGATCTGAAAGTGATGATAGGCTATGCATGGCACAGGGCAGGAAACGGGCTTGACATGCTCGGGGAAGCAGGGATAGCTCTCCGTGCCGGTGAGAATTTCAGAATAAAGGCTTTCGCCGAATATGAGACTTTCAGTTTCTCCCGGCAAAAGCCTTTCGTAAATTCCTTTCTTCTCGGACTGTCCTCGTCAGTCTGCTGGTAAGGCTATGACCTTGAAAATGGCCTTGTGGATCTTGCCTTCCCCGATAAGAGGGGCATGGGCTGTCTCAGTGTCGAAAACCACAGCTTCCCCCGGCTTGGCAGTGATTGTCACCCCGACAGGATCCTTGAAGAACAGGATGTCCTTCTCCGGATTCATTTCTCCGTCAGGCTCCTTGCATTCGTTCCTCGGAGTGATGCCGTAAGTCTCGGATTTCGAAAGCGGCACCTGTATGTCAATATATTTGTCATGGACTTCAAGCCTTGCCTGCTGCGGTGTCTTCATGTCGCTGTCCACGATATTGACAAAAAGATTGTCCCCGTCGATGAAATGCTTGCCGTTCTCCATTGAATTGAGGTCCGTGTCCCGAATGAACTCCATTGCCTTGACAAAGTAGGGGTTCTGCATTAGTTTGTCTTCCATAGCCATAAGATTTATTCTTGCTAAATTAACATTTCTTCTCCATTTAACAAAATTTACACTATCTTTGTCAGCCAAGGTCAGCCCTGGTGTTGGAATCGGTAGACAAGAGGGACTTAAAATCCCTTGGACAGCAATGTCCGTACGGGTTCGACCCCCGTCCGGGGCACTGAAAAAGAGCAGTGACATCTCTGTCGCCGCTCTTTTTTGTAAATACTATAATCTCCTTATATGGCTAAAGCCGAAAGATACTGTTCCAGATCTTGAATATCCTTTGTCTTGACTATTGTCGCGTCTGAAATAACCTTTTTCTTATTCTGAGTAGATTTAACAGCCTCCAATGTCTTTTCAACATCAGGCGGCAAATTGATCAATTTCACCTCGGATTTCCTCAACCCATCTTGAAACAGCACATAAAATTCGTCCATAAAGCTTCGGGTAGCAAAATGAACTTCAGAAAAATCTATAATAACCTTTGATTCGTGTGAATTTTTTATATAGTTATAGAAATCATCTGCCAATGGTCTTGACATGAGATCCGGATTCAATATTTTGGCTATGTTAAATGTATTCATGACGACCTCCTATTCTATATAATTGATATACCTGAAATTCTCATTCCAATATGGAATCCTTAGTGCAACAATGGTACCCTCAAAACGCATTCCATCCGGTAACTCGAAATATCCTGAACCTGACTTTGTATTGACATAAACTGTATCTCCAGATACCATCATGTACTGACCTCCCATTCCTTCAACGAGCATCTTTCTAGTAGTGCTTATTCCATATCCTCTATTCTCCGCATCTGGAAGATTCTTCGTCGATATGCCGCTATTGGCAGCCCTCATGGCTTCTCCGTCACTTGTTATCTCGCAATTCGGAATTCCTTCATAGCTCCCAAGTAGCGTTATTCCAGTATCTCCTATACAAATATCAATATATTTCGATGTCGGGTAACACTGTGCAATAATATATCCACACTCGGACTTTGAATGCTCGGATATATTGTCCACTATCTCCCCAAGCATATATTTAATACCTGAAACAATGTTCTGTCCAAGTCCTGCTTGCTTGACTATCATGGATTCTATTACTGACATGATTTCGTTTTTATCCTCCAGACGATCATTTGTGGCAGGGAAACTTATCAGCGGAATATAACGCTTTGTTGAAAACTGCTCAAGATATGCAGCGAATTCAGATTTCCGCATAGATCCTGACTGGACTCCAAGGCTATTAAAGCATATTGAATTCAAATATCCTTCTGTATGCTCTATCGACACGCACTTATCCGCTTTCTTTATATACACAAGCAGCGGCATTATAAATGTCGGTGTAACAAATTTTGCACAGGAGAAATCAATCACATCATCAGAATTCGCACTGCCTTTTATCTTTTTGCATATCCGTAAAGCAGCACTAAACCCGGAAGACAACTTCTCCGATGGAATATCTATGATGTCTTTTATTCTCATCCAGTTTAACGCATTTTCACAAATATACAAACACAAGTTGATTTAGCAACACCTACATCTTGAAAATGATAAGATGTCAGAAGGACACGCCGAGCTTGAAGCCGACATTGTTGATGCCGTCAATTCCGAAAGCACGGCTCCTGTTGGTGGCATAGCTGTAGTATGCAGCCAGCTGGAATCCGAAATTGCTCTTGTGGAACGGATGCCAGGTGAAACCAATTTCAGGAGAAACATAGAAGCCCCACTGGCTGTCCTTTAATGCCATGGTAGGCAGATAAGTGTATTCCTCCGCATAATTGGCACCGAGTTTTGCCTGGAAATACGGCTGGAACTCTTTCCACCCCAAACGATAGCGCAATGTAGCCCCGAACGGGATCTGGTATATGGAATTGACCATATCTGAAGTCAGGGCTGAGCCGTCCTCTCCAAAATAAGTCATACGCGGAACATAGTCATTGTTGGTGTTGAAGCTTCCGAACGCCCCCACTGCAATCCTCGGGAGCACATAGTAACCTCCCTCGACATAGGCTCCCCATCCGCTCGCGCTTGACGCGAATGTGTTGCCCGGAGTTCCGTTGAACTGCCAGCCGGCATCAACATAGAACCGTCTTCCCGGCTGGGCCTGGGCGACCGCAGCAGCCATGACAGCCACTGCCGCCACCATCAGAATATATCTAACAAATGTTTTCATGATCTTCCTCCTTTACTTTATGTCAAGATATTCGGACTGGGCGAATGACTGGGCTATCCCCCTGCTGAACCGGGCCATGTCATTCCTTGAATTGCCGATATTCCCGTCAATATAACTGTTCCACACCACCGGCAGCTGCTTGTCATCCCCCTGGTCAGCGGTAAGGTCCACCATTTCGGTCAGCAGGGACTGGGTGGAATAACTGTAGGTGACAGGATATGAATAGTACCAGCCACCCCAGTTGCCCCAGTAGCCAGGATACCAGTAGCCAGGATATCCGTACCACCAGTAAGGGTCATAAGGGACATGCGTCGTGAAATAATCCGTAGTCACCACATAAGACACCTGAATGCCGAGGTCAGCATCACCTTCAGGAGCATCCTGGGTCTGGTCGCTGTCCAGCTTGCCAGTGTCGACATAGGTGTACCCCAAAGTCTCCATGGAACTGATATACTGCTTCAGGACATTCTGGTCCCATGAATTCCGCGACATCTTCCCCTTGTTGCCGTCAATGTACAACAGGCTGTCAGCCACAGTGAATGTCTGATATGCTGAAAAGTCGCTGACCTCGGCGCTATGAGCCGTATAGACCATGAATTCTCCGTCATACTGTGACAATGACGGTTCCTTGTGGCATGCGGTAACGCATCCAAGGATAAATGCCATAAAAATTATTCTTTTCATAATACTGTCTGATTTAAAAAACATCATATGGAAACCCCTTCAATGACTCTTGAGTCATCATATGGTACCAGCTTTCCTTCAAGCCTGATTGTCTGCGAATTGAAGTTAGGAGAAACCACGACCTGTACATTGTCGGATTCGGGATGCATGGAGATGTCCACCCTGGCGTTGATCACCGCTCCGGAAATGTTCATCGTGATTCTGATCCTGCCTTTCTTGTCGGAAGTGACCTCATATCCTGTGACAATGCCGTCCACCGTCACTCCTCCAACCCCGTTTGGTCCGGGCGCGAAATCACTTGGAGACACCTGCACCACTCCCCTGTCACCGTTGACAGCGACGAAGTTGGTCATGGAATTGACATAGGCGCGCACACCGTTCTTGAAAGTAATCGCATCGGCTTCCACGACGAAAGACTTGCCGGAAACAGCCGCACCGGCCTGCCTCCATGCCAAAGTGTCCAGTATTTTTTCTTCAGCCCTGTCAGAAGCACTCCTCTGGCGGAACTCTTCCATGTCGTTTTTCCACCGGTCAATCCTTTCCTGTAAGGTAGTCTTGCTTTGTGCCATCCCTGCCATGCATACCGACAGACCGATGGCGATGATAGAAATTAACCGTTTCATAAGCATTCATTTTTAATTGCCCTTTTCAGGGCGTTCAGATATTAAACAAGGCACATGCCATAATCTTGCATACGCAGAGATATTTTTCCGCAAAAAATCATTAACTTCGCTTTTTGGACAGCCCGGAAAGGGATTTATCAAGAATTAAAGCTACGAGATATGTTCAGCACCGATGTTTATGTCAGAAGGAGACGGACACTGACAGAGAAAATGTCTTCCATTCCCCAGGGGAAACGCGGAATAGCAATCTTTTTAGGCAATGTGGAAGCTCCGCAGAACTACAGGGGCAATGACTACAAATTCCGTCAGGAAAGTTCTTTCCTGTATTATTGGGGGCTCGACGAACCCGGACTGGCAGCAATCATCGACCTTGACAGCGGCGAAGAGACATTATACGGAGACAATGTCGATATAGACGACATCATCTGGATGGGACCCCAGCCTGACATCATGAGCAAGGCGGAAAAATCCGGAGCAGCCAATGCCGCCCCTTCAAAGGAATTCGACGCTGCGGTCATCAAGGCACAAACCCAGGGGAGAACAGTCCATTTCCTCCCTGTTTCGAGATACTACAACACCCTCAAGCTTTCCACACTGACAGGCATATCTCCCGAGAATGTAAGGAGAACCCGTCCTGTGGCACAGGGCAAGGCGTCATCCGCTTCCGAAGAGCTTGTCAAGGCTGTCATCTCCATGAGACTCATCAAGGAAGACTGCGAAATAGAAGAGATAGACAAAGCCTGCGAGATAGGCTACCTGATGCACACCGAAGCCCGCAGAGGATGCAAACCGGGAGCAAGGGAGCAGGACATCGTAGGCAGAATGGAAGGTGTCACCATATCCAAAGGCTGGGGAGTCTCTTTCACGACCATCCTCTCCCAGAACGGGGAAACCCTGCACAACCATTCACACCACCAGATAATCACGCCCGGGAGAATGCTGCTTGTGGATGCCGGAGCAGAAAGCAATACCCATTATGCTTCCGACTTCACGAGGACATATCCATGCAGCGGCAGATTCACGGCTCAGCAGAAGGAAATCTATGATATAGTGGAATCCTGCAATGAACTTGCCTTCCAGCTTGCAAGACCTGGAGTCACATACAGACAGGTACACCTTGCCGTTGCCAGGCACATGCTCGAAAGTCTCGGCGGACTGGGGCTGGTACGCGGAGATGTGGACGAGATGGTGGCTGAAGGAATCGCGGGGCTGTTCATGCCTCACGGACTCGGGCACAACATGGGTATCGATGTCCATGACATGGAAGATCTCGGGGAAGACTATGTGGGCTACGACGAAGACCAGAAACGGGCATCCCAGCTCGGTCTCGGCAGCCTCAGGATGGCCCGCAAGCTCTGTCCGGGACATGTGATCACCGACGAACCAGGAATCTATTTCGTACCTGCCCTCATAAGCAAATGGAAGAGCGAAGGGACAGACAAGGGATTCGTGAACTACCAGGCACTGGAGGCATACGGGGATTTCGGAGGCATACGGCTCGAAGACGACATCCTGATTACACCTGACGGGGCAAGAAGGCTCGGGACGAGACGGCTTCCGATAAAATCTTCTGAAATAGAGGACATCATGTCCAGAGAATAACCGCAAAACCGGAAACAATGGAGATATTCATCGCCATCCTCGCCGTACTGTGCGGCATCATCGGTATTATAGGCAGCATCGCCCCGGCTCTGCCAGGACCTCCACTCAGCTGGGTGGGGCTTCTTCTGCTGTATTTCTGGGGAGGGACCAACGGAGCCGGAGAAGAGATGTCCCTGACCCTGCTCCTTGTATGGCTCGGGATAACCGTTGCAGTAACCATCCTGGACTATGTGGTCCCGGCATATTTCACTAAAGTGACCGGAGGCAGCAAATATGCCTCCATCGGAGCGACCGTAGGACTGATAGCCGGCCTGTTCATCCCTCCAGTAGGAATGATTCTCGGTTCGCTGCTAGGCGCCTTCATCGCTGAACTCGTATTTGCCGGGAAGAATTCAGGGACAGCATTGAAATCCGCATTGGGAGCATTCATAGGCTTCATAGCCGGCACAGGAATGAAGCTCATAGTGTGCGGAGTAATGATGTATTATATTATTGTGTATATCTGATTATGACTATAGAATCACCTGGAGAATTCTGGAAAGACTATGAGCTGGTGGATTCCGGCAATTTCGAGAAATTGGAGAGATTCGGACGCTACTACATGTCCAGACCTGAACCCAAAGCCTTATGGGACAAGACATTGTCTGAAGGTGAATGGGACAGGATGATCCATACGAAGTTCAAGGCTGGAGCCGGATTCGGCAAAGCGGGAAAGGAAGATAGCGGCACATGGGAAAGGCTGCGCAAAATGGATGACCAGTGGGCAATCCGGTACAACGGAGAGCAGAAAGGGCTCGATTTTTCGCTGCGGCTCGGACTCACAGCATTCAAGCATGTGGGAGTATTTCCCGAACAGGCACCCAACTGGGAATACATATTCAGAAAGACGCGTGAACTTGCCGTAACGGCCAAGGAGAAAGGCCAAGCACCTCCAAAAGTGCTCAACTTGTTTGCTTACACGGGGGCTGCATCTCTGGCAGCCAAGGCGGCAGGTGCAGATGTGACACATCTCGATTCTGTGAGGCAGGTGGTCACATGGGCAAGAAACAACATGGAAATCAGCGGTCTGGACAACATAAGATGGATCATTGAGGATGCCATGAAATTCGCAAGGCGCGAGGCGAAAAGAGGGAATGTCTACCAGGGAATCATCCTCGACCCGCCTGCATACGGTCACGGACCTGACGGAGAGAAATGGAAACTCGACGAATGTCTGTTCGACCTGCTGAAATGCGTGAACTCCATTCTTGCGCCTGTCGACAGTTTTCTTGTCCTCAACCTCTATTCCAACGGGTATTCGGCCGTACTCGGAGAGACCCTCGTAAAACAGGCATTCTGCCTTAAAACCGCATGCAAGGAAATCGAATGCGGTGAACTCATACTAAAAGACAGGTTCAACAAGAACCTGCCTCTCAGTATATTTGTCCGTATGTCCAGATAGGATTCAGACTATGCCTCAGGGGCTATCAGATCACTCAACGCTTTCTCGATAGCCTCTGCTTCTTCTGCAGCTCCGTTCTGCTTCAGGATATCGGATACGAAGAAGACATAATGGCATGTCTCTTCGAAATTGCTCTGCGCATAGTCATAGAATTCCGCATAGAACTTGGCCGACACCAGCAGCTCATCCACGAACTTCTTCGCAAGTGCCAGACCCTTGTCAGGTGCCCCTGCATCATAATACGCAGCTATTATCTCCAGTACATTCCTCTCGTTTATGAATCCGAGATAGGACATGTCCAAAGGATATACCGAATCAGGAACGCATTCCTGGCATTTGTCGAGGACTTCCACGGCACGCTCGGGATAGCCTGCCTTGAGCTGCTCCTTGGCAATATTCAGGAAGAGCCCCCTCTGAGACATCACTCCGCAGAAAGTATAGAAATTCTGATAGTCGGCAAAATAGTCGGTCCGTTTCAGTGCGTCCCAGCTGAACACTTCATTGACCTTGTAATAAAGGTCATCCGCATCCGCAAAACCTATCTCTATCTGTTTCATCCTGTTCTTCACAGGGACAAACTTGTATGAGAAGCCTTCATACATCAGATATTCCTTGATTCCCATATTGATGTCCCCTCCCATGTTCAGAAGGTTGATCGGACGGTCCCACTCATAGTTGGACAGCAGGTCGAGCATGAACAGTTCCGGCTTTGTGATATAATCCTTGTCTGCAGGGATTGTCAATACTATCTCATCCGGAATCATATCCGCATATTTCTCCGGAAGTATGCCGTGCCTCAGGACATTCTCCTTGTTGACAGGGACGGAGATCCTTCTGGACATGATATAGTCCACCTGCCTTCCGCTGGTGAGCTGGATCTTGGCCTTAGGATGCTTGAACACCTCCATCACCGTAGATATAGGGATGATAGTGTCACGGGTATCGTAGATGTAGATGAACTCGTTTGTCCCGTACAGATACTGCTCAGGCCCTACAGTCAGAGGAAGAGGTTTGGACTCGTTGCAGGCATATTTCATCTGGTCTATATGCCAGTCAGTCCCGAGCAGGGAGGTGTTGCATATCCTGACATCGGTCCTGACTTCCTCCACCTCCTGCGCATACCACAGAGGGAATGTATCATTGTCCCCATGGGTGATGAGGATACCCTGCTCTCCCACTGAATTAAGATAATTCCTTGCCATCTCCACGGCAGTCCTCCTGTTGCTCCTGTCATGGTCGTCCCAGTTCTGCTGAGCCATCAGGACAGGCACCCCGAGACAGAGGACTGAAACAGCAGTAGCCACACCTGTCTTCAAAGCCTGAGAATCTGCTTTTTTGCCTGATATGGCATCCGAAATCCAGGTATACAATGCAAGGACTGCAAGACCTATCCATATGGAAAATGCATAGAAGGAGCCGGCATAGGCATAATCTCTCTCCCTCACCTGATATGGAGGCTGGTTGAGGTATATCACTATCGCGATTCCTGTCATGAAGAACATCAGGAAAGTCACCCACGATCCCCTCTTGTCCCTTGCGAACTGGAAAAAGATTCCAATTATGCCCAACAGGAGAGGCAGCATGTAATAATGGTTCTTGGCCTTGTTGTCTTTCAGATATGCCGGAGCATCGCTCTGGTCGCCGAGCCTTGCCTTGTCGATGAATCCTATACCGCTTTCCCAGTTGCCTGTGAACAGTTCCCCTGGAGAAGGACTGTGTATGTCATTCTGCCTTCCGGCAAAATTCCACATGAAATATCTCCAGTACATCCAGTTCAGCTGATAGTCGAAGAAAAATTTCATGTTGGCGCCGAATGTCGGCTTCTTGTAAGTCTGGCCAGGAATGACCTTGCCTTTCCCGTCCATGTACGCCAGATAGAAATCCTCGTACCTCCCGTCCGGGCTTGTCGCCCACATCCTCGGGAAGAACATCTTGCCTTCTGAAGAATATACAGGGGTAATCTGTCCGTCAGTCCTGACATACCTGTCTCCGAGAGGAGCCCAGTACTTAGGAATCTCGATGTCATAAGGGGCATCGAAATACTGTCCGTAAATCAGAGGATTGCTGCCATACTGCTCCCTGCCGAGATACCTCACGAGGGTGAAAGGATTGTCAGGCTGATACTCGTTGGTAGGAGTCTTTACAGATGAACGGATTATGATGATGGAAAATATGGAAAATCCCACTATTATCATCGTGAAGCAAAGCAGGACCGTGTTGGCGAACACCTTCTCTTTCTTCATCGTCACGAACATTCCCCAGAAGCACAGCGCCAGCAGGGCCACCATGAAGAAGGCCGCACCTGTATTGAACGGCAGCCCGAGGACATTGACAAAGAACAGGTCTACATATGCCGCTGTCTTAGGAAGGAGCGGAATGATAAGGAAAAGTATCACCGCCAGGATGACACATCCTATCAGGAAAATCTTGACATACTCCCAGAAGGTGTAGTGTCCGTTTTCCCTCTTCCTGTAATAATAAAGGAATACCAGCGCAGGGATAGCAAGCAGGTTCAGCAGATGGATTCCGATGGAAAGCCCCATCAGGAAAGATATAAGGACAATCCAGCGGTTGGCATACGGGCTGTCCGCCTGCTCGTACCATTTCGTCATCGCCCAGAACACAAGGGCAGTGACAAGTGAGGACATGGCATATACCTCTCCCTCAACGGCTGAGAACCAGAAAGTGTCTGAGAAACAGTATGCAAGCGCGCCTACTATGCCCGAACCGATGACTGCAACGGCATTGCCCGCAGACAGCGTCCCGTCAGACTCGGTTTTGACCACCCTTTTGGCAAGGAACACTATGGTAAGATACAGGAAAAATATCGTAAGCGCCGAGCAGATGGCACTCATCGCATTCACCGCAACTGCCGCATGCATGTTGTCGGTAAACATGGTGAAGAACCTTGCCACCAGCTGGAATACCGGGTTTCCCGGAGGATGTCCTACTTCAAGTTTGTATGAAGAAGCGATGAACTCTCCGCAGTCCCAGAACGAGGCGGTAGGCTCTATTGTCATCAGATAAGTGATTGCAGCCACCACGAAGACAACCGTCGCAGAGATTCTGTTCCAGATATTGAATTTTCTGTTATCCATATGCTGTATTCAAAAAACAAGCAAATATACGCACAGAATCGTTATATTTGCAAAAATTATTGTCTTCATCACAATTACACGCATGCAGTTATGGCAGACAACGACTGGAAACGAAGACTCGGAGTGGTATACTCCACTGATCCGAATTTCAATTTCACCGAGCAGGAAGAAATCGAAGAGACGACCTTAGAGCCGTCGGCGCAGAAGCTTACAGTCACAATCGACCGTAAGGGAAGGGCAGGTAAGCAGGTGACTCTCGTGAAAGGATTCATAGGAAAAGACTCGGACCTTGCGGAACTCGGGAAGAAGCTGAAAGTCAAATGCGGAGTCGGAGGGTCAGCCAAAGACGGGGAAATCACCATACAGGGAGACCAGAGGGACAAGGTAACTGCCTTGTTATGCGAGATGGGATATAAAGCGAAACGGGGAAACTGAACATGCAAGATTCTACGGTCACTGCCACAGACACGATACACTACGGACCGGTGCCTGTCAGTCAGGCATTCTCCGGAGGGGCTCTGATGATGGAGCAGTCTCCCGTGGACTCCTCGCAGGAAGACAACCACGACGGAGACAGTGTGGTCACTGATGTCGTTGCCGTCATCTGCATCCTGGCTATCCTTTTCACTTTGAAGAAAATGGTAAATGTCCTGCCATCTATGCTCAGCTGCCTGTTCAGATGGAAGGAAGCGCTGGATCTGGAATACAATGTGAAACTCGGCAGGGACAGGAACATTATCTTTCTCGTCATGATACTGCCTGCATGCCTTCTCGCCACCCGATATTCATTGTATGCCCCGGACTTCATCTCCACAATGGACATTTCGGGAAAGTTTTTCTCATATGTCGGCATCCTCATCGGATACTTGCTCGTAAGGGCGGCGGCGGATTTCGCCACAGGCACCAGGAAAATCGACAAAAGGGCATATTCAGCCGCCAAGATGCTGTTCCTCACATTCTTCAGTCTCGGGACACTCTTTTGCATTGTCACAGCCGGACTCCTTTCTTTCACGGAACTGCCCTATGAAACTGTCAGATCGGTCATCCTGTATATTTCAGGGGCATTGTACCTGCTGCTCATTTTCCGCAAGGCTCAAATTTTTAGCCACTATTGCTCTGTTTTATCAACAATTTTGTACCTTTGCAGCCTTGAAATTGTACCGACCGGGCTTTTAGTGGCCTCGGCAATGATTTTATAGAAGATGATTAAACGCATACTGGTATCTCAACAGCCCCCTAAGGCTGCAACGCCTTATGAAGCCATATCAGAAAAATACGGAGTAGAATTCGATTTTATTCCATTCTTTCTGATTGAACCCATCTCCTCCCGTGAATTCAGAGCACAGAGAATAAACATCCTTGACTATACAGCAATAGTTTTCTCGGCAAGGTCCACCATCGACGCGTTCTTCCACCTTTGCGAAGAGCTGAGGGTGAAGATTCCCGAGACTATGAAATATTTCTGCACTACAGAAGCCGTGGCCATGTACCTGCAGAAACATATCGTATACCGTAAAAGGAAAATTTTCTTCGGCAACGGGACACCGGACTCAATAATCTCCCTGATCGGGACCAAGCACAAGGGGGAAAAGTTCCTGATTACGACATCCGACTCCACGAACAACGACATAACAAGAATGTTCGAGACCACGGGATTCGATTACAAGAGCGCCATCTTCGTCAAGTCCGTTTCACAGGACCTGAAAAGCGTGGACATCAAGTCATATGACATGATAGTCCTGTACAACAAGGCGGATGTGAAATCCCTTTTCGAGAATTTCCCTGACTTCAAACAGGAAGATGTAAAATTCGTCTCATACGGCAAATCAGTAGTGAAAGCCATGGAAGAGGCCGGACTTGAGATTGCCATATCTGCACCATCGGAAGAGGCCCCTTCAGTCGCAAGGGCTGTGGAAATATATCTGGAAAAGAACAGTTAATGGAAGCCTCGGGCAATACACTGCCTAAGGAGGAAAGGCTCTGCAGCAAGAAAGACATTTCAGGACTTCTTGCGGGAGGAACATTCTGCGATGCGCCGGGCAGGATGAAAGCATGCTTCCGGCACGGCACCGGCAACAGCCGCAACAGGATCATGGTGTCAGTCCCCAAGAAACTGTTCAAGAGGGCTGTCCGCCGCAATCTTCTCAAACGCCGCATAAGAGAAAGTTACAGGAAACAGAAATCCATGCTGTCCGGAAACGGCACAGACATACTTTTCATATACGGGAACAAGGAAATCATGACATATGAAGAGATTTTCTCTTCTGTCAGGACATTATTACAAAAGATAAACAGGGATGGGGACAGATAGCCTGAAGCAGCAGCTCAAAAAAATTGCTATATTCCCTTTCATCATGCTGATCAGATTCTATCAGGTCTGCATCAGCCCGTTGAAACCGCCCTCCTGCAGATTCACCCCCACATGCTCCCAATATGCGCTTGAAGCATTCAGGAAGCACGGGCCGTTCAAGGGGTTCTACCTCACGGTAAGACGGCTTCTACGCTGCCACCCGTGGGGAGGAAGCGGATATGACCCTGTACCATAAAATCTCCATTATGCCTAAAAAAGAAGGAATCAGACAACTTTTTGACAATATCGCGCCTGAGTACGACAGGCTCAACCATTTGCTGTCCATGCACATAGACAAGACATGGAGAAGCCGTGCCGTAAAGCAGATAATAGACAAGGAAAAAGCATTGAACATCCTGGATGTCGCCTGCGGAACTGGGGATTTCGCGATATCGATAGCCAGAAAAGCCTGCCCAGGCAGCAAAATCACCGGACTGGACATCTCTGCCGGAATGCTCGCCATAGGACGCGAAAAAATCAAGAAAGCCGGACTTGCAGACATCATCGCCCTTGAGGAAGGAGATTCGGAAGACATCCAGTATGGTGAAGGCAGCTTTGACCGCGTGTCAGTAGCATTCGGGGTACGGAATTTCGAGCACCTCGACCAGGGTCTGAAAGAGATGTACCGCGTCCTGAAACGGGGAGGCAAACTTGTAATCCTCGAACTTTCAACCCCTCAAAGCAGAGTGATGCGGTGGCTGTACAACCTGTATTTTCTGAAAATCCTCCCTGTTATCGGAGGCAGAATCTCAGGGAACAGGAGTGCATACGAATATCTTCCGGCATCCGTACTCAACTTCCCGGGACCGGCAAAATTCAAGCAGATCATGTCAGACGCCGGATTCGGCACCGTAATCCACAAAGGCTTCACATTCGGGATCTGCCGTATGTATGTCGGAATCAAATAAAAAGATACACAAGATAGCCCAGTCCACCGAGCAGGGCAAAAATGAAAGAAGACATCACCAGCAGCGGCAGCATCGGATCAAGAGTCTTGCCTGACCTCGTCCACACCCCGTGCAGATGCACAATGAACAGCGGAAGAGACAGGACAAAGAGATAATGCCAGATATCCTGTATCCTCAACAATGAATATACAAGCATGCACACCCATCCTGCAGCGAGAAGGGCGGTCTGGTAAACTTTCGCCCATTTCTCCCCTATCCTCAACGGAACAGTCATTCTTGTCGCCGCATCAGTGGACATGTCCCTGATGTTGTTTACATTCAATACCCCGACACTGAAAAAGCCGATCGAGGCAGCAGGCAGCAGCATCCTCCAGAACATCTCGTGTGATGCTATGAAATACGAGCCTGCGACAGAGACAATCCCGAAGAACATGAAGACATAGAAATCCCCTTTACCACGATAGCCGTAGGGATTTCTTCCCAACGTGTACTTCATGGCAGCCATAATCGCCCCTGCCCCGAGAGCCATGAAAACAAGAGACTCCACACAGAACAGTGTCCCGAAAGAAAACCAAAGCATCAGAAGCCCGGATATAATGCACAGCAATATATAGACGACTATCATCCTGCTGAAATCCTTCTTCTCCAGCTTGCCTCCTGAAAGAGAATATGAAGGACCCTGTCTGTCCCCGGAATCGGTCCCCCTGAGGAAGTCTCCGAGCTCATTGGAAACATTGCTCAATATCTGGAGACACACCGTGGTCAGAAGAGTGAACAGGACCACCTCCCATCTGACATGAAAATCCGCAACAGCCAGCATCAGACCAAGGCACACTCCTGCCATAGACAACGGAAGAGTCCTCAACCTCATTGCCGCCACATAATACTTGATTTTACCCCTGTTTAGCATACAACTCGTAAAACAACACATTAAACAACAAAAACAACAACCTCCGGCACAGGCATATTGACGACCTTTGTTTCGGTTAAGAATCTTATTCGTCTCTTGACGCTGCGCACGGGCTTGTGTGCAATTTCTGTCTGGCGCAGCTAAAGAATTTCCTCTCAAAAGAGAGGTTGTGAAGGAGTCGCTGTGAAAGTGACTCCTTTATTCTTTTTAGGGAACAGCACTTTCACAAGCAGAGACACATAATGGATTATCGCCACCACCGCATTTGACAGCCTGGTGTCATAGACAAACTGCTCTTTCGGAGGTCTGCCTTTCGGACCCGTCAATGCCCTGAACCGTTCTTTGAGAGGATACGAAGCGTCCCTCCATTTGGGCACCCCGGGATTCCTGTCGCATTCCGCGAGCACTCCTGGAGCTACAGCAGATATTATCCCAGCCTTCTCAGCTCTGACCCCGTAGTCATAATCTCCGAAACTATGACTGTAGAACGGGTCCATAGTACCCAATTTCTCATACACCGACTCGGGAACGAGCACAAGATTGCCGTTGAAGATATCACATGTAACAGGGATGGTGGGATCAGGAGGGATTATCTTCCCGGATTTCGTGCGTCCTCCATAGCTGTAATTGCCGGAATTGTCCACGGCAGTACCTACAAGAATCGCCCTGTGCCTGAGATAGGATGAATTCTCAAGCAACGCAGCAAACGCACCCTGGCGGAGAAGCGTATCGTCATTGAGCCAGATATAGAAATCGGGAGCGTCCTTGGCCGCCTCGTTCCATGCAGCACACATGCCCCTGTTCCAGTACAGGCTGCCATTACCTTTTATAATATTGACATCCGGATATTCACGGGAAACCGCCTCTGCGGTCCCGTCGGTACTTGCATCATCAGTCAGGTACACGGAAAAGGCATATTCAGACCTGAGAGATTCAATCTGCTCATAGCACAACTTCAGGCACGCCAGAGTCTTTTCCCTCCGGTTGTGTACCGTCATCAATATTGCTGCCTTCATCATATCAGTCAAGCTTCAAGACAGCCATGAATGCACTCTGCGGCACTTCCACAGTTCCGATCTGGCGCATTCTCTTCTTTCCCTGCTTCTGTTTTTCGAGGAGTTTCCTCTTCCTCGTGATGTCTCCGCCATAACATTTGGCAGTGACATCCTTCCTGACAGCCTTGACCGTTTCCCTCGCAATAATCTTCGCCCCGATTGCCGCCTGGATAGCGATGTCGAACTGCTGTCTCGGGATCAGCTCTTTAAGCTTCTCGCAGATCTTTCTCCCGAAATCATATGCATGGTCGATATGGATAAGGCTCGACAGCGCATCTGCAGGCTCACCGTTAAGCAGGATGTCCAGCTTGACAAGCTTTGCAGGCTTGAAACCAGTGACATGGTAATCGAATGACGCATAGCCCTTGGAAATCGACTTCAGCTTGTCATAGAAGTCAAAAACGATTTCCGAAAGAGGCATCTCGTATGTCAGTTCAAGACGGTCTGCGGTAATATAATGCTGGTTGACGAGCACGCCCCTCTTGTCGAGGCAGAGCTTCATTATCGGGCCGTAGAATTCAGCCTTGGAAATGACCTGTGCCCTGATATATGGTTCCTCAATCCTGTCAATGAGGGTAGGCGCAGGAAGTCCTGACGGATTGTGGACATCCACGACATCCCCTTGCGTGGTGTATACTTTATAGGACACGTTCGGGACTGTGGTGATGACATCCATCCCGAATTCACGGAAGAGCCTCTCCTGCACTATCTCCATATGGAGCAGCCCAAGGAAGCCGCATCTGAACCCGAACCCGAGCGCAAGGGAAGATTCAGGCTCGAATACAAGAGAAGCATCATTCAGCTGGAATTTCTCAAGCGAAGACCTGAGCTCCTCATACTGGTCCGTCTCCACTGGATACATTCCTGCAAACAGCATCGGCTTGACCTCCTCAAATCCTGCAATCGCCTCCTCGCAAGGATTCTCCACATGCGTTATGGTATCTCCGACCTTCACCTCGGCCGCAGTCTTGATACCCGATATGATATAGCCTACACTTCCGCACGGTATCTCGTCCCGCGGGCAAAGCTTCATTTTGAGGACCCCTACCTCGTCGGCCTCATATTCCCTTCCCGTATTGAAGAACTTGACCTTGTC
Organism: Candidatus Cryptobacteroides faecigallinarum; assembly: GCA_017695015.1. Classification (GTDB taxonomy): domain Bacteria; phylum Bacteroidota; class Bacteroidia; order Bacteroidales; family UBA932; genus Cryptobacteroides; species Cryptobacteroides faecigallinarum. The sequence goes on along the minus strand of JADIMD010000119.1, from coordinate 5,571 downwards.
TCCTGTCTTTATGGACCCGTTCTTTACCTTGAAATATGCGATAATTCCTCTGAAGGAATTGAATACGGAGTCAAAAATAAGCGCCTGAAGAGGAGCCTGAGGATCTCCTGACGGAGCAGGAATCCTTTCAACAATGGCATCCAGGATTTCCTTTACGCCTTCACCTGTCTTGCCGGACGCCTTGAGCACATCTTCGGGACGGCACCCGAGCAGATCCACCACCTGGTCAGTCACCACATCCACCATGGCGGAATCCATGTCTATCTTGTTGAGAACAGGGATTATCTCCAGATCATGTTCGATGGCAAGATACAGGTTGGATATGGTCTGCGCCTGAATCCCCTGGGTCGCATCCACAACCAAAAGAGCCCCTTCGCATGAAGCTATGGCACGGGAGACCTCATAAGAAAAGTCCACATGGCCCGGAGTGTCAATCAGATTGAGGACATACTTCTCCCCATTGCATACATAATCCATCTGGATAGCATGGCTCTTGATGGTGATGCCCTTTTCTTTCTCCAGATCCATCGAGTCCAGCACCTGGGCTTCCATATCCCTGCTGCTCAATGTGTTCGTTATCTCCAGCATCCTGTCCGCCAGAGTGCTTTTCCCATGATCGATATGTGCTATTATGCAAAAATTCCTCGTGTTGTTCATATCTCTGCTGCCGTCGCTGACCCGTATATAACATGTCGGATCAATAAACCTCACAAAGATACATCAAATAATGAAATTTTTTGTACTTTTGTATTGATGTGGACAATTATGGGCAACATCTAACCGATTTATCACAATGGCAAGTATCGAGGAACTGAAAAAAATCTCTTCTCAGGTCAGAAGGGACATCATCAGGATGGTGACAGGGGCAAAGTCCGGACATCCTGGAGGATCAATGAGCAGCGCGGATTTTCTCACTGCTCTTTATTTTGGAGTTATGGAACATGACCCGGCAACCTGGACACGAGACGGTCGCGGGCAGGATGTATTCATCCTTTCTGCAGGTCATCTTTCTCCTGTATATTATTCCCTGCTTGCCAGGAGCGGTTATTTCCCTGTGTCTGAGCTCGGCACATTCAGGCATTTCGGCACCAGGCTCCAGGGCCATCCTTCGGTAGACACCGGCCTGAAAGGCGTGTTCCAGGCCTCCGGCTCTCTCGGGCAGGGGCTTTCGGCAGCCGCAGGATTTGCCCTCGAAAAGAAGCTGGACAACGACCCGAAGACAGTCTACACGCTGCTCGGAGACGGAGAATGCGAGGAGGGGCAGATCTGGGAGGCAGCCATGTTCTGTGCGCACCACAAGATAGACAACATGATCGCCATGGTCGACTGGAACAACCAGCAGATCGACGGCAACATAGACGATGTCGCCGGAGTCGGTGACCTTCCGGAGAAATGGAAAGTGTTCGGATGGACAGTCCTGGAATGCGACGGGCATGACTTCAACGAGATACTCAAAGGATTCGCTGCCGCAAAGGCAGAGCTCGGGAAAGGCAAGCCGGTAATAATCATGATGAAAAGCGACATGGGCCACGGTGTAGACTTCATGGCCGGGACAAACGCATGGCACGGCAAGGCTCCGAACGAGGAGCAATGCAAGGTTGCCCTCTCGCAACTTGAAGAGACTTTGGGAGACTATTAACAGCACACACTGAAAGACTATAGCAATGAAACAATTCTTGAACCTCGGCAACAAGGACACCAGAAGCGGATTCGGAGCAGGACTTCTGGAAGCAGGAAAAGAAGACAGCAACATCGTGGCAATGGCTGCGGACCTCGCATCGTCAGTCAAGATGGATGCTTTCGCCAAAGAATTTCCAGACAGGTTTTTCCAGTGTGGAATAGCTGAAGCCAACATGATAGGCGTGGCATCGGGTCTTGCAATCGGAGGCAAAACTGTATTCGCGGGCTCTTTTGCCGAATTCGTGACTGGAAGGGTATATGACCAGATCCGTCAGGAAGTTGCATACGGCAACGCCAATGTAAAGGTCTGCGCATCCCATGCAGGTCTGACCCTCGGAGAAGACGGGGCCACACACCAGACAATGGAGGACATAGCCCTGATGAGAGCGCTCCCGGGAATGGTCGTCATCAATCCGTGCGACTACAACCAGACCAAGGCAGCGACTCTTGCTGTAGCGAAATACAAAGGTCCGGTGTATCTCCGTTTCGGAAGGCCGGCAGTACCGAACTTCACCCCTGCAGACCAGGTGTTCGAAATCGGCAAGGCGATAACGCTTAACGAAGGGAGCGACGTGACCATCTTTGCTACCGGACATCTCGTATGGGAGGGCATCCAGGCATGCCAGATGCTTGAAGACGAAGGAATTTCAGCAGAACTCATAGATATCGCCACAATAAAGCCTCTCGACACCGAAGCCGTAATCGCTTCCGTTAAGAAGACCGGGGCTGCAGTATGCGCTGAAGAGCACAACACGGCAGGCGGTCTCGGCGAACTTATCTGCATGACTCTTGCTACAGGATATCCTGCCCCTGTCGAGCTCGTCACAGGAGGAGACAGGTTCGGACAGAGCGGTACACCATCCGAACTTCTGAAAGCATACGGGCTCGACGCCGCACACATAGCTGCTGCAGCCAAGAAGGCAATCTCCAGGAAATAAGCCTTCCTGACGCCCTCGCGATGAACAGCGACAGCGAAATATTGTCATTATTCCGCTCAGGAGACCGGGACAAGGCATTTTCCCTACTGGTCGATTCCTACAAGGAGCGGCTATACTGGCATATCAGGCGGTTCACATGTTCTCACGAAGACACGGACGATCTGCTTCAGGAAACATTCGTCAAGATATGGTCTGCCCTCCCGGGATTCAGGGAGGACTCCAGACTGTTCACCTGGATATACAGGATTGCCACCAATGAAGCCCTGAACTTCCTGCGGAAGAAAAAGGCCCGCACTATGTTCAGCCAGGTTCCGATAGAAGACATCCTGTACAGAAAAATAGACGAAGATCCGTACTTCAACGGCAATGAACTTCAGAGAGAGCTTCACAAGGCAATCCAGAAGCTGCCTCCCCGGCAGAAGGCCGTATTCAACATGAGGTATTTCGAAGAAATGAGTTACGATGATATTTCAGAGATTCTCGGGACTTCCGCAGGATCTCTGAAAGCGTCGTATCACCATGCCTACAAAAAAATCAGGGAAGAACTCGAAAAAATTTTTTAACCTTTTGTCTTTTTTGTGTCTAATAACGCGATGAGAAATGATGGCAAGGACATATTGACAGAATCTGCGGAACTGAAGAAGATGCCTTTCCGTGTCCCCGACAATTATTTTGACGGGGTCGGCAAAAGCGTCAGATCAAGGCTTGCCGCGAGACGGCCGCTCAAGACAAGCCTGACCAGAAGAATTCTTCCGTATGTCTCCGCAGCAGCAGTGCTCGCGGTTGTCATGACCGGAGCAATCCTGATACGGATGGAGAACAGGTACAGCCTCCTCAAGGAAATGGACTCATTCTACAGGACTGCGGACCTGATTCCTGTCACTGACCCGGCATCCATCTATTTCTCCTCATACGAAGAAGCTTCCGACGGGCTCTCTGAAGAAGACATTATCAACTATCTTGTCTACACAGGAGTCGAGCCGGAAGAATTTGACAACCGATAAAGACAAGATTATCATGAAAAGATTTTTATTGCTCGCAATTACCATCATGGCTGTCATGCCTGTCCTGAAGGCACAGCCTGCTCCTGAAAATGACTGGAGAGACAGAGTCAGATGCGAAAGAATCGCCTTCATCACCTCCCAGCTGGACCTGACTCCTGCCGAAGCGGAGAAATTCTGGCCAGTATACAACGAATACAAGGGACAGAAAGCCGAGGCACAGAAAGAAATCAGAGAAACATACCGTGCCCTTAAAGAGGCAATGGAGAATGGAGGAGATATCGAGACCAGCCTCAACAACTATGTAAAGGCGCTGGATGCAAAAGCAGGAACAGAAGCACAGGCCCTGAAGGCGTACAAAAAGGTACTCCCTATGGAAAAGATAGCCAAGCTCTATCTTTCAGAAGAAAAATTCAGGATGGACCAGATACACAAGCTTCACAGAGGACCTGTCGGACATCACCACAATGGCCCCGAGAGGCATTGCAGATAATCAGATAAACAGAAAATCAGAGACGAGGGAGCGGTATTCGGGAGAATATCCTCCCTCGCTTCTTATCTGCAGCTCCGCCGCATCGACTTCCGAAGGCCTGGACCTTGAGAATTCTGCCACTATCCTCGAAAAAGGATGCGCTGCAGATGACCTTATCCTCACTATACGGAAAAGGTAAAGAGACCATGAAGCCGCATATCTCACAAGCTCTTTCTCCATATCGGCAGGGAGTATCATCGACACGCGTCCCTCACGAGACAGCCGTCTGGAGGAAAAAGCCAATATCTCCCTGTAGGACAATGTATCTGCGTGACGGGCAGCCCTTCGCCTCATGTCGGGAGCCTTCAGAGAACTTTCGAAATAAGGGGGATTGGAAAACACGGCGTCAAACACGGTACCGTCAGGAAGAGAGCTGTCATATTCAGCAAGAGACATGTTTTTTGCTTCAAGCATTCCCGCCCATGGCGAACCCGAAAAATTTTCCGCAGCCTCATCCGCAGACAGTCCGTCGATGTCGACAGCAAAAATGCGCACATCCTGGGCGGCACTGCCCACAACAGGAGCAAGTCTCTGGGCAACCATCAATGCGACAGAACCTGTCCCTGTACCTATATCAAGAAGATATCTGTCAGACGGAGCGACTGTCATCAGGGCCCCAAGGAGAACCCCGTCCGTGTTCACCTTCATTGCCGACCTTTCATTGCTGACCGAAAAATGTTTGAACCTGAAAACCGGCATGGCTGCTACATCACAAAAAGTCCGTCCTTCATCTGAAGCGACCTGTCACACATGGCCGCAAGCTCCGGATCATGGGTCACAATCACTATCGTCTGCCCGTACATGTCCCGCAACGAGAAGAACAGCTTGTGAAGCTCCTCCTTTGTCTTGCTGTCCAGGTTACCCGACGGCTCATCAGCATAAAGCACTGCCGGGTTGTTGACAAGAGCCCTTGCGATCGCCACCCTCTGCTGCTCTCCACCGGACAGCTCGGAAGGCTTATGGGACACCCTTTCCGCAAGGCCCAGATCCCCAAGCAGCCTGATAGCGGCAGATTTCGCGTCTCTTGCCGACCGTCCTGCAATCAAGGCAGGAATCATCACATTCTCGACAGAGGTAAATTCGGGAAGCAGATGATGGAACTGGAACACGAAGCCTATCTTCCTGTTCCTGAAAGCGGACAGCTCCCTGCTGCCCAGGTGAAGGACATCCGTCCCGTCAATGGCAAGCGAGCCCGAATCGGGAGATGAAAGGGTGCCCAGGATATGCAGAAGGGTGGATTTGCCTGCCCCGGATGCACCCATAATAGACACCACCTCGGACTTCTCCGCCGTAAAATCAATGCCTTTCAGCACTTTCAGACTACCGAAAGACTTCTCTATGCCTCTTGCCTCTATCATTGTTGACATCCGCGAATATTAACTGACCCTGCGATGGCCGCCACAGACAAGCCCTCAGCAGG
>JADIMD010000118.1 GCA_017695015.1 Candidatus Cryptobacteroides faecigallinarum | reverse complement strand
GAACTCAAAGCCCTATTCTGTAAACCTAACTGCAATATTGTCAATGAACTGAATGACTCAAGTGAACCTACTTTGTTTTAATTGTTAAACTTTATAATTACTGTCCTCAATTTTTAGTGGACACGAATGATATGATTTGCCAAAATCACATGAATGGACAATATTCATGGATGATTTGGAGCCATTTACAGTAGAGAGTATAAAAAGAGATAGCAAATCAAATTCAATTCGCTTTTGGCAAAAAGGAACTAGAGAAAAGGGATCAGGCTATCTGCAGTATCCGGTAATTTATCTCAGTCTAAAGAGATTGTTTCCCATAGGAGAAGATGATCAAATCAAGGAGAGTTCAAAAGTTGTTCTTTCGCCACAAGAAATTGAAGATTTTAAAAAACTTCACAATGAAATTCTAATTTCATTTGATAAAATAGAACAACCGCAATATGTTGAAAGCAAAGATAAAAATACTTTGGGAGTGAATACTGACCAATATGATTGGATGCTTAATTCTGCCGGACAAGATAACCTTGGTAAAATTATTTTAGCTTTAATGTCATTTAGGAGGCTCAGCGCAACATATCCTAATAATTATAAAGGAGGTATATTGGCCATAGATGAACTAGATAGTGCCCTATACCCAGCATCACAGATTAAGTTATTTGAGGTGTTAAGAAGATATGCAAGCAAGTATAATATCCAGATTATTTTTACTACTCATTCATTGCCATTAATAAAAAAAGCGTGTGAAGTTTACAAAGAATGCCAATTGCATTCGACATCATCTGATCAAATCCAAATCTTATATCTGGAAAAGAAAGATGGAAACATCTTATTCACAAATATAAAATCATACGATACAATTCAGAATAGATTAAATGTAAGTCTGTCAGTACATCCTTGTTCCAAAATCAATGTATATACTGAAGACGATGAGGCCAGGATATTTATTAAAAATCTGTTGCCACGAAACTTAATCTCTAGGTTGAACTTCCTACAAGTCAATATGGGTTGTGACCAACTTATAGCTTTAGTGTCCAATAGAATTCCAGCATTTCTAATGCCGCAATCATTGATTATTCTTGATGGAGATGCATCCGTGAAGATAAATTCAAGAATTAAGTGGGAAAGAAGAGGCATTGAAAGAAATGTAATTTGTTTGCCTGGAATGTGTTCCCCGGAAAGAGCTATTGCTGAATATTTATATAATTTAAGCGAATCTGATTCGTTTTGGACAACAGTCAATCCAGATTATAGTAAGCAAGTTTGTTTCAGAGATTATTCTCTTGATATAATAAAATCCGATAGAGTAAAAGCGAAGGCTTGGTTTAATGAACAATCCGTATATTGGGGTAAGGCGTCCAATAAAGCCATACGGAAATGGAAAAAAGAAAATGAAGATGCCGTTGCGAACTTTGTATCGGAAGTCAGGGATATTTATAATAAATTTGCCTCTGAATTAGGTTATGATATTTTGAGATGAACTACACACCACTAAGATATCCTGGAGGCAAATCGTTAATGACAAGTTTTTTCATTGATTTGTTCGAATACAATGAAATGAAAGATGTTGTCTATGTAGAGCCCTTTGCCGGTGGTGCTGGTGCTGCTGTGAATCTTCTCGTTTCAGGAAAAGTGGAACGCATTTGTATTAATGATGCAAATGTCGGTATCTATTCTTTTTGGAATTCACTTGTTTCTGAACCGGAGCGTATGATCGCAAAAGTCGTTGAAACTCCTGTAACTTTTTCAGAATGGCAATTACAGAGAGATATATATCAAAATTCGAATAGCCCGTCATTTGAATTGGGTTTTGCTGTATTTTTCCTCTCAAGAACAAATAGATCAGGTATAATATCTGCAGGCCCAATAGGCGGTTCCTCTAATGAAAAACAAGCTTTAGCCAAATATAAAATTGATTGTCGTTTTAATAAGAAGGACTTGATCAAAAGAATGGAAAGAATTGCAGAAAAAGCAAATTCAATTCAAGTATATAATATGGATGCATTAAATTTCATTAATGTAATCCCAGAAAATGCTTTTGTATATTTGGATCCTCCATACTTTGTGAAAGGACAATGCCTGTATATGAACCATTATACAGAATGTGATCATCACAATTTATCAGAATCACTTAAAAGAGCTTCCTTTAAGTGGTTGCTATCCTATGACGATGTGCCTAAAATCCGCGAGATATACAAAGCTTTTGATTTATATAATTTCCCATTGGCCTATACAGCCAGTAATGTGAGAAATGGGATGGAACTTATTACTCATTCTAGAAACATCAAATTTCCAGAGAGTCCTGTGATTAAGAGAAGAAAGAGTAATAATATAGAACTAGTTAAAATATAGTTTTACAACATCTGAAATTATGCCGCTTATACCGTTAAAGAATAATTTAAGGATTGCAGACACGCAATATGCAGGAGACTATAAATATAGTTGTGGAAATGTTGTGCCAATATTTGATGTATATAGTACGAGTGGTTTAAATCAAATCATAGGTCATGCTAAATTCAACAATAAAGATATTGCAAATGTTTATTATAGAGGAGAATGCGAATTACATAATCAACTTCTGCCGTCACTTTTTCGGAAATACAAAAAAACAGTAAAAGCAAAACATATTAGATCTTTGATTAATAGCATAATGATAGATCATGATATGCAAAAATCTATAAAAATTAACGGCGATATTGATCTTAATGCAGTTGATTCTGCGAAAATTGAAGGTATGTTGCAGCACTATGGAATTAAAACAAGATTTATTGATTTAGTTGATAATCATTGGGTTTCATTGTGGATGGGCAACTATAAAAATTGTGAAACAAAAAGGATTTCAAAATATTATCATTATTATAAAAGAGAAATCCAGTTCTTGGACTTTATAAATAATAATGATAATATCTATCAATATATTTTATTGGTCGCAATTCCCAATGCCGCCATGGAAGAAGTTGATGGTGTTAAAATCAGTGATAATTTTATTGAGGTTGATCTAAGAAAGGCTCTTCCTTCCGTTTTTTTACGTCCTCATGCACAACATGGTATAGTCGTTCGAAAAAAAATGGCAGAAGAAAAGTGCACGGATGATTACGATCTGGCGTCACAAATAATAGGTATATTACGAATTCGTATAGATATGGCTTCACTTTGGCTTGGTAATGGAGAATTATTGTCTCAAGCCAATCTATTCCCGCCTCCTTCGTATGATTGTGGCTACGATATTCTCCTATCGAGAACGGATTTGTTCACGGATCCTGAATATCAAATTGCAAAATATATTTGAGCCATTTAAGATTCACTGTTGCTGGTAAGATATTATATTTATCTGTACAGCATCTCTAATAGTCTTTATAAATTGTACCTTACAGGTATTTCTTTTTTGTATCCCCGGACAAAACATTTGCATATAACAAAACTTTTCCTAACTTTGCCTGTGCTAAGTAACATAATATATCATTGTCTATCTTTTCTGCCGGGAATATTCCACTAGAAAAATAGATGATTGCCTTGCATACGGGGACCGGCCGGGGAAACTCGTCGGATAATACGGCAGAGATGTTTGTGTTACTTAGCACCCCTAAGTGCAAGGCTTTCATTGTTATATGCTGTTAATATGCTAAGTAACACAACTGAAATCAATTCCGCGAAGCTGAATGCCACAGAGAGTGCACTCAGTAAGCTAATTGAAGAGACTGCAGGTCTTGCGAGCTCTTTTGAACTTCTCGAAAACATCTGTAATGACGGGAAATGTCTTCTGGACAGCCAGGTTATGAGGGAATGCAGGGACATGATCGGCACAATGAACAGGCTATTGTGCGAACAGTCGGGACGACTGGCGCATCTGAATGTGATGCAGGGAGTGCATAAGGCTGCCATGTCCGAATATGAAAGGTTGAACGGGAAATCCCGGAATTTAAGTAAATGCCCTACGACTGTAAATTCATAGAAAGCCCTGGAAAGCACAACAATGATCCAAGTTGAGACCTATTGCGACTGGATGGAGGCAGGCGACACCGTCAGGTTCCGTGACGAGAACTTCGACTGCATCAGCGACATCAGCTCCAGCTTCGGCAAACTTGAGAACAAGCTGGCCGATCTCATCGGCGTGAAACTCACATACGATCTCGAAGCGAAATACAGACATTGACACATCATAACAAATGCCTATATTTGCAATGTTTACGGAGACTCCGGCAGAAACCGGCACCAGGCCGGAGCCTCCATTGACAAGAGGACACAGCCATGATAATGGATGAATTCAAACACGAGGTGAACGGCTACATGCAGCGACAGGCCGACAGGCTCCTTGCACACCAGGCAAGCATTGCCAGTGCGTCGTATAACTCCCGCACAGGAAGCCTTGCTCGGGCCCTGGCATCCAAGGCGACAGTGCAGGATGCCACTGTCTCGATACCTTACCCGGTCCACATCCGATTCCTCGACATGAAGAAGACCCATACAGGGAAAAAGAAACGCGCCTACACTCCGATATACAACCGATATGTCTACGGCTACCTGAAGTCCGACATCTGGAGAATGCTCATGGCCGCCTTCCCGAAACAGATGATAAAGGCCATCGAAGGCACCGTCAAGACAGTGAAATGAAAATACGGAAACACTAAAACCATAATGAAATGAAATCCGAATATTGGACAGCGGCAAAAATAACTTTTGCAATAGAACTTATAGGATTGTTCATATTGTTTGTTCTGATGACAATGCTCGATTCGCTTGAGATATTTATGGTATTTTTTTACGGCATCTTGATCGTCGATATAATTGTCATATTATTTTGCCTGCTGATACATTTTATAAGCGAGCATATGTGAAAACGCAAAACACTAAAACCATAATGAAATGAACGAATATAACAGGAAGTTTTTGAAAAGATTGTCTATAGTAATAGGTGTCACAACTTTAGCGGCAAGCCTGTTATGCCTTGCAGTCATACCTTCCGCCTCAATAATAATACTGCTTGGAGGAATTGTCATTTAGGCTATATGTGCCTTTTTCACTTTTATATGTGATTATCTTTTCCGATAGTCAAATATGTACAGAACTTTCAGGGCAGCATGAAGCTGTCCTTTTTTCGTTTATGGACATGGCATACATTTGCCGCAAACTAAATAGTCATGGCCATAGAAAACGAAATAGTGCGATTCATAGCAGAAATGGAACTGGATCCGCAGGACCAGGCCAAATTTGTGGAAGGGCTCCGGAAAGCCGAGGACCAGTGCGAATCCCTCCGCAAGGCCATCTCGGACACCGGCAACGAAATGGCGAAAATGAAAGCCGAAGGCAAGGAGAACACGGCAGAATATGAAAAGCTGTCCAAACAGCTGAAGAACTACAACTCCGCTCTGAAGACGACCACCAAAGAAACGGACTCCTACACTGCTGCCCTCAGCACCAACCAGATGTCCATCAAGCAGCTGAACCAGCACGCCAGAACATTGCGGACTGCCCTGAATTCCATGCACAAGGAAGCCAATCCGCAGCTGTGGAACAAATACAACAACGAACTGATAAAGACGGAAGACAGGCTGAAAGAATTAAAGATTGGCGCAAATGGTATAAAAGAGCCATTTCTGTCAATGCGAAAAATTTTGGAAAACGCGAAAACGGCTCCAGCTATTTTGGGGTATATAACGGTTGGTGTCAATGCACTAAAATCCGTATTCCAACAGATGACGCAACAAACAATGGCATGGCAAGACAAATGGGAGATGGCAACTACCAAGATGTCAGCCGGATGGAATCAGTTTATTGCCAATATTGGCCAAGGGAAAGATGTCATCAAGGCCTCAATAGATGAAGCAATCGCTGCTGCGGAAGAAGCCAAAAACCTGATGGATGAACTTTTTGAACGGGACAATTCATTGAGAATCCAGGAAAAAGAGACACAGATTGAAATCAACAGGCTTCAGTCAATTGTCAGGGATACATCCAGACCGGAAGAAGAAAGACTTGCCGCTATAGAACAGATCCTTGTCAAAGAGAATGAGCTGGCGGATCTGAAGCGCGATATCGCCGCCCAGGAAGAGAGGGCTGCAGTAAAACTCCTTTCCACGAGGACGAAACTTTCCAGAGAAGAACTGCGTACCACCATTGACAAATATAACCAGGACAGGAAATGGTTCCTCCTCGGAGAGGAATACAATGATCTCCTGAGCCAGCGACAAGAAACGCAGGACGCCATAGCCAGAACAAACAGACTTATTGCCCGGCAGGGCGGTTCCGGAGGCGGTCTGGAGGAGACATTGCAGGCATCAAAAGACAGGCTGGCCGAAGTCAACCGCAGAATAGCGGAAATGGCCACTCCGCAAATTGAAGAATATGCAAGATTCATCCGTCAATACAATCTCAGCAATGATGAGCTCGTCAACAATTATGTCAATGCAAGGCTGAAAATGCTTCAGGCAGATGAAGACCTGAGTAATGCTGAAGCCACCATGGCCACCCGCCGGGGAAGACTTGTCAACCAGATGAACACTGCAAATCAGCAGGCGGCCGACAAGGCCTACAGCGATGCCAAGTCTGCCGCCGAGACAGCATACAGGCAGGAACTGAACGACCTGAAACAGTCACTGCTCGACAAGGAGATCTCCCAGGAAGAATACAATACCAAGGCCCAGCAAGCGGAAATTGCCCGGCTGGAGAGGATGAAGCAGATCAATCTCCAATACGGCAAGGACATCACCGAGATTGATGGGCAGATTCTTGATGCCAGGCTGAAACAGCAGGAGAATGCAGAGGCCAGTTCTTCCAAGAGGTCATGGATTGGAGTCAAATCCATTGACTCCAAGTCCTTCATGAAGTCGCTGCATGAGAATGGAGGCGCTGCAGAGTCTTCCGGACAGAGAGGCATCAAAGTCCCTGAAATGACATCCAGGGAAGCAGGCGACAGACTTCTGCGGGCGGAACTTTCCATGCTGGATACCCTGCATGAGATGAAGCTTATATCTGAAGAGGAGTACCTGGCACGGAGGCTTGCCCTCACTCAGCAGTACAACGAAGAGAGTTCCGAAAGTGACCTTGAAAACTGGGAGGGAAGGCTCCAGATGGCCAACAACATGCTTTCATTGATGTCCGGGGCAGTCAGTTCTGCGAGGGAAGCCGAATATGCGTCTCTTGATGCCTGGAAGGCAAAGGAACTTGCTGCGGCCGGTGACAATGCCGAGAAACGTGAGCAGATTGAGAATCAATATGAGGCAAGGAAGTTGGACATACAGAAGAAATATGCCAATGCCGATATGGGCATCCAGATAGCAAAGGCATTGGCCGCCGGTGCCCTGGCAGAAGTCCAGGCATGGAATGCGGCCGGAGGGAACCCCATATTGTTTGCTGTCATCGCGGCGCTTATTACGGCCACCACCGCTGCTCAGGTAGCCACGATCATTGCGCAGCGCAATGCCATCATGAATGCCTCCCCGTCATCGTCCGCCTCATCCGGGTCTGTCACCAAAGTAAGGACCGTGACTGGCTTCTCTGAAGGAGGCTATACCGGAGACGGGGGTAGATTGGAGGTCGCCGGAGTCGTGCACCGTGGAGAGTATGTTGTCCCTCAGCCGGAACTTCGGGATCCGGCAGTCGCGGCCATGGTCGCGGACATTGAATCCCGCCGCAGGCGCAGGACATCCTCCCATGCTTTGCCGGGATTTGCTGAAGGCGGCTATACGGATGGCGGCGTCTCTGGCCATGGTGTCAGAGATATTCTCGGACAGATTCTCAGGGCAGTGGAGAAATCATCGGACCGGCCTGTCAAGACTTATGTCGCATTGACGGATCTGGATGCACAGCAGCGTCTCAGGGATAATTTCAGAAAATCCACATCATTAAGGAGATAACGGGAGATGAAACTTGAAACGGAAACCGGCAGTATAGTGCTGCCTGATGACTTCAGCTTTGAGATTGAGAGCAACAATCCATTCTTCAGCGACAACGGTACGGCTTCTGTCCCTGCGACACTTCCTGCAGACAGCAGAATCCTCGGGATGTTGCAGCATCCCGAAAGATGCGGCATGGCCAGACGTCCGGTTCTGTCTGTCCCTGCAATCCTTTCGCATGACATCTTCCAAAGGAAATGCAATATGATAATGGAGTCGTGCGGGATAGATGACGGAGTCTCGGTGTCGTTGGCATTCAACGAGTCAGAGGCTTATTCGTCTGCCAAGGAAAAGCAGCTGAAGGATGTGTTCTCGGAAAAGAAAATAAGATTTGAAGGCATTGATACAATCGAGGATCTTGTCAAGGCTTTTTATGAGAGGATGTATATGAGTCAATCGCCTGACTTGCTTGAGGACGATTGCCTGAGAATATTTCCCGTTGCAGTGGAACTGGAAGAGAATGACGGCCAGAGCTCTGTTCAGATAATCAATGAAGTGAATGACGCCCAGGATGGCTTTGTGTATTTGCAGCGGACCATTCATTCCGGGTCTGATGATGTCAAGGTCCCCACCGGCTACGGGATATCTCCGTTTCTTCTTCTGCACAGGATGATTGACATGCTCTTTTCTTCTCTGGGCTACATGGTTGTCAGAAACGATTTCAGTTCCCTGCCATTTTCGGATATAGTTCTTGTGAACAATTGTTCTGACACTATATGCAATGGACCTGAGATCAATATGTCGGATCTTGTGCCCACGATGACTGTCGGAGATTTTATCACATGGCTTAAGGACAGGTTTGGGGCGGCAGTTACCGTATGTCATGATGAAATCAGGATAATATTCATCCAAAACGCTTTGTCTGAACCCCCTGATCTGGACTTGTCCCGGATGATGCGCGAAAAGCCGGTTTTTTCATATCCGGCTGCATCCCGTGTTGTGCTCAGTTGCCAGACAGATCTGGATTCGGCGGCACCGGCGGCGGATTCTCTTGCAAAGCTCCGGGAAAAGCATCTTGTGGTCAGAGAAATTGGCCCGGCCGGGGACCCTAAGTCAAATTGCCTGATATTACGTCGGGAACTGGGAAAATATTACTCTGTGAAAAGTTATCAGAACGCAGAGAAATTCAGTGAGACCCTTGTCGGAAGCAATTGCTTTACATACGATCGTGAGAATTCCGAAAATTCCGAAACCTATTCGGCGGAAGACAGATTTGTCCCGGAGATAGTTGTCGGGGACAACAAGACGCTTGACGGAGACGGATTGATTATGCCATACATAGGTAACAGATTGCATTATCATACGATAATTGCCGGAGAGGACGAGGAGGATGAACAGCCGCTGCAGATCTGTTATGCTTTCTGGGATGACCGGTATGCCCGCCCTGCTTCCCATTGGTTCGGTTCTACGCAGCCGTATCAGCGTTTCGGATGGTTGATGCAGTATTATGACGGTGCCTCTGCTTTTGATTATCCTAAGCTGACTCCTGACGGCATGTATCCGTATTGCTGGGAGGCATATAATGGACTGCTTCTCAATTCAGCGCCGGAGATAGAGGCCCAGATAGATTTTTCTCTGCCGCAGCTGTTGGCTCTGGATATGATGAGGCCCAAGCTGCTGGAGGGCCAGCGGGTCATGATTAAATCTCTGTCATATGAGATAAGCAGGAAAGGAGTGGCGTGCGGCAAATGCAAGCTTCAGCTGATACCTTGCTATTCGGATGCCATAAAGGATGGTCCTGTGATATTTGAGACGGAGGTTTTCGGGTGGAAACTGGTTGATACCTTCCTTGATGAACTGAATCAGGCTGTGGATCCGGGTAATGAAGACTACGAAATTTTGTCCGAGGACGGCCTGACGGACTACACAAAGGCTGATGCTCCGTCATACAAGCCGACGGAAACCGGGATAATTGTCATGAAGCGCTCGCGTTGGATGCGAATTAACATCTGGGATGCCCGTGTCCCGGAGGAAGAGGCAGTGAAAGTGGAGCGGACTGTAAATTGGGAAGAATACTTTGAATCCGTATATTCTGATACATATTAACCTGTCCTTTCCTGTCAGGATCATTCTTGCGATGTTTGCATCATGAGACTCGAGACGAACATATCTGCACAGATTCTGTATCTTTATGAGATGGAGGATATCGTCATTGTTGCCGAAAATTCCGAAGAGACAAAGATTCCGGTGCCTATAGTCCTCCGCTCGTCCGGCCAGACCATTCTGGACGAATCATATTGGTTTGATTTTTCAGGAAGAATATCCTTGCACATCAGAGATGTCATAGAGAATATGTTTTCCATAAGCCTCCCGGATGTCGGAGAAGAGATTCATTTTGCCTCAATCTTTCTTGACTTTGAACTTGATGTCAATGATTCGGCGCTTGATGTGGAATTTAAGGTCTGCCGCCTGAGCAGTCAGTCATTGGAAAAGATGTCCGATATAGATGTGCTCCGGATTCCTGAAGATTATGTTATGCCGTTGTGCAGATGTGCACATTTGCCGGGTTCGGGAGTGGATATTGTGACTCCGTACCGCAGATATTCCAAGCCGTCATGGCTTTCCGTGTCAGGAACTGACGGGAACTCCGCCTTGAGGCTCGTTGATTTGTCATATTTCCCACATGAGATTGTGCGTTCATTTCATGTTGAACTGTCGGGGACGAATCCGGTCATCTGCAGCCCGCAGTTCAAGGTCTGTGCGGGACATTTTGAACAGTATCTTTTTTCAAACAGATACGGTGGATTTGACAATGTCGCGATGTCCGGCAGTCTTCAGTTTGAAGCCGAGACAGAGCATGAAACAGGAGTCTATTCCGGTCATCTGCAGCCGATATCCACAGACCTGCAGCCACTTTGGACACAACACAGCGGCTATGTGTCCTGGAGAACTGTCCTGGCGATGCGTGATCTTATATGCAGCCGTGACATATATCATTTGAACGGAGGTGAGCTTAAAAAAATAGTAATAACGGAATCCAGCCTGTCGTTGTCCTCTGATGAGACCGTGCATTCGTTCTCATTCAAGTACAGATATGCTGAAGACTGAAAAGAATTGGCTATGGTAAAACTGAGAATTGGTAACGATATATCTGTGGCCTGGAATGTCAGGATTGCGGGCGTCGGCTACTTTCTTGAAGGAAAGGATCTGAAGCTTTATATTACCTCTCCGTCAAGAGTCAGGACCGAGGTGACGGACTTTTCGGTGTCAGGCAGTCTTGTCGGTTTTACATTCCATGGGGAAGATCAGCATGAGCCAGGCATATATACATTGACTCTTATTGAGAATAAAGGAGTATCAGGGATGCTGACATTTGACTGCTGTGATGCACTGCAGCTTGTGGAGTGGTCATGTCTGGCCGGGGACAATATCCCGGATGAACTTACGCTTGAGTCCGATGCCGTCGTCAGTCTTGTGCATCCGATTGTCCCTACGATAGGGGAGAACGGGCATTGGTTTGTTGACGGGGTTGATACCGGGAAGCCGGCATACATGGAGGCCGGCATGTCGGCGTATGAGATTGCCGTGGTGCACGGATTTGAAGGCACAGAGTCGGAATGGCTGGAAAGTCTTAAGGCCGGTTTCGGGGATATCTCGGCAGAATTGGAGGATTCTGATGAGCCGGCGGTGACAGTCCAGAAAAGCGGCACCGATATGGTTGCGAATCTGTTGTTCCGTTTCTCATTGCCACTTTCAGGCAAGGATATATGTGATATCTTTGATTTTTTCAGATTCCTGTCCCTGGATCCTCCGATTGAGTTGTCAAGTGGAGGATCATTGGCGGGGGCACAGATATTTTATTCTGACAATGCTGTTATATGTCTTGACGGTTTTCAGGCTTACGGGGATGGAGATGAGATTGTGATTCATAGGCAGAAAGGCTTCAGAATAATTTCGTTGGACAACATAATCAGAATGATTGAATTTGTTGATGACGGAGCGGCTTTCCCGTCATCGGCCATAACCCCGGACACCGGATTCTTTTCCGCAAGTGGCGTATGGCACGGTTACTCTTCGGCGGTAGAGTTCTATAATACATCTGTGGAATCCATCGCAATGAAGAGAATTGTCATTTCACAGGAGAGATCTGCCACCAGGTCAAAGTCCGCTTTTGATTTTTCCCGTCCAGCAAGTCTCAATCCTTCTCTGCCGATTCCCGGAACAAACACACATGTCCTAATATCTGGAAAAAAATTTACATCAAGGGGTGTCTCTGTCACATTTGAGGATGCCGAACTGGTCAATACCGGAGTAATCACAGTAAATTCTTCAGGAGGGATTACGGTGTTGACAAATATTGGAACAGCCATCCGAATGATACTGTTGAAGGATGTTTCAACAGCTGATGTCTGGATGAGTGATGTGGCTGTAAATGGTGTATCAGATGTATTTGACAAATTTTGGGTATTCGAGCCGACATCACTGACATTGACCACTGCCGTCATACACATGGCATCAGATAAAATTCTTAAGTTCACATCTCTTATTGTTGTCACCGAAAGTGTGGCTGCAATTGCGCCAGGACCTCCCGCTGTTGTCGTACCTGGTGACAATGTTGAAGTAGCCGCCCCATCCGTTCAGAATCCTAAAATATGACAGATATGAAAAAAATCAGAATAGGAAACGATGTCGCTTTTGCGTGGACAATAAAAGTGGGTGGCTCCGATCATGATCTTGAAGGAAAAATATTGAAATTGTATGTGTCTTCAGGATGCCATTCAGAAGAAATAACAGATTTTACGGTAGATGGCAATACTGTATCCTCCGTTTTCCCTGGCACCAGGCAGAAGTTTCCGGGAATATATGCATTGACTCTTGTTGAGAATCCCGGATCGTCCGGAATGATGACAATAGACTGTTGCGGAGCTTTCCAACTTGTGGATTGGACCTGCCTTGAGGAATGTACCCCGGACGGCTCGCTTGTCCTTGAGTCAAATTCAGCCGCGTGCCCTATTGTTCCGGTTATCCCGACGATAGGGGAGAATGGGCATTGGTTTGTTGACGGGGTTGATACCGGGAAGCCGGCATACATTCCTACCGGTCAGTCAGTCCCTGTGTTTGATTTGTTGCGCTCCAGACAATATATAACGGAATATAATTTCCCGGGAACGGACCCTGAATCGTCAGGCTATGTCCGGGATGTCAGGCCATGTCTTCGTTTCCTTGGACAAGTCCCCGGCCCCGGGTGGAGTGTCGAGGTGTATATATACAGGAACAAGAAAAACAAGGGATTCAAGAAAGTGCTGTCATCTCCAGTCTCGGAATGTGAAGCTCCTTCGGATTGGATTGGAGGCGGATATCAGACGGTAGTACTTCCATGGTCACTTATGCGAATCTTTTGGGAGATGTTTGACCCTGTGGCAAATGGGAACAACATATTTTTTCATGACAATGATTATGATGTTTCTGCTATTTCTCAGGCATGGTTTACCAAAAGTAAGAATGGTGCTGTTCTGGTGAAGAGAGGAGGTTTGGCTAATACCTGTTCCTCAAGGTCTACGGGAGCGCTCTTCAGCGGTACATTCGGCATTCGTATCGGAAATGAGACAGCCGGCTGCTTTGGGGAATTACGAATATTCAGAATAACGTTGAACAGTCTTAGCCCGGATGACACAAATCTGATATTCAACATGAAGATAGATTCCGGAACGACAGTACAGACATTTCGATAGAAATTTCAATGGGGGCATGGCAGTCTTTTAAAGAAAGGCATGAAAACCGTCTCTAAGACGAGCGAGTATGACAGCCCCCTTTTTTATTGACAATACAATGGAATACATAGCACCGATCATCAGCGCGATAGGCGTGATCATCACAGCCTGGTTTGCGTACAACCAGAAGACGAAGGACAGGATGACAGACCTGAAGATAGAGAGGATGCGGACGGAGGAGGCCCGCAAGGGCAAGGTGCGTTCGGACAACACCGGCACCATCTACGGCGTGCTGTGGGAGGTGCTGCACGAACTGCACGCCGACAGGGTCTATATCCTGCAGCCGCATCCGCTGAGCAACAACATGTTCCTGAGCATCTCGATGGAGGTGAAGCGCAGCGGAGTCGTCGGGATGAAGCCGTACATCCGGAACATGGAGATCGGTAATGTGGCCGTGTTCGCCTCGGAACTGGCCAACAGGGACTGGCTGCAGTACCGGAACATCTCGGAGGAGGTGAAGGACAAGCGTGCCCGTGCCATTCTGTCAATGAACGGCTCCGTCTCGGCTCTCATCAGGCGGCTCTCGGACGACAGGTACGACTGGATAGGCAGCGTGTTCGCAGAGTTCCAGCAGCCGGTTGCCACGGACCTCATATATTGCAAGAAGGTGCTTGGCGAGGCGGCTGACAAGATACAGTATATACTGCCCGAATACGGGGCGGAATAGTCTTTCAATGCAGAAAAGTTGGCATGACATGCCAATAAGTTGTAATAATTAATACATCGTATCATGAAAAAGAAAATCATCTTCTGGGCAGTCGTTGTCGTACTGCTCATCGGTCTGGGCCTGTGGCTCAAGTACACCTCATTCGGTGTGACGGTAGTGACCATCCTTGTCGGACTCGGTGGTATCGTCCTCGGCTGGATAGCCAGAATGCTGTACTCCAAGTATATCAAGGAATAGGTCATGAAGACAGTTGCCGGAATACTTCTCTACATCTGGCAGCTCCCGCAGAACCTGCTGGGGCTGCTTGTCGTCCTGTTCACGATGCCGGCGGCCGTCATCCCGTCAGATGACGGGTATGTTGTCGTGCGCTCCTCGTACAGGATGCGGGGCGGCATCTCCCTCGGGAGGTATGTCATCATCAGCGCCAGGCAGTGCACCACCGACACCATCCGTCATGAACTGGGGCACTGCCGCCAGTCCCGGATGCTCGGATGGCTGTACCTCATAGTCATCGGCCTGCCGTCCGTCCTCTGGGCATGGCTGGGTGAAAGGATAGCACCCGGGAAGTCTTACTGCTGGTTCTACACCGAGAAGTGGGCCGACCGCCTCGGAGGAGTGGAAATATGAATCCGCAATGCAATATGCGCAATTCCGTTTTATCCATAATATTTTTTGTGTGCGGGTTCCTGGTGGGCTTCATGCTCCGGCCCGTTGTCCTGTCGAGCCGTGACGGATGGGCATCCGTCATCACGCGCACCGACACCCTGACGGTCAGGGACACTGTCATTGAGAGGATGACAGAATACATCGACAGGACAGTGCTGGATACCGTGCTGGTCGCAGTGTCCGACACCGTCATGTGCCGTGACACTGTCTACATCCGGGCGACATCCGTCCAGGAGCGCTACAAGGGAGAGGACTATGAAGCATGGGTCAGCGGCTGGGAACTCTCCGGCCGTGGCCCGGTGCTCGACAGTATCTATGTGTATCCGCAGACCCGCTACATCACCTCCGAAAGCATTTTCGTGGAGCCACGAAAAAGATGGGGCATCGGCATCCAGGCAGGTTACGGCATCGGTATCTCCTCCGGACAGGTCAGGACATTCCCGTACATCGGCGTGGGCATCTCCTATGACCTCGCCAGATGGTGAACACCATGATATAAAGTTGCATAAATTGTAAACTTTTCCTTATATTTGTGCCGAAATAAGTGAATGATGGAAATTCAGCCGAAATTTCAGATACTGTATACCGAGGAAGCCGTTGAGTTCCTTGAGTCGCTGGAGGAGAAGGCCAGGGCCAAGGTCGTGTATAATATCGGCAAATGCCGGTATTATATCGACAGGGAGCTGTTCAAGAAACTTGAAGGCTCGGAAATCTGGGAGTTCCGTACATTGTATGCGGGTATCCAGTACCGGCTTTTCGCTTTCTGGGATACCGACAATGAGACTGTTGTCGTTGCGACCCACGGGATAGTGAAGAA
>JADIMD010000117.1 GCA_017695015.1 Candidatus Cryptobacteroides faecigallinarum | reverse complement strand
CCAGGATCAAACTCTTCGTTGTATAATTCTATATCTCTCTGAGCGATCCGGACTGCTGTTCATTCCTGCTTGGAATTAACGCTCTCGTTAATCTTTTTCCTGTTCTCGGTACTTTGTTGTTCTTGTACTTCCTCAGCCTTGTCAATGATCTTTTCCGTATCCCCGGAAACCCCCGTCCGCCGCTCTCCGTCACCCCCGTTTCCGAAAGGGACTGCAAAGATACGCACTTTTTCTTTACCTCCAAATTTTTTTCAAACTTTTTTCAAATCTTTTTTCTCCGGATCCGCACTCCAGACTCCCCAAGACCCTGTGGTCCCGACAGTTACGGCCATGAAAAATTTTTGCGGAATTTTTCCGCTTTCTCAGCGGAGGACGGCGGACTGCCCGGACACCGTGAACCCAAGCCTGGACAGACCCGTCAGGGAGAAGTGCGCTGACGAAATGCCTCCCAAAGCGCAGGACCGGGATTGCTTGCGCACATGTCGGGAGAAAATCAGAGATGGGCGAAGGGAATTTGACTGCGCCATATAAACGGTTGCGCCCCGGCAATTGCAAACAAGTTTGCATTGCTCTCGGCTTCTTGCTATATTTGTCATTCGTATCCGCAAGGATAAAAATAAAAGATATGGACAGCAAGATTGTCATAATACCGACTTACAACGAAAAGGAGAACATCGAGAAAATAATCAGAGCAGTTCTCGCCCTCGAAGGAGACTATCATATGATAATAATAGATGACGGCTCTCCCGACGGCACGGCAGATATAGTGAAGAGACTTCAGAAAGAATTCCCTTCCAGACTTTTCCTGATAGAGAGGAGTGGCAAGCTCGGACTCGGCACTGCATATATTACAGGCTTCAAATGGTCTGTAGAGCACGGTTACGACTACATTTTCGAGATGGATGCCGATTTCTCGCACGATCCGTCAGACCTCCCGAGGCTGTATGAAAC
The DNA here is from genome assembly GCA_017695015.1 of Candidatus Cryptobacteroides faecigallinarum. Lineage (GTDB taxonomy): Bacteria > Bacteroidota > Bacteroidia > Bacteroidales > UBA932 > Cryptobacteroides > Cryptobacteroides faecigallinarum. The sequence continues at coordinate 24,402 of JADIMD010000117.1, read as the reverse complement.
CTGCAGCAAGGAAGGTGCCGACCTCGCCATCGGATCAAGATACTGCAATGGCGTAAGTGTGATCAACTGGCCTATCGGAAGGGTTGTCATGTCGTATTTCGCTTCTGTATATGTAAGGACAGTGCTCGGAATGAAAGTATACGACACCACGGCAGGTTTCAAGTGCTATAAGAGGAAGGTTCTGGAGACCATCGATCTGGACGATGTGAGGATGAAAGGATACGGATTCCAGATAGAGATGAAATACACCACATTCAGGCTCGGATTCAAGATAAAGGAGGTGCCGATAATTTTCGTGGACAGAAAGGAAGGCACATCCAAGATGAGCAGCGGAATCTTCGGTGAAGCATTCTGGGGTGTAATCGGCATGAGATTCAGGAGATTTCGTCCAAAAACAGCCAAATAGAGTATGGTCACCTTATTATATAATGCATATGTCGTCACCGGCGAAAGATGCAGCGGTGGGGCTGTCCTCATCAACGGGGACAGGATAGGCGGAGTATATTTCACGGGGGACATGACAGAGCCGGGCACTCAGGAAGAACGGCAGGCAAGGGAACAGGTGGAGGAGTGGAAAGGGAAAGCCGACGAATGCATCGATCTTTCAGGGAAAATGATAATGGCAGGGGGAATAGATGCCCATGTGCATTTCAGGGAGCCGGGCATGACACATAAGGCGGATATGGAGTCCGAATCAAGGGCAGCCCTGCTCGGAGGAGTGACATCGTTTATCGACATGCCCAACACGGTCCCTGCGACGACAAGCATGGAGCTGCTGGAGGATAAGGCAAGGCTCGCGGAAGGAAGGGCGTATGCCAATTACGGCTTCAACCTCGGAGCAACCAACAGCAATCTTTCCGAACTTCAGGATGCCGCAGCTAACGGGAAATGGAAATTCGGAGGAATAAAGGTGTTCATGGGGTCTTCCACAGGGAATATGCTGGTGGATTCGGACGACACCTTGAATGGGATATTCAACATACACGGGAAACCGGTGCTCGTCCACTGCGAAGACGAGGCTACGATAAAAGAGAATCTCGGGAAGGCCACAGCGAAGTACGGGGACGACATCCCATTCAGCATGCACCCTGAAATCAGGAGCAGACAGGCATGCATAAGGTCTTCCGCCAAAGCCCTCGAACTGGCAATCAGACACCATACGGCGCTGCACCTGCTGCATGTATCGACAGCCGAAGAGATGAAAATGGCAGCCGCATCCAAAATTCACAATCCGGAAATCACTGCTGAAACATCAGCCAACTACCTTTGGTTCAGCGACAAGGATTATGACAGGCTCGGCAGCAGAGTCAAATGCAACCCTGCCATAAAAAGCGAGGCTGACAGGGAGGCGTTAAGGGAAGGCCTGAAAAACGGGACTATCGACACTATCGGGTCAGACCATGCTCCGCATGCGGAAGAAGAAAAGCAAAAATGCTACAGGCAGGCTCCTTCAGGGATGCCTTCCATCCAGCAGTCATTGCCGGTCCTGCTTACAGTCGCTTCGGAGGAGGACATCCCTCTGGAAAGGATAGCCTCGGCATTTTCTGAAAAACCTGCTGAGGTTTTCCGCATACAGAACAGGGGGAAACTTAAAGAAGGCTTCTTTGCCGACATAGTTGTCATCGATATGGAGAAGGAACAGACAGTCACAAAAGACAGTCTGCTGTACAAATGCGGATGGTCCCCATATGAAGGATACACCTTGAAGGGAAGTGTGGAAACGGTTTTCGTAAACGGACGGAAGACCGTAGACGGAAGAAAGGTTACAGGAGCCCCTGCCGGGGAAAGACTAATTTTCGGATAATACTATTATATATATGGGAAAAAGCGGTTTCAAGTATAAGGCATATGTTTATCTTGTTTCTGTCCTTGCAATTACATTGTGGGGCATATCCTACATCTGGACAGACAAGCTGATCGGACTTGGAATTTCCGTCTTCTATTTCGTGTTCGTAAGGATATTGCTGGCAGGAATCTGCCTTCTGCTGCTTAATGCCGCCACGAGGCAGCTGCAGGCAATCAAGAAAAAAGACCTGCCGAAATTCCTTCTCCTGGCATTGTTCGAACCTTTCATTTACTTCCTTGCGGAATCATACGGTATCAAGCTCACAGGGTCTCCTACACTGAGTTCAATGGTGATAGCTACAATCCCTATTTTCTCCGTAGCGGCAGGATTCGTATTCTTCAGGGAAAGGATCAACTGGGTCAATGCCATCGGAATAATCCTGGCAATCGGAGGTATCTGTCTCGTGGTCATGAGCCACGGAGAATTAGGACCGGATTTCATATGGGGAATAATACTGCTTATAGTTGCCGTAATAAGCGAAGTGGGACATGCTTCAGTGACCAAAAGCCTTTCGAGCAACTACTCCAGCCAGGTCATAGTGATGTACCAGTTCCTGATCGGGTCGGTATATCTGTTTCCTCTGTTCATCTTCAAGGGATTGGATGATTTTTCTCCCGCATACCTCAGTTTCGAGGTATGGACACCTATAATATGTCTTGCAGTGTTGTGCTCCAGCCTTGCATTTTCCCTTTGGGTCAACACAATCAAGCATCTCGGGGTCGCAAAGTCAAGCATATTCACTGCACTGATACCGGTGGCTTCCGCCCTTGCATCATGGGCCCTCGGGTATGAATTCCTGACAATGAGGCAATGGGGAGGAGTGCTGATTTCAGCCGTAGGAGTAATCCTGTCGCAATATTGCATAAAAAACAACAAATGAATTCGCCGGCAGTAAAATATGTGCTCGGACCTTTACGGAGGCTGCTCCAGAATCTGTCAGAAAAAGACATGCTCCTGGTGCTGTCCCTGTTTGTGGGAATTGCATGCGGGCTTGCATCCGTGGTGCTTAAAGAAAGTGTCGAATGGATTCACCACAGTCTCACTTCCTGGTTCGGTCCTGAATCATCTTTCAACTACCTGTACCTGATTTATCCTGGTGTCGGCATGCTGCTGTCCCTGCTGTTCGTCAGGTATGTCATCAAAGACAATATCGGCCACGGGGTCACGAAAGTGCTTCTTGCCGTATCCAAAAACGAGTCGAAGATCCGTCCGCACAACATGTGGTCGTCGATACTGTCGAGTTCCGTCACCATTGGATTCGGAGGTTCGGTCGGAGCTGAAGCCCCGATAGTCTACACAGGCGCAGCCATAGGCTCGAACATGGCCAGATATATGGGGCTCTCATACAAGAACATGACGATTCTGCTCGGATGCGGGGCGGCAGGAGCTGTCGCCGGCATATTCAAGGCGCCTCTCGCAGGAGTCCTGTTTACGCTGGAGATCTTGCTTTTCAACATTTCCATGTCGTCAATCCTTCCGCTGCTGCTGTCAACAGTCTCAGCCACTGTGGTATCCTATATATTCCTTGGAGACTCGCTGCCGTTCGAATGCACTCTTGCGCCGTTCACGATGCACAATATTCCGTTTTATATTGTCCTCGGACTGTTCTGCGCAATGTTTTCCGTTTATTTCACAAGGACAACCCTATGGCTGGAAGACAAGATAAAGAGCATAAGCAACCCGTACTCCAGATGGGCAATATCAGCCATATGCCTTGGTCTGCTCATATTCCTTTTTCCTCCTCTGTACGGAGAAGGATATGAATATGTGAGCATCCTGCTGAACGGAGGGGAAATAGACCTCGACGGCAGGACTGTCCTGGCATTTTTCATGGACAGCAGCTGGACAGTGCCTCTGTTTTTCCTTCTGATACTTGTGCTGAAGGTGTTCTCGATGTCATTCACCAATGCCGGGGGTGGTGTCGGAGGAACATTCGGACCGACTCTTTTTGTGGGCGCGATGGCTGGATTCGTTGTCGCGAGGGTAATCAACCTCATCTTCCTCGGCTCGGGCATCTCTGTCCCTGAACAGAATTTCGTGCTTGTGGGAATGGCAGGACTTATGGCAGGGGTGATGCAGGCACCTATGACGGCTATCTTCCTCATTGCGGAAATATCCGGAGGATATGAGCTGCTGATTCCGCTTATCCTGACAGCGACAATCTCGTTCGGAGCGACGAGAATGGTGGAGCAATATTCCATTTATACGAAACGAATCGCGAAACGCGGAGAACTGCTGACACACGACAGCGACCAGGCGGTGCTTACCCTTCTGAAGACAGGGGATCTGATAGAATCCGACTTCACCGCAGTGAAGATAGACGACACCCTCGGGGATCTTGTGGATGTGGTGTCGAAATCTTCCAGAAATATCTTCCCGGTAGTGGACTCCAGAAAACATTTCCAGGGATATGTGAGTCTGGAGGATATCAGGACTGACATGTTCAAGAAAGATCTGTATGACAAGCTCCATGTCTACAATTTCATGAGATCGACTCCTGAATATGTCTATATCGATGAAAAGATGGATACTGTAATGGCGAAGTTCGAGAAGACGGGGGCATGGAACCTTCCGGTCGTGGACAAGGACAGGACATATCTCGGATTTGTGTCGAAGTCCAAGATTTTCTCGGCATACAGAGACCAGCTTAAACAAGTTTCGCACGATTAAGGCCACATACAATCAACACAATGAAAGACATTTACATACAGGATATAGCCCACAGGCTCGGTGTCAAGGCATGGCAGGTGGAGAACTGTGAGAAGCTCTTTGAGGAAGGCTCTACCATACCTTTCATCAGCCGTTACAGGAAAGAACGCACAGGAGGGCTCGATGATGTTGCCGTAGCCGAAATCAGGCACTGGACAGATGTATTCAACGAGATGGAAAAGCGCAAGGAAACCATTCTCGGTACCATAAGCCAGGCCGGAGCTCTCACGGACGAACTAAAAGGGAGAATCGAGAAATGTGTAGACTCACGGGAACTCGAGGACCTGTACCTTCCGTTCAGACCGAAACGGAGGACGAGGGCGACAGTTGCCAAAGAAGCAGGGCTGGAGCCGCTTGCCGATGCAATGTATTCAGTATCTGTCAAGAATCCAGAAGCCGAGGCGAGAAAATATGTCGGAGACAAAGTCGCCAGCGTGGAGGACGCACTTGCAGGCGCAAGGGATATCATAGCAGAACGGCTGAACGAGACTGCTTCAGTGAGGGAAACCCTCAGGCAAATATTCGAGACCAGAAGAATCGTGACAAGGGCGACAAAAAAGGCATCGTCGCCGGAAGCCCAGAAATACAAAGGCTACTTCCAATGCTCTGAACCGATTTCGAGGATTGCTCCACACAGGCTGCTGGCCATGCTAAGGGCAGAAAACGAGGGCTTCATAACGCTGAAAATAGATGCAGACCCCGAGAAATGCGGAAACAAGATGTATTATGACTTCTGCCAGGAAAGGCACTACCCTGCAGCTCCGCTTGCCGAACAGATTCGTGAAGCCATAGACGATGCATACAAGAGGCTGTTAGAGCCGTCCATCTCGAATGAGGTCCTGCAGGAAGCAAAGGAAAAGGCAGACATAGAGTCAATCAAGATTTTCGGGGAAAACCTGAGACAGCTGCTGCTTGCGCCTCCTGTCGGGCAGAAAAGGATTCTGGCTATCGACCCAGGATTCAGGACAGGTTGCAAAGTGGTATGTCTGGACGGGCAGGGAAATCTCCTGCACAACGAAACCATCTATCCCCACCCTCCTGCCAACGAGAAAATACAGTCGATCAGGGCAGTATCCTCGATGGTGGAAAAATACGGGATAGAAGTGATAGCCATCGGGAGCGGCACTGCAGGAAGGGAGACAGAAGAATTCATCAAAAGAGTTCCGCTGCCTGAAAGGACTAAAGTGTATATGGTAAGCGAAGACGGGGCATCCATATATTCCGCATCCGAGATCGGACGGGCAGAATTCCCAGACTATGATGTGACTGTGAGAGGGGCAGTTTCCATCGGACGCAGACTGATGGACCCGCTGGCGGAATTGGTGAAAATAGACCCTAAGTCCCTCGGTGTCGGCCAGTACCAGCACGATGTGGACCAGAATCTGCTGAAAGAGAAGCTCGACAACACAGTGGAAAGCTGCGTGAACAGCGTAGGGGTCAACCTCAACACGGCAAGCCCGTACCTGCTCAGTTATGTGGCCGGCATCGGTCCTGCCCTTGCAGAAAACATAATAGAATACAGGACTGAACACGGGGCCTACCGTTCGAGGGAAGAGCTGAAAAAAGTAAAGAGGCTTGGAGAAAAGGCGTTCGAGCAGTGCGCCGGATTCCTGAGAATCCCAGGAGCGGACAATCCCCTCGACAATTCTGCGGTACACCCTGAATGCTACCATATAGTCAGGAAAATGGCCGCAGACCTCGGGACAGACACCAGAAACCTTGTCGGGAGCGAAGACCTGTGCTCGAAAATACAGGCAGAAGACTATATTGAGGACGATTTCGGGCTTCCTACCATCAATGACATAATAAACGAGCTGAAAAAGCCAGGCAGAGACCCGAGGGCAAATGCCGCTGAATTCTCATTTGCAGAAGACATACATTCCATCGAGGACCTTGTGCAGGGGATGGAGCTTCCAGGAATAGTGACAAACATCACTGCCTTCGGGGCATTCGTGGACATAGGGATAAAGCAGAACGGGCTGATACATGTCTCCAAGATGGGAGTGAGAGGTCTGACAGACCCTTCCAGGGTGCTCAAGCTGCACCAGCACATAGTGGCAAGAGTCTTGAGCGTGGACACAGACAGGAACAGGATTTCGCTTGAACTCGTAAAATAAAAATGACCTGCCGTCCGGCAGGTCATCGTCGTTTATATCAGTCCCCTTCTCCCGGGTCATCATCGCCGGTGGAGTACTGTGAAATATCATTGTCAGGAAGATCTTCTCCGTCTCCTGCTCCTCCTACTCCTGTCTCCTCGTCATCGTCATCACCATCGAGCCATCTCTCGATATCCTCAGCATCATCCGTCTGCACCTTTATCTTCACAAGATAGATCGCATCCGGAATCTCAAGAGTGACTGCATAGAAACTCGTTCCGTCAGGCTTGTCATACTTGACAAGATCAGGGAAATAATCATTGAAACCCTTAGGGTATTTCTCCGCAAATGCAGCTGCCAGCTCTTCAGACATGTTCTCGTAACTGACCACAGCCCTTTTCTTCTGCTTGCTATCCATATAGAATACTGTTTACTACTTTCAATTTTTTCGGGTGCAATTATAGGGATATTTTTCTGAATGGCGATAATATATATCGACTTTTTTCATAAATTTGTAAGATGCATGATATAAAACCATTTTAACACCTTCTTATGAAAAGATTTTTAGCAGGCATCGGAATGGCTATGGCTGTCATGTCGTGCAGCGAAAAGACGCCAACAACCCTTGCAGGTCAAGGAGAGGAGCCTGCTACGGCAGAAGTTTCCACATTCAACATAACGGCCAGTGGATTTACGGACAACAACGGCCAGGAACTGCTCAGCAATGACCTCACCAAAGGAGATGCGATAGGACTGTTCATCGTCCATGCCGACGGTTCTGTCGACGATCCGCTCAGGATGACTCTGAAAGATGACGGGACATGGAACATAGCAAGCAATGCAACTGACATAATCCAGCACACCGAAGGCGACCAATATTATGCATTCTACCCGTATTCAAGCAGCGTGACCGCAAAGACGGTCGACCCGTCATCAGCTGATGCGGACGGCTTTTTCGCCGGGATGATTGCGGACTGGAATGTCCAGGAAAACCAGAGCAGCGCCAACGGTTTCAAATCCTCATTGCTGATGGCAGCAAAAGGCTCTCTCGATATAAACGGTGATGACTATTCCATCAGTGCAGTCCTCGAACCTAAAACTGTCCTCGCTGCCTTGTCGGCATGGAGTATCAGATATATATTCGACAACACTCCGTCCATACCTGACTACATCATTCCCGTATCCGTTTCTTTTGATCAGATAAAGCCACTTTTTGACAACGGCACATATTACATCCAGATGAATCCGGCAAAGGGAGCCGTAATCTCATGTACTGTGTCCGGAGAGAAATGGTCAGAGGACCTTTCGGATGCGAAGCCGGGATCAGCAACAGTCTTTTCATTCAGCGAGACTTCCGAAAAGCATCACACGCTGCAGACAGGAGACTTTTTCCTCGCTGACGGCAGCCTGCTTCCGAAAGACGCAGACGAAGCCGTAGTCAAGGCTGCGACCGTAATAGGGATTGTCACCAACATCAATCCTGAAAGAATCAGCCAGAGCGCCAAGGAAGCCCTCGGCGGAACAGTACACGGCACTGTCACATCTGCAAAGGAAGCACCGGCTGCCGCATGGTACGATTCCGCCACCGACCATGACGAATCAGATATAGGATTAGTGCCTAAAGCATCCCACGACTATTCCGCACAGCAGAATGCAGCTGCCCTTGACAGCGACATAGACGGTTACGGCTACACCAAGGCCATTCTGGAGAAAAGGGCCGACGATGTGGCAAAGAATCTATACGGTGCATTCAGCCAGACACAGACTTTCGCAGAAACTGCAGGAGGTCCTGCCGTCTCCAACACTACGGGATGGTATCTGCCTGCTATGGGCGAGATGTTCGATTTCTTCAGGGCAACCTGCGGAATAGCATTAAGTCCTGATGACGAAATCATGACAGGATATGATGACGGAGAAACTAAAGACAACACCTGGATGTGGTGGGATCCTGTAGGCGTCTATCCTGCGGCGGAAATAAACAAGGCATTAGCCAAGGTTGCCGACGGGAACAAGACTGTAATCCATGAGGGGAAGGAAGACACCATCTGGTACTGGACATCGTCGGTACTGTCAGCCAGACAGGCATATTCAGTTGTCTACACTCCTTCATCTTTCGGGACACCTACACAGAAAATAGAATGTCAGGCAAACTATAAAAACATGACAGCGGTATCCAGGCTGATGCTGGTATTCTAACAGTCAGGCGGGACTTGCAAAGACACTGAACGGGAGCAGGAATCTACCTCTTCTTGAAGAAGAAAGATTTCTGCTTCCTTTTTCTTTCTATATCTCTTTCCACAAAGACCCTATGGAGATTCGTAGGGTCAAGGCCTGTGTAGAACATTACCGAGGAGGTGGTCATCGGAGTCGGGGTGAAATCCTGCACCTGATCCATATAGAGTCCTTTCAGAGCCGGATTCTTCGAGAGTTTCTCCATCTCTTTCATGCCGCATCCCGGATGTCCAGAAATGAAATAAGGCACTAATTCGCAATGCCTCTTGCCGGAGCCGACTATGCGGTCAAACTCGCGTCTGAGCTGCTCGAAAAGCTTGAAGGAAGGCTTTGCCATCAATTCCAGGACATTGTCTTCAGTATGCTCGGGAGCGACTTTAAGCCTGCCTGATGTATGTTCCGTGACCAGTTCTCGGAGATACGGACCGGATGTCTCATCCACATAGCCTTTCCCGTCAAGGAACAGGTCATATCTGATGCCGCTGCCTATGTATGAATGCCTGATTCCTTTGATCGCGGCAATCCTGTGATAGAGTTCCAGAAGGCGAGCATGAGAACGGTCGAGGTTGCGGCACGGGGCAGGGAAAAGGCATGATTTGCGCCTGCACACGGCACAAAGTTCAGGATTTTTCCCTCCCATCCCGTACATGTTTGCCGTTGGGGCCCCGAGATCCGAAATGTTCCCGGCGAAACCAGGCAACGACCTGAGCGACTCCGCTTCCCTGACAATGGACTGCTCCGACCGTGACTGGATAAACTTGCCCTGATGGGCAGCAATAGTACAGAAATTACAGCCGCCGAAACAGCCTCTGTGGGTATTTATTGAGAATTTTATCATGTCATATGCAGGAATTCTCTTTCCTTTATATCTCGGATGCGGCAGCTTTGTGAAAGGGAGGTCCCAGAACGAGTCCATTTCCTGCTGAGTTGCAGGAGGATATGGGGGATTTACCTGCACATAACCGTCCCCTACCGGCTCGGCGATGACCGGGGCATGGAGCATATTGGCATATGTCTCGATCAGATGGAAATTTTCCGCAAAGGCTTCCTTGCTTTCCCTGCATTTTTCATATGAATGCAGCGTCACCGCGTCACGGATCCTGCAATGTCCGCTCATCAGGAATGCTATCTGCGGTATCCTGCGGATGTCGGAAAGGTTGCGTCCTGCCTCGATGGCTTCTGTGAGCTCAAGCATCGGGCGCTCCCCCATCCCGTAACAGAGCCAGTCGGCCCCGCTCGACACCAAGACAGACGGCATGAGGTCATCTTTCCAGTAATCGTAATGGGTGAGACGGCGGAGCGACGCTTCTATTCCTCCTATCACCACAGGGACATCAGGATAGAGTTCCTTCAGGATTTTAGTGTAGACCGTGACGGCATAGTCGGGACGCTGTCCTGCCTTGCCATCTGGAGTATAGGCATCATCGCTGCGTAGGCGTTTGGAGGCCGTGTAATGGTTGACCATGGAGTCCATTGCTCCTGCATTGACCCCGAAATAGAGTCTCGGTCTGCCTAATTTTCGGAAATCCCTCAGGTCATCCCTCCAGTTAGGCTGGGGGACAACGGCGACCCTGTAGCCATGCTTCTGGAGCCACCTTGCTATGACTGCAGTACCAAAAGAAGGATGGTCCACATAGGCATCACCGCTGAAAAGGATAATGTCTATATAGTCCCATCCCAAAGCTTCAACTTCCTTGCGGGAAGTCGGTATCATTTCCGCTGCCATTACATTCTTTCCGGAAGAGAAATCCCGAGTATACCCATCGCCTTGCGGAGAACTTTCGCAATGGTATCTATGAGTACAAGCCTGTATTTCAACAGTGCTTCATTCTCTTCTTTCAGGACCGGAGTGTCATGATAATACTGGTTGAATTCTTTTGCCAGCTCATATGCATAATTGGCTACTATTGCAGGAGAATGTGCATCTCCGGCCTCGGCTATCTTCACAGGGAAAAGGTCGAGGAGCTTGATGATCCTGACTTCCTTGGCCGAAAGAGCCGTGTCCGGATGGATATCCTCCTTGTCGCATGTTATGCCTTTCTCGTCCGCCTTGCGTAAAATGGACTTGATCCTGGCATGCGTATACTGGATGAACGGACCTGTATTCCCGTTGAAGTCGATGGACTCCTTAGGGTCGAAGAGCATGGTCTTCTTAGGGTCGACCTTGATGATGAAATATTTCAAGGCGCCCATGCTGATCATGCGGAACAGGCTGTCCTGCTCCTTATCGTCCATATCACCTATCTTGCCGAGCTCCAGGGATGTCTCCTTGGCAGTATTGTACATCTTCTCGATAAGGTCATCGGCGTCGACTACCGTTCCTTCGCGTGATTTCATCTTCCCTTCTGGAAGCTCCACCATTCCATATGAAAGATGATATATGTCATCCGCCCATTTGAATCCGAGCTTGCCGAGGATGAGTTTGAGCACCTGGAAATGGTAATTCTGCTCGTTTCCGACCACATATATCATTTCATCCAGGCTGTACTCCTCAAACCTCTGCTCTGCAGTGCCGAGATCCTGGGTAATGTAGACAGAAGTGCCGTCCCCCCTGAGCAGAAGCTTGCGGTCGAGTCCGTCCGATGTCAGGTCGCACCATACTGAACCGTCCGCCTCCTTTTCGAAAATGCCCATGTCGAGACCCTTCTGGACCAGAGCCTTGCCGAGAAGGTATGTCTGTGACTCGTAATATGTCCTGTCGAAAACAATCCCGAGGTCTTCATAAGTCTTGTCGAACCCGGCATATACCCATCCGTTCATCCTTGCCCAGAGCTCCCTGACTTCCTTGTCTCCCTGCTCCCATTTCAGAAGCATCTCCTGCGCTTCCTTCAGGCTCGGGGCGTTCTTCTTGGCTTCCTCCTCTGACATGCCTCCTGCGACGAGTTCTTCCACTTCCTTCTTGTATATGTCATTGAAAGCCACATAGCAGTCGCCTACAAGATGGTCGCCTTTCTGCCCTGCTGTCTCCGGAGTCTTGCCGTTCCAGAGCTTGAGCCATGCAAGCATGGACTTGCAGATGTGGATACCCCTGTCATTGACAAGGTTCACTTTCATTACCTTGTGGCCGTTGGCTTCAAGGAGCTTCGACACGGACCATCCGAGCAGAATGTTCCTGATATGCCCGAGATGAAGCGGCTTGTTGGTGTTGGGAGACGAGAACTCCACCATGATGGTCTTGCCCGTAGGCGGAAGCTGGCCATAGTCCTCATCGGCTGCCATTTCTGCAAACATCCCGTTCCAGTAAGAAGCTGAAAAGGAAATGTTAAGGAATCCTTTCACAGTATTGCAGGACGAAATCTCCGGGACATTTGTCTGCAGCCATTCCCCGATTTCCGCACCTGTGATTTCAGGGCTTTTCTTCGATATCTTCAGAAGAGGGAACACCACAAGGGTGTAGTCCCCTTCAAATTCTTTTCTCGTGACCTGTACCTGCAGCACCGAAGGCTCGATGTCTGCTCCATATATGTTTTTTACAGCCTCTGCTGCCTTAGTCGAAATAAACTGTTCAGGTGTCATCTGTTCAATGGTTTTAGCCGAGGTAGCTCTTGAGGAGCCTGCTTCTGGAATTGTTCTTGAGTTTGCGTATCGCCTTCTCCTTGATCTGACGGACACGCTCCCTCGTGAGGCCGAACCTTTCGCCTATCTCTTCGAGAGTCATTTCCTGGCAGCCTATGCCGAAAAAGGACTTGATAATCTCCCTTTCACGCGGTGCAAGTGTAGAAAGAGCCCTCTCTATCTCCTTGTTGAGAGATTCGTTGACGAGCCCCCTGTCCGCGCTCGGAGAATCGTTGTTGACCAGCACATCAAGAAGGCTGTTGTCCTCTCCCTCGACGAACGGGGCGTCCACGCTCACATGACGGCCTGACACCCTCAAAGTGTCGGCGATCTTGTCCTTAGGGACATCTATCATCTCTGACAGCTCCTCCGAAGAAGGCATTCTCTCATGCTCCTGCTCGAACTTCTGCAATGCCTTGTTGATCTTGTTCAGGGAACCTACCTGGTTGAGAGGGAGCCTCACTATCCTCGACTGCTCTGCAAGAGCCTGAAGGATGGACTGGCGTATCCACCACACCGCATATGATATGAACTTGAATCCTCTGGTCTCGTCGAATTTCTCCGCCGCCTTGATAAGCCCGAGATTACCCTCATTGATCAGATCGGGAAGACTGAGTCCCTGGTTCTGGTACTGCTTTGCCACTGATACCACGAACCTGAGGTTGGCCCTCGTCAGTTTTTCCAATGCAGCCTGGTCTCCCTTACGGATTCTCTGGGCGAGCTCCACCTCGTCCTCCACCGTAATAAGTTCCTCCCTTCCGATCTCCTGAAGATATTTGTCCAGAGATGCGCTCTCCCTGTTGGTGATGGACTTGGTGATCTTTAGTTGTCTCATGCCTGTTTAATCTCCTTTATATTCCGAAGCCGAAATACGAGACTTTTCCATAGGATGTAAGCCCTTCGATGAATACAGCCCTCTTCGACTTCTTTATTATATTGATTACATCTTGAGGCTTGCTCACCAGCTGGTCGTTGACATACAGGATTACAAACCCTTCCGTCACGCCCGCATCCATGATCTTGCCCGGTCCCACGGAAACAATCTCGACACCCGACTTGATGCCGAGCCTCTCTTTCGTCTCTTTGGAAGCTTCCTTGATCGCAGATCCGTAAAATGCCACAGAACCGTCTTCAGTTACAGTCCCATTCTCCTGTGCAGTGCCTTTGAATGTCACTTCGAGCTCTTTCTCCTTGCCGCCCCTGATGACGGTAAGCGTAGCCTTGTCTCCAGGGTAGAACCCACTGACCATTTCCTGCACTGAAGATGCGTTGGTAACCTGCACAGAGTCAATCTTCACGAGGACATCCTCCTTCTTGACTCCTGCCTGTTCTGCCGCACTTCCCGGCGAAACCTCAACAATATATACGCCGTTAAGAGAAGAAAGTTTCAATTTATCTGCAATTTCTTGTGTAATAGGGCTCATCACTACTCCGAGCACTGCCCTTCTGACAGAGCCGAAATCCATGAGGTCGTCCACTATCCTTTTGACAATATTGACAGGCACCGCGAACGAATAGCCGGCATATGCCCCTGTCTGGGATACGATTGCCGTGTTGATTCCGACAAGATTGCCTGCCTTGTCCACAAGAGCTCCACCGCTGTTGCCCGGATTGACTGCCGCATCAGTCTGGATGAAGGATTCTATCTTGAATTCCCTGCTGTTGTCAGGAATGGACCTTCCTTTGGCGCTGACGATACCTGCAGTCACAGTGGAACGGAGATTATACGGGCTGCCTATCGCCAGAACCCATTCCCCGAGGCGCAGCTTGTCAGAATCCCCGAACGGGATTACAGGCAGCCCCTGTGCATCAACCTTGATAAGGGCCACATCCGTAGCAGGGTCTGCCCCGATAAGCTCAGCCTTGAAAGTCTTGTTGTTGGTCAGGGTCACCTCGATGTCAGTCGCGCCCTCTATCACATGGTTGTTGGTCACTATGTAACCGTCCTGCCTTATGATGACTCCCGAACCGCTTCCTACACGCTCCCTCTCTTGCGGAGTCCCACCGTAGCCGAAGAAGAAGTCAAATATGCTCGGTGCCTGGCGGGACATCTCCCTTGACACCACCTTCACATACACCACAGCATCTATGGCGGATTCTGCCGCATATGTAAAATCCGGATAATTGTCCAATGACAGATTGACAGTCCTGTACTGGCTGTCACCGACCACCTGTGTTATGGACCCCGCGGTCTCGGGCATAGCCGACTTTGCCACTATCCAGGCCGTAAGACCTCCTGCCACCGCTGCCAGAGCCACTATCAATAAACCTTTTTTCATAACTATTTTGTATTTAGACATTTCTTTTAAACCAGGAGGCGGGAAAATCAAATTATATGCCATAAAAATCGAGTTTTTTCAAAACTACTTCTAAATAATTCCTATATTTGTTGGTTGAAAAACTCATATTGACATGAAATTCGTTATATCAAGCTCTGAGCTGCTTCGCGGCATTCTTGCGGTCTCAAAGGCCATCCCGGCAAAGTCTGCACTGCCGATTCTGGAGAATTTCCTTTTCGTGCTGAAAGGAGAGACTCTCGAGATCACTGCATCCGATACAGAACTGACCCTGAAGACAGAAGTGGAGGTGGAAAGCACTGCCGAAGAAGGCAAGATAGCCGTACCGGCCAACCATCTCACCAATCTGCTGAAAGAGCTGCCGGACCAGCCTCTCACTATCAAGACATTGAATGACACTTCATTCGAATGCAGCTGGGCGACAGGAACATCCACACTTCCGTATTTCCCTGCAGTGGACTATCCTGACATCCTTTCGACAGGAAGCGACGCCATATCGATAGATTTCCCTGCACAGAGTCTTGCAGAAGGCATTTCAGGCACTATCTACGCCACTGCGGACGACGAGATAAGGCCGGTGATGAACGGTATCCTGTTTGATATAGACACGGAATACACCACTCTCGTGGCGACAGATTCGCACAAGCTCATCTGCTACACGACAAAAGATGTAAAATCCCCTGAAAAGGCGTCGTTCATCCTGCACAAGAGACCTGCCGGCGTGCTCCGTTCAATATTAGGAAAGAACACAGAGACAGTCCAGGTGACCTTCGATTCCAAGGCAGTCATCTTCAAGTTCGACTCCACCACCATGGTGTGTCTGCTTGTAGTGGGTAAATATCCGAAATACAGGGATGTCATCCCTCAGAACAACTCCAACATCCTGAGAATTGACAGGGTACAGCTGCTCAACACAGTAAGAAGGGTGTCGGTGTGCGCCAACAAGGCGTCCAACCATATCAAGTTCGACCTGAAGAACGGCTCGATAGAAGTGTCTGCCCAGGATCTCGGATTCTCGATCGCCGCATACGAGAAGATAAGCTGCCAGTATGACGGGGAGGAGCTGACCATCGGGTTCAAGTCCTCATTCCTGATAGAGATACTGAACAACATGACATGCAACAGCCTGGTCATAAAGTTCGCTGACAGCAGGCATGCGGCACTTATAGTTCCGGCTGAAGATGAAGCGGAGAGCGAAAAGATCTGCGGAATCATAATGCCGATAATGATTGCTTGATTATGAATCTTAATCTACAGAGGCCCCTGCTCTTCTTCGACATAGAGAGCACGGGGCTTAATATTGCCTCCGACTGTATCATAGAGCTCAGTTTCGTGAAAATAATGCCTGACGGCGAGGAAAGGGTCAAGACATGGAGAGTCAGGCCGTGGGACTATGCCAACAATTGCCAGAAGCCCATCAATCCAAGTGCAATGTCCGTTCACGGCATCAAGGACGAGGAGCTCAAGGACTGTCCCCGTTTCTGCGACATAATCGACACTGTGGTCAGGTGGATAGGAGACAGCGACCTCTCCGGATTCAACTCGACCAAGTTCGACCTCCCGATGCTGGCAGAGGAGATAGAGAGGGTAAGGAAATATACCGACAAGAAGCCGGAAATCAATCTGCACGAAAAGAGGATGGTGGATGTGCAGAACATCTATCATGTGATGGAGCCGCGCAATCTGAAAGCAGCCTACAGGTTCTACTGCGGAGCTGAGCTGGAGAATGCGCATGCTGCGGAGGCTGACACCAAAGCCACATACGAAGTACTGAAGGCCCAGCTCGACAAATATTCAGGGACACTGAAGAACGATGTGGAGTTCCTCGCCAACTTCTCTGAAAGACAGAGGAGCGTGGACTATGCCGGAAGGCTGGCCCTCAACGACAAGAAAGAGGTTATAATCACTTTCGGAAAGCACAAGGGCAAGACGGCAAGGGAAGTGTATTTCTCCGAGCCTTCATATTTTGCATGGATTGAAAACGGGGAGTTTACCCTCGACACGAAAAGGCAGTTCGCCCTGTTGAAGCAACAGTTTGACAGGGAAAAGAGGAAAGCTGCCGCAGAGTCCAACGAGCCTCTCAATGAAGCCCAGCTCAGAGGCGCCACGAACAGGCTTGCCAACCATTTCGGCTCGGCAGACAAGACAGGGTCGCTGTTTTAGGTCAGACAGAAAGACAGCCGATGAACATTATAGTAATTACAGCCGACGGACATGTGAGATGCCGTCCGGACACGACATGGGAGCGTGAAGACAAGGACATCTACGCTCCTGAGCAAGTGTCGTCATACAGCTATTCCCCAGTACTTTTCGCCAGAATCTCCAAGGCAGGCAAATGCATAGGGGAAAAATTCGTGGACAGATACTATGATGCCGTCAATTACGGCATGCTCCTGTATGCCGCGACAGCAGATGAGCCGTCCTGCGAAATAATGGACCACACATCCATCCTCCCATTCCCGATGTACGACAGATGTACCTTGTCTTCGGCAGACAACGAATTCAGGATAATGACGGGCGAGGATGTGATATATTCCACTGCCGCCGGTCCGGAAAATCTCATCAAGGATGCTCTCGTGAAAGCTTCCAGGCTCGTCTCCGTCAGAATCGGGGATATTGTCGCTGTCGAACTCGCACCGGCTGCCGCTCTCGTGTCAAGGGCAGGCGGACCAGAGACAAGACTGCGAGGAAGTTTCTGTGAAAACCCTCTATTCGACCTCAAGATAATAATGTAATCCTTCTGCATTTCCTGTGCTGGAGGAAGTCCCGAATATCGAGACAAGGTCAGAAAGGACAAGCTCGGGATGCAGGGCTCCGCTCTCCCAGAAATCATTGCCTCCTGCGTCATTGGTCCTGGAGATGTTGTTGAATATGCTATGTTCTCTCCCCATCGGACCGAATTCATTCAGAAAAGGATGCTGGCTTCCTATCTGATCCCTTGTCCTGCAGTTCCCTGTATTGAGCCAGAAATCAGCATCAAGGGACAGGCTGTAAGCAGTTTCCATAGACACTGCGGAGGATTCTATCCTGCCTTTCCGGGCACCGAGGACTTCTCCTCCTGCATCGCTGATCAGCCGGGACATATAATTGCGCTCACCTGGGATATACCACATGTCGGCATAAGGCAGATTAAGAAGGACCTTTACCCTGTCTGAAGTCACGGTTTGAGCCACACTGTCGGCAATCTGCCCATATCTGCCGGAGACGCTGTCAAAAATACTGTCCGCCACCGCCATCCTGCCCGTAAGCTGCCCTGCAAGCCTGACATATTCCGCCCTTGCAAGCGGATGGGACTCCAAATGGTCATAAAGCATGAATACCTTGACGCCCAAGGCTTTGAGACGGGTCACATACTGCGGCTCCACTGCTGATACAGAATATGCGAGCACCACATCGGGTTTGAGTCCCAAAACGGCTTCATAGTCAAAGGCCCCCTCATGACCTGCCTCGACCATGCCGAGTCTTTCCCTCAACCTGATGTTGCTCAGGAATCTCACCCCGGACACGGCCGTAACACAGCTGTCACATCCTATTTCGGAGAAGCATGCCGCATATGAAGTGGACATGCAGACCACATTCCCGAAAGAGCAATCGACCATGAGAGTATCTCTCTGTCCCGTAAAAGGAGATATCGAAACTGCGCCGCCGGGGAAAAGTTCGAAAAAGGCTGCATACCGGTTGCCTTTTGCGGCTGACGGCGGATATTCCGTCACGCGGCTGCATGCACATGACGCCATAATAAAAAAAACAGCAGCGCATAAGACGCTGCATCGGGATAACTTATCCTGCATAAGACGGATTTCTTGAGCCAGCTATGGGATTCGAACCCACGACCTTCGCGTTACGAATGCGATGCTCTACCAACTAAGCTAAACTGGCAGCCTTATCTCCATAAAGGGATTGCAAATATAGTAATTTTTTCCATATTTGCATGGTTTTGATGAAGAACAGATGAAAGACAGCGAGATAATAGTAATCGGAGGAGGCGCCGCCGGGCTTATGGCTGCCGCAGGAGCCGCGATGAATGGCTGCAGGGTGACAGTGATAGAGAAAATGCCGAGACCTGGTAGAAAAATAATGATAACAGGCAAGGGCAGATGCAATTTCAGCAATATCAAGCCATGGGAGGAATTTGCATCCCACATACATCCGGGGAGCGGACTGCTGCGCCCAGCATTCTACAACCTGCCTCCAGAGAAAATGTCTGCCTTTCTGGAGGATAACGGACTCGAAACCGTGGTTGAGAGAGGAGACAGGGCATTCCCGGCATCCCACAAGTCCTCCGATGTCGTGGACACCCTTGTGTCAGCAGCAAAGAAAGCCGGGGCGGAAATCCTCTGTGGCAAGGAAGTCATTTCCATAGGCAAGAGGGTGGACGGATTCTCCGTAGAATGTTCAGACAAAAGCACATTCTCCTGCAAAAGGCTGATAATCACCACTGGCGGACTTTCATACCCTGCCAGCGGCTCGACAGGAGACGGGTTGAAATGGGCAGAGGGGCTCGGGATAACCGTCACCGAGACCTTCCCGTCCCTCACAGCCATCGTGCCTGAAGGTTACAAGATACACAACGGAAGCAACGGACAGAAACACATCGACAGGAATACCCAGATGACAGCCACAGGCAAATCCCTGTGCGGAATCCAGCTGAAAAATATAACGGTTTCGGCATATATCGATGGCAACAAGGTCTGCGAAGAGTTCGGTGACATTGATTTCACCGACGGCGGTCTCGAAGGTCCGGCAGGCTTCAGAATCAGCAGGAAATGTGTCTATGCGATGATTCACGGCTCAAAGGTCAGTGTAGTCATCGATCTCAAGCCGGCAGTCAGCGAAGAACAGCTCGACAGGAGAATAGCTTCCCTGTGGAAAGAGATATCCGAAGACAGCAGGAGCAGACGCATGGGACATCATGACAGATTCAGAATCCTGCTCGGAAAACTGGTGCCGAGAGAACTTGCAGGAACATTTCTGATGTATACACGGGGTGATGATGTAAGGAAGCTCGCGAAGGCTCTGAAAAGCTGGAAAATGAACATTGCAGGTTATGTCGGCTATGAAAGATGTGTCATAACTGCCGGCGGAATCAGCGCCTCGGAGGTGAAACCCAAGACATTGGAATGCAAAAAAATCCCCGGGCTGTATTTTGCCGGGGAAATATTGGATCTTGACGGTGACACCGGAGGGTATAACCTGCAGATAGCGTTTTCTACGGGATATCTCGCAGGACAGTCTGCCGCCATAAGCGTCATTCAAGCCCGAACATTTCCTTCGCTTCAGGTCTGAGGGAATCGTAATGCCATCTCTTGTGGCTCCACAGCCAGTTCACAGGGTCTTTTCTGATGTCGGCTTCGAGAAGGTCATAATACTTCCGCATGAGTTTTTCCGGATCCTGCCCCGCAGCATCTTCCGTAATGACTTCGAAGGTCAGACGATAATGACCGCGGCTGACCCTTTCCTCCCTCATGTAAAGGACGGCAAAACCGAGCTTGGATGCGAGGGAAAACCCTCCGAGCATACCTTCCGTCGGCTGGTTCAGGAATTTCCCCACATAGTGGCATCCCTTGTACGGGAACTGGTCCGCATTCAGCACATATACAGGCTTGTCCTTCCTGTGCGCCACTGCATGCCGCATAAGTTTGGTATCCTCCACCATTCCCTTGTAGTCAGGAAGCGGAGCCTTGCGGTTCTCATAAAACACAAGATCAGAGACCTTGTTGGACATTGACCGGTAGGCCACATAGAAGTTGTCCTTGTCTATGTATTCACGCAAATCAAGTCCGTAGGAATATTCATAGATTCCCCCGAGCAGTTCCCAGTTACCGCAGTGCGACTTCATTGCCATCACGCCCCTTTCCTTGTTCGCTTCAATCAATACCTCCGGATTGACATATTCATAAATATGCTGTTTTCTCAGCCGGCGTCCGCCCTTCTTACCATTGCATCCGCCGAACCATATCGTCTCCGCGACAAGGTCTCCCATCCTCGAATAATACTGACGGGCAACGCTGTCAATCCACTCGTATGCCTGCCACGGGAATGTTCGCGCTATATTCGTATATATGACATTCTTTCTGTAATCCAACACACTGCGCATAACCCAGGCAACCGCGCCCCCGAGCCCATAAAGGACCTTCAGAGGCAGTTTCCCCACCAGTGAAATCAGCGACTTCACTATGCTCGCCCTAATCTTTACACTATCCATTGATATACCGACCGTTTTGATGATCATGTCCGGCAAAGATACCGTTTTTTCCGATATTCTTTAAAAGAATTACATAAAATTGTATATTTGCGACTGTTTGTAACCATAAGCAGGGAAAACCGGATGAAGCGGATACTTGTCCATCTCCATATATATTATCATGACCAGACGGATTTCTTCATAGAAAAACTGTCCAACATCACCGATTACGAATGGGACCTGTTCGTTACGATGACTGGAACGAACAAGGATACTGAGAACAAGATAACGGCATTCAAAAAGGACACTCACATCATCCGGACAGAAAATATAGGATACGACATCTGGCCGTTCATAAAAGTCATCAAGTCCGTAAACCTCGACAGGTACGACTATGTGATGAAACTGCATACCAAAAGCGAGTCCGTCCTGAAAATTCATAAGATAACACTCTGTGGATATGAATGGAGGAACGCCCTTGTCAATTCGCTGCTGGGAAGCAGGAGGAAATTCAGGAAAATCCTCAAGATATTCAGGCAACGCCCCGATATCGGCATTATCTGTTGCAGGATGCTATGGATGAAAACCTCTCTATGGCATAGTGAAGACAGTTTCCTGCTGGACAGGGAACTCAGACGGATAGGACTCAAGGTATCCGACAGACACTTCTGTGTAGGAACGATGTTCATTGCAAGAAGCAGGATATTCAGGTATCTTCAGAAAGACAATATCACGGAAAACATATTCCCGCATATTCAGATATCGCACTCGGGAGGTTCGATGGCACATGTCTATGAAAGAATCCTTTCCATGGCCGCAAACGCATACGGCTATCGTGCCGCTACAATCTCGCAAAGCACCGCAGCAGCCGCATATCTGGTGATGAACAAGGCTGTGTCCATTGCCTTCAAGCACATATTCTCAATCAACCGTGAGGAAAAAACGGGAGAAAAATTCATCTATCTCTTCGGAATGAAGATACGGGTGGACCTTTGCAGAGGGATACTTACCAGAATGGAAATATTCTTTAAGGGGCACTTGTTCAACGGCTTCTGGAAAGGGCACGATATCCGCAGCCGAAAAAAAGGAGAAGTCATCAGGAAGGCTGTGGACAGATATCTTGACTGCTATGTTCCCTACATGAAGGCCGTACAGCCTGACCCTCAGCCATCTTCGACGGACAACGCACAACCGGAACGCATATTCACCATCTGGCTTCAGGGTGAAGAAAATGCGCCTGCAATAGTCAAAGCCTGCTTCAGAAGCATGAAACACCTTTGTTCCCAGCATATAACCATTCTGGACAGCAAGAGTCTGGAAGACTGGATTTCCTTGCCGGGATACATAATGGACAAATGGAACAAAGGCAAGATAAAGCCTGCCCATTTTGCTGACATCTGCCGTGTTGAACTGCTGTATGAATATGGAGGAATATGGCTGGATGCCACCGGATTCGTAACATCACCGGTTCCCCAATGGATATTGGATGAAGACTTCTTCATCTATCTCGGAGGAGAGACTGTATGCGGATACTACGCATTCGTACAGAACTGCTTTTTCCGGGCAAAAAAGGGAAACCACATATTAAAGACATGGAGAGAAGGCATACATACATATTGGGAACAGGAAAACAGGGCCATAGAATACTTCATACACCAGATGATCCTGAGAAAGGCCGTGGAATGCAATTCTCTGGCAGGTCAGAAATTTGAAAAAATGCCCCACCTCATCCAGGATCCCACCCACCGTCTGTGGTGGAAATACAGGGACAAGCCGTTTGACCCCGATATTTTCAAGAAAGAGACATCAGGAGCTTTCTTCCAGAAGATAGAGTACAAGTCCGCCTCCGCCATCTCCCCTGTCAAAGGCAGTTTCGCGGACATAATGACTGACATGTATCTATGATGAAGAGACTTTTTCTTATCGCAGGATATGACCCACAAGGGGTAGGGGCTTCATTCATGTATTACTTATCAGCCTTGTCCGGTCCCCTGAATAATCCCGGGGCACAAGGAAATTACATCCCACAAAGAATATGAGGATTGCTTGAAATGCTTTCCAGATATATTTCATATCTTGCAGACAAAATCTTCAATACCGATGAAAAGACACGCATACCTTATATTGGCACATTGCAATTTCGGGCAACTTCGCAAACTGGTGGAACTGCTGGACGATCCGCGCAATGACATATACATACATGTTGACCGCAAGGCCCGGTTCTCTCCTGAAAAGTGGGACTATACCTGCACCGGATCACATCTTTCCTTCATTTCTCCCAGAATTGCAGTCCATTGGGGTGGACCGAGCATAATGCGGGTGGAACTGGCTCTTCTCAAGGCTGCTACGGAAGCTGGGTATTATGACTATTACCACCTGCTCTCCGGGATGGATCTCCCTGTCAAGGACCAGGACACGATTCACGCTTTCTTCGATGCTCACAGCGGGACGGAATTCATCAATTGCTGGAATTTCAAGTCTGATACGGGTAGCCGGGTAAGACTGTATACACTGTTTCCTGAAATGGAAAGGAATTTCTTCTTCCATGCTATCAACAAAATCGGAAGGAAAATACAGACCGCAGCCGGACTGGGAATAAACCGTGACATCAATTTCTGTTATGCCTCCCAATGGTTCAGCATAACGGATAACCTGGCAAGATATGCCGTTTCCAGGGAAAAATGGCTGGAAAGGATTTTCAGTCATACCATCATCTGCGACGAAATCTTTTTCGCGACACTCGTGATGAATTCACCGTTCAGGGAAAGGCTTTTCGTCAAGAAACTGACGGATCCGTCAAATCAGGGGAAAGGCAACATGAGGTTTATTGACTGGACGAGGGGAGGAAATGTCAGACATCCATGGACTTTCCGCACTGGAGACTGGGACCTGCTGATGAGCGTTCCGCATTTCTGGGCAAGGAAGTTCGACGAAACAGTGGACAGCAGGATAATAGACCTGATATATGATTCAATAAAGAAACAGCAGAGCAAGGCAGAATAATGAAAAGACATGCATACCTCATACTTGCGCACAAGAATTTCACACAGCTGCGCAAACTCGTGGAACTGCTGGACGACAGCAGGAACGACATCTTTATCCATGTTGATGCCAAAGCAAAGTTCGACAAGGAGGAATGGAAAGGCTCCTGCAGGCATTCCTCACTTTCATTCATAGAGCCCCGTATCCATGTAAACTGGGGAGGGGTCAGCATAATGAGGGTGGAGCTTGCCCTGCTCAAGGCGGCTACTGCTGCCGGACATTATGACTATTACCACCTGCTCTCCGGGATGGACCTCCCTATCAAGGACCAGGACACGATTCACGCTTTCTTCGATGCACATGAAGGAACTGAATTCATGAACTACTGGAAATTCAAGAAAAGCACATACTCCAGATTCCATTATTTCACCATATTCCCTGAAGGGGCAGGCTTCTTCCTGACCAATCTTGCCAACAATATCTTCAAGGGACTTCAGATGG